>DASYIS010000357.1:0-27189 GCA_035997375.1 Chthoniobacteraceae bacterium
TTCTTGGAGAGGTCCATCGCATCATGCGCCCGCCCGATGAAATCGAGGTCCTCGACCAGCCAGTTGTTGTTGTGCGCGTAGTTGAAGATCTGCTCCGGCAGGATGCGCGAGGCGATCATGTGCGCGTGGTCGACGCGCGCCGCGGCCTCCTGCTGCCAGACGGCGTCGGCATAGCGGTGGAGCTTGGTGAAGGTGTGCCCGGGCATGTGCCACATGTGCGCGATCGTCGGCGAAACCTGCCCGCACAGCGCCGCGGAGAGCAGGGCGCGGCGATCGTCTTCACCGTTCCAAAGATGGATGATATAATGATGAATCGGGTGGTTGGGATTCGCCGCCAGCACCTGCATCGCGAGCGCGTCGACCGACTGCTTGCTCGAGATCGGGATCCCGTGGTCCTCGTTATCCCAGATGCGCAGGACGAGGAACGCCTTCGCCTCCAGGTCGTCGGGGAACTCGTAGCTCAGCCGCTCGAGCGTGCGCACCACGGCCATCCGGCGATCGCGATCCGGCCTCTTCGGGTCGGCGTAGAAGTCCGCCAGGCTGTCGATCCAGAGCTGCTCGCGCCGGCTCGCCTTGTCCTTCAGCTTCACCGCGGATTTGATGAACTCCGCCGCGCGCTTCACGTTGCCGGAGTTCGCCTGGGTCATGCCCCAGTAGGCCATCGCGCAATCCGGGTCGAGTGCCGCCACCTGGCGGAAGGAGCGCTCCGCCTCGAAGTTCCAAAAGCCATGGAGCTGCCCCACGCCCTGATCGAAAAACTTCTGCGCCAGCTCGTTCTTGGTCGTCACCGGGAAGTGCACGTCGCCCGTTCCCGTCATCAGCTCTGCCTTCTGCCGCGGCCCTTCATTGAAGGCCTCGCCGTGCGACGAGTGGCCGGGGGCGCTCTTGCTGCCGGGCGCGGCCGGCTCGTCGTCGGCGCGGGCGGCGCAGGCGCAGAAGAGGAGGAGAAAGGCGAGGGGGGCGATTTTCATGAGAGGAGATTTTTTGCCAACGAATGACTCGAATGGGAACGAATGGGAGAAAGGTGTTGAATCGCGTTCTGCGACAGGTGGCTTCGTTACCGTGTGTAGAGGCGGCTCTCCCTGAGCCTAGGCGAATGGGGTGCCGCCTCCAATTCCTTGAGCGCCTCTCGCACGACAAACGCTCAAGAAAAGTGAGGCGGCACCTGTTCGCCTAGGCTCACAGAGAGCCGCCTCTACACCTCGGGACGATTGGCTGCGGCTTCGCCTTGCTGGGTGATTCGTACGCATCTCGTCGTTTGAGCTATTTGAGGGCGGCGGCGGCTTGGCGGACTTCGTCGGCGTGGGTCGACGTTTGTGCGGAGAGCGCGCGCCAGGCGACGTGGCCGTCCTTGATGAGAAACGACTGCCGCTTCGAGATGCCGAACAGGTACGTCGGCACGCCAAAGGCCTTGATCACTTCGCCCTCGCGGTCGGCGACGAGGGTAAACGGGAGCCGGTTGTTCTCCTTGAACTTCTTTTGGGCCGCCGGCTTGTCGTGGCTCACGCCGATGACGGTCACGCCCGCGTTCTTCAGATCATTGAGGGCGTCGCGCAGGGAGCACGCCTGCGCGGTGCAGCCGGGCGTGCTCGCCATGGGGTAGAAATAAACGAGCGTCAGCCCCTGCGCATAGATTTGCGCGAAATCGACGGGCTGTCCGTTTTCATCGACGGCGGCGGGCGTCGGAGCCTTGGCGCCGACCGCGAGCGGCTCGGTTTTTGACGCGATTCCAAGGAGGGAGAGAAGAGACACAAGAACGAGGACGAGAGCGATGCGACGAGTCATGGAGGGGCGAGGCGGGAGAGCCGGCGCTCGCGCAGAGCATCCGTGGGAACGGCGTCCAAGTCCAGAGCGTCTTCGGGACGCCCGCCGGGTGAGCGAAAACATGTGGTGCAGATGATAAAATTGCGTACTGTCGGCGCTACCCGGGATTGCATTCCGGGGTTGGACCTATTGTCATCGGTCCCCCAACAGTGACTTCACAGCCCGCACCGCCTCCGATCCCGGCTCCTCCGACGCGCCCGCGTTCCGAGTGGCCCGGGTACGCGATGCTCGTGCTCTACTTCGCGATGACGGGCGCCTGCCTCTACTGGCAGCACCAGGTCACGCTCGCCGGGCGGCTGGCTGGCGAGGACATGCGCGACGCCACGGAGCGCACCGCCAACACGGTCCGGCTCGGGCGCAGTCTCGTGGAAATGTTCGCGGCGGGCGTGGAGCCGGACGGGAATGAGGCGCGCTATCAAGGCGCCCGCCGTCAGGTGACTTCGGAAGTGGCGGCGATTCGCGGCCTGATCGGCAGCGTGCCGAAGCAGGATCGCAGCGAGTTCGCCGCCGAGCTCCGGGCAGTGGAGGTGGCGACGAACGGTCTGCGGGAGGAAATGGACATCGCCTTCGCCGCGGCGGTCGATGATCCCGACGCCCCGGGCACCATGCGGCCGCCGCCCGATCTGCGCGACCGGTTCACCGGGGCGATGAGCCTTCTCTCGACCCTCCGCACGCATGCCGAGCGGCTGCAGACCGAATCCGCGGAGCGCCACCGGCACTCCATCGGCTCGCACGAGGAGCTCGACATCATCCTGACCGGGCTGCTCCTCGCGTTCACCGGCGGCATTTGTTTCTACCTCTACCGGATGGCGGCGCGGGCGCGGGCGGAATCGCGGGAAAAGGCGGGGCTCAACGATCAGCTCCGCGCGACGGAGGCGAAGTACCGCGCGATCTTCGATCACGCGCTGGAAGGCATTTTCCAGATGACGCCGGACGGCCGCTTCCTCACGGCCAACCACGCGCTCGCGCGGATGTATGGCTACCAATCGCCCGAGCATCTGATGGCCAGTCTCGACGACGCGCCGATGCAGCTCTACGTCGAGGTGGGGCAGCGCGAGGAATTGCTGAAGGCGCTCCAGGAGGAGGGCGTTGTCTCGAACATGGAGACCGAGGTGGTGCGCGCCGACGGCCACGCGATGTGGATTCGCGAGAACGTCCGCGCGGTCAAAGACGATCAGGGGAACCTCCTCTATCTCGAGGGAACGGTCGTCGACATCTCCGATCGCTGGTGGAGCGAGCAACGGCAGAAGCTCCAGGTCGCGACCAGCCACGTGCTCGAGAGCACGCTCAGCGTCGCCGAGGCGCGACCAAAGATCCTCCAGCAGATCTGCGATTTGCTCGAGTGGGACATGGGCGCGGTGTGGGATGTCAACGTTGGCGCCGGCGTGCTTACCTGCTCGGAAGTCTGGCACACGCCCTCGATCGACATCACCGAATATCAGCAGGCCGTCTCGCAGATGACCCTCGCACCGGGCGAGGGCCTGGCCGGCCAGGTCTGGACCACCGGCGAGTCCTGGTGGAACGCGAACCTGGTCGAGGACCGCGAGTCGCCCGGCTCCGTGATCGCGGTGAAGAACGGCATGGGGTCGGCCTTCGGCGTGCCGATCAAGGTCAACAACGAGGTGCTGCACGTGGTCGAGTTTTTCAGCCCCAAGATGGTGCTGCCTGACCCGGAACTGTTGCAAATGCTCGGGATGATCGGCACCCAGCTCGGCAATCTGGTGGAGCGGAAGACCGCCGAGGAAGCGCTGCGCAAGAGCGAAATGCGCAAGGCCGCCATTCTCCATTCGGCGCTGGATTGCATCATTTCCTTCGACGCCGACGGGAAGATCGTGGAGTTCAACCCCGCGGCCGAGCGGGCGTTCGGCTATCGCCAGGTGGACGCGATGGGGCGCGATGTCGCGGAACTCATCCTCACCGGGCAGGCCGAGCAATTCGCGCCGACGGACGAGCACGGCACAACGCTCTACACCGCGACCAATCCCGCCCGCTCGGTCGGGCGCCGCGTGGAGCTGGTCGGCATGCGGAGCGACGGCAGCGAATTCCCCGCCGAGGTCGCCATCTCGCGGATCAAGATCGACGGCAAGACGATGTACACGGCATACGTGCGCGATATTTCCGAGCGCAAGGAAGCCGAGCGCGTGACCTCCGAGTTGGCCGCCGTGGTCGCCAACTCGAATGACGCTATTATCGGCTGCACGAGCGAGGGGAGCATCCGGAGTTGGAACAACGGCGCCGAGCGGATTTACGGCTACACGAAGGAGGAGGCGATCGGCCGGCCGCTGCACATGCTGATCCCGCCGGAGCGGCTCGATGAATTTCCACGCACGCTGGCGGCCATCCGCAAGGGGGAGAGCATCGCCAACTACGAAACGGTGCGGCTGCGCAAGGACGGGAAGAAGATCGCCGTCTCGCTCACCGACTCGCCGATCCGCGCGGAAAACGGCCGCATCACGGGCCTCTCGTCGATCGCGCGCGACATCACCGAGCGGAAGCGGCTCGAGGAGGAACTGCTGCAATCGCAGAAGATGGAAGCCGTGGGGCGGCTGGCCGGCGGTATCGCGCACGATTTCAACAACATCCTCACCGCCATCCTCGGCTACAGCGACCTGCTCATCGGGCAAATCGAGGAGCGGCACTGGATGTACAAGCATCTGACCGAGATTCGCAAAGCCTCCGATTTCGCGGCCTCGCTGACGCAGCAGTTGCTCGCCTTCTCGCGCCGGCAGCCCCTCTACCTCCGCGTCTTCTGCATCAACGAGACGGTGCGCAATCTGCACAAGATGCTCCAGCGCGTGATCGGTGAGAACATCAAGATCACGACGAAAATGACGGCGGACATCGGCCGCATCAAGGCCGACCCGAGCCAGCTCGAGCAGGTGCTGCTGAACCTCTGCGTGAACGCGCGCGACGCGATGCCCGGCGGCGGTTCGATCACGATCCACACGGCGGACATCACGTACATTCCGGATGACAAAGGGCTGACGGTCGCGGAGATGCCGGCGGGCGAGTACGTGCGGCTGTCGGTGCTCGATACCGGCACCGGCATTGCCCCGGAGATCGCGAAGCACATTTTCGAGCCGTTCTTCACCACCAAGGAAAAAGGGCACGGCACCGGCCTCGGCCTCGCGACCTGCTACGGCATCGTGAAGCAAAGCGGCGGCTACATCGGCGTCGAGAGCGTGCTCGATGAGGGGACCACGTTTTCCATCTACCTCCCGCGCGTCGACGAGGCCGGCGAGAAAGCGAACATCCGCGAGACCGGCCCGCTCCCGGGCGGGAATGAAACCATCCTCTACGTCGAGGATGAGATGAGCGTCCGCAGTCTCACCTCGCACGTCCTTCGCCGGCTCGGCTACACCGTCCTCGAAGCGTGCGACGCCCAGGAAGCGCAGACGATCGTCGAAGAGCGCGCCGACAGCGAGATCGACCTCCTCTTTTCCGATGTCGTGTTGCCGGACCTCAGCGGCCGCCAGCTCGCCGATTGGGTCTGCACGCGCCGGCAGACGAAGCTGCTCTTCACCAGCGGCTATGTGGATGAACAAATCCTCCGCCGCCACGGCGTGGAAGCCGACGCCGCCTTCCTGCAAAAGCCGTTCACGCCGAGCGATCTTGCCCGGAAGCTGCGCGAGGTGATTGAGGCGGAGGTGTAGGAGCGCGGGCCGCGTCCGTTACCCTTTCGTCGCCGCCGCGAGCGGCCGCACGAACTCCTCCATCCGCCGCGCGAGATCCGGCTCCTTGCCCCACTGCTCGACGCGCTTGACGATCGCGCTGCCGACGACGACGCCTTCGGCCAGGCCGGCGACCTCGCGCACCTGCTCGGCGGTGGAAATGCCGAACCCGACCGCGATCGGCAGCAGGGTGGTGGCGCGGATTTCCCGGACCCGCTCGGGCAGCGAGGAGGCCAGGTCGGAGCGCGCGCCGGTCACGCCTTCGCGCGACACGTAGTAGATGAATCCGCTCGCCCGCGCGGTGAGCCGCGCGATGCGATCCGCCGGCGTGGTCGGCGCGATGAGGCAGATGCGCTTGAGGCCGGTCTGCTGCGCCAGCTCGGCGTTTTGCTCGTCCTCGTCCGGCGGCAGATCGAGGATGAGCAGGCCGTCGACGCCCGCGGCTTCCGCGTCGCGATGGAACTTCTCGAACCCGTAGCGGTAGATCGGGTTCATGTACGTGTAGAGGACGATCGGAATCTGCGACGCGCGGCGGATTTCGCGGATGCACTCGAGCACGCCCACGACCGTCGTCCCCGACGCGAGCGCGCGGATGGCGGCCATCTGGTTGACCACGCCATCGGCCAGCGGATCGGAGAACGGCACGCCGAGCTCGAGGACATCGACGCCCGCGCGATCGAAGGCGAGCGCGAGCTCGCGCGTGGCCGCGAGCTGCGGGTCGCCGGCGGCGATGTAGGCGATCAAGGCGCGGCCGCCCGTCTCGCGGAGCGCGGCAAATTTCTGGTCGATGCGGTTCGGCATGGAGGGCGTTTGTAGGGCGGGTGCGCCGCGGAAGCCAGTACTCAGTGAGCGGGAGGGCGGTGATGAGCCGGGCGGCGAGGCCCGAGACACAATTTGCATTCTACGCGTCGGCGGAGGTGCTATGCTACGGTCGCCTCTCGGCAAGATGAACGTGCCCTCCACCACCTCTCGAATTACCCTCACGCTCCTTGCCGGTGCCACGCTCGCCGCGTCATGGCCGCTCGTCGCGGCGCAAAGCAATCCGGTGCCTCCGGAGGTGGCGGCGCTCTTTACCGAGAACTGCACGAAATGCCACGGCGAGAAAAAGGCGAAGGGCAACCTGCGCCTCGATCAGATCGATTCCGACCTGAGCAACGCCGCGACGTTCCGCCGGTGGCAGACGATCCTCGATCAGTTGCAAACCGGGGAGATGCCGCCGGAGGAGGAGAAGCAGCCCGAGGCGGCGAAGGTGGCGGCGGCCATCCGCGTCATCTCGGCGCAGCTCGATGGCGCGGTGGCGGCGCATCGCGCGGAAGGGCGCGTGGTCTTGCGCCGGCTGAATCGCGTGGAATACGAGAACACCGTGCGCGATCTCTTTGCCGTGGACGTGGCGGTGAAGGAAACGCTGCCCGACGACGCCGTGGCGCAAGGCTTCGACAACGTGGGGGCGGCGCTCAACATCTCGCCGGTGCAGATGGAGCGTTATCTCGAAGCGGCGGACGCGGTGGTGACGGCGGCGTTGCTGCCGGTGCATCATTTGGAGAGCACGAAAGAGCGCTTCGATCTCGCCGACTCGATCCCGCCGTACATCACGACCTGGAAGCAGGACGAGGGCGTCAACTTGTTCCGCACCGCCAACGACGGCGGCGTCGATCTGCGGAAGTTCAAGGCGCCGGCGCCGGGCCGTTACCGGTTTCGTGTTGCCGTCTCGGCGCACAACTCGGAGACGCCGCTCCCGCTCGCGCTCATCCTCGGCAACTTCGTGGTCAGCGCGATCAACGTCCACCATCTCGGCTACTTCGACGCGCCGCCCGACACGCCGGCGATCATCGAAATCGAAGAGCGGCTCGCCGCGAAGAACGACACGATCAAGCTGATCCCTTTTGGGCTTCCGACCGCCTATTTGAACAAGCAGAACATGGCGGAGTATCCGGGGCCGAGCTTGCACATCCACTGGATCGAGGTCGAAGGGCCGTTCCCCGAGACGTGGCCGACGGAGAGCTACCGCCGGGTAATGGGCGACGCGGACCCGAAGACCGGCACACTCGCGGACGCGGAGAAGCTGATCCGCGCCCTGCTGCCGCGCGCGTTCCGCCGCCCGGTGCGCGAGGGTGAGGAGAAGCCCTTCGTCGCCCTCGCCGCGAAATCGCTGGAGATGGGGCAGCCCTTCGAGGCCTCGTTGCGCGCGGGCTACAAGGCGGTGCTCGCTTCGCCGAAATTCCTCTATCTGCGCGAGCCGGCGGGGCCGCTCGATGACTACGCGCTGGCGTCGCGCCTCTCCTATTTCCTCTGGAGCACGATGCCGGACGAGCCGCTCCTCGCGCTGGCGGCCACGGGCGAATTGCACAAGCCCACGGTGTTGCACGCTCAGGTCGAGCGGATGCTGAATCACCCGAAGGCCCGGGCGTTCACCGAGAACTTCACCGGCCAGTGGCTGAGCTTGCGGGACATCGAGAACAACACGCCGGACAAGGTGCTCTACCCCGAGTTCGAGGCTCATTTGCAATGGTCGGCCCTCCGCGAGACGCAGCTCTTTTTCGACGAGATGCTGAAGCAGGATCTCAGCGTGAAAAACTTCGTCGACTCGGATTTTGCCATGCTGAACGGCCGGCTGGCCACACTCTACGGTATCCCCGGCGTGGAGGGCGTGGGTTTCCGCAAGGTGGCGCTGAAGCCGGAGTACCATCGCGGCGGCGTGCTCACCCAGGCGAGCGTGCTGAAGGTCACCGCCAATGGCACCACGACCTCGCCCGTCGTGCGCGGCGTCTGGGTGCTCGATCGCATCATGGGCCGGCCCGCGGCGCCGCCTCCGCCGAACGTCCCGGCCATCGAGCCGGATATCCGCGGGGCCAAAACCATCCGCGAACAGCTCGAGAAACATCGCGCGACGGAGAACTGCGCCGGCTGCCACGCGCGCATCGATCCGCCCGGCTTCGCGCTGGAGAATTACGACGTGATCGGCGGCTGGCGCGAGCAGTATCGCTTCGTGACGGCTGACGGGAAGCTGCGCGTAAACAACCGCGTCGGCCCGCTCGGGAAATATCTCGCCGGCTGGGGCTACGGCCTCGGACTGCCAGTCGACGCAGGCGACGTGATGCCGGACGGGCGCAAGTTCGCGGACATCACCGAGTTCAAGAAACTGCTGCTCGCGCACCCCGAGCAGCTCGCGCGCTGCGTCACGGAAAAACTCGTCACCTACGCCACCGGCCAGCCCGTCGGCCCCTACGACCACACGGCGGTGAATCACATCCTGGCCGAGGCCAAGCCGTCGGAGTACGGCTTGCGGAAGCTTGTCCACGCCGTCGTCGCCAGCGACCTCTTCCAACAAAAGTAAGACGAATGACGAAGGGCCGGCCAATTTCGTCATTCGTCATTCGTCATTCGTCATTTCCCCTCCCCATGATCGCACGCATTGCACTTCCGATTCTGACTTTGGTGGCTTTCTTCGCCGGTGTCATGCCGGCCGCGGCGGATCCTCCGCGCCCGCCGCTGGTGGCTGATCTTTACGTCGACATGGAGTCGGGCAAGCCCGGCGACGCGATGACCACCCAGCTCCTCGACGCCATGACGCACGGCACCGGCGGCACGTGGAGCATGCGGCGCGGACCCGAGAAGACGGACACGCCGCTCGCCGAGTTCACCGTCTCTGCCGCCCGAGGCCGGCTGCCCGGGCCGGTCAGCGTGAACGGGGTCCTGCACCAGAACGCGGAAGACCAGCGCGGCTGGGCGTGCGAACTGGCCACGCCCGCTCGCTGCGTCTACTACACCTTCAAGACGCCGCACCCTGCGGTCAGCGTCGGTTTCTTTCTGGAATATCACGGCACCAAAGCATGGACGCCGCTCGATCTGGTCTGCATCAATTCGGGCGACGATTTCGTGGTCATGAATACCCGCGAACATCCGCAAACGCCCGGCGTCCGAGTCCACACCGGCGACCGCAGCCCCGGCAACGAGCCCAAGCCATCGCGCGCCGGGCCGGTCATCCCCCTCGAAGACGGCAAGCTCTATTGGGTCAGCATGCGCTTCGCGCAGCACGGCGATTCCTCGCTCGCCCTGTTCGACCCCAAAACGTTCCAGCAGATCGGCGAGACTTCCACCCTCACCCTCACCTCCAACACCCCCGCCCGCATGCTCATCATCGGGCGCTGCGACAAGCACCCCGGCGCCATCCCGCCGACGACCATCTACTGGAACGATCTCGTGGTGGATTGGACTACGGCGCGGTTTCCCCTTTTGCCCTAGAGGACGAATGACGAATGACGAATGACCGGCCTTGCCGTCATTCGTCATTCGCTACTTCTTTCCGCCGGAAAACTGCGGCTCACCCAAATAGAATGGGTGCGCCACGCCGGCCCGGTACGCCTCGAGGGTTTCCGGCGACGAGTTGACTTTCAGATTCGAATATTTGCCCGCGTTGTCGCCGTCGCTGTTTTCCCAGCGTTCCTGCCAGTAGACGATCGCTTTCAGGCGGTCGTACTTCGGATCCTGCATCATGCGGAAGGCGTCGCGATACCACTGCGCCTTGTCGCCGAGATGCGGCAGATCCGCGACGCCCCACTCGCAGAGCATGATCGGTTTCTTGGGATCGAGATCGCAGAGCACCTGGTATGGGTAATCGAGCAGCGGCGGGAAAGGCGCCCAATCCCCGTCGGCGGGGAACTGCGAGCCGTAGAGGCTGAGGCCGAGCCAGTCGCAATATTCCGGGCCGGGATAGAACTGCTCCGTCAGGTTCCATTTGTCGTTGGGGTCGGGGTAATTCATCAGGTGCAGCACGAACTGCACGTTCTTCGCGCCGCGCGCGCGGACCCGGTCGACCACGTGACGGAACGCCTTCTTGAAGGTCTCCGGGCCCAGGTAGCGGCGGTGCGCCGGCGTGTCGCCCGGCGCTGGGTCGCCGGCGCCGTAGTTGCCGGCGCTCCAGGGGAACCAGGAGCCGTTCGCTTCATTCGCAAACGAGACGATCATCGGCTCGCCAAACTCCCGCGCCTTGTCGCCCCACATGTCGATATAGGCGTCGTGCGTCCCCGCGTTGATGCTGGTCAGCGAGTACTTGTCCGGCGGGTGATCCTGCTCCACGTACGGCTGATCCCACGGCGACCAGAAGATCAGCGGAATCGACCCGTGCCGCGCGATGAGGCGGACATTGGCGTCCGGAAAAGTCTGTTCCCCCCAGTAGGACGACGAAGCGACGATCGCCTGGTGTTTGCCGACGAGCCGCTCGAAGTCGTCGATCTTCTCCAGCGTGACGTCGTCCTCCTTGTCGCCGGCCTCGATGTAGGCGCCGGCGTAGATGCCGTGGGTGGGGACGAGGAGCTGGTGGGCAGTGGATAGGGTGGGGGCGGGGGGCTTTTGGCAGGAGCCAAAGGACAGAGCTAAGCAGGCGAGTAAAGTCGCGCGCCGGGCGAATCGTTTCAAGATCATCGGCATCTGCTCACGGTGCTGGCTGAAGCACGAGCAAATCCAGTCCTTCCGATTCGAAGCGGCGATAGCCAGCGTCGAAAGTAACCAAGCGAAGGTTATGCCCGATGGCGAATGCGGCGAGGTATGCATCAGTCCACCAGCTTCCTTTTGGGCTGCCGAGCAGACTCAGCGTTTCCCAAGTTGATTCCAGCGATGCGGGTTCATCCATCCACTCGACATCCGCTCTTGCTCGGGTTCGCTTCACGACCTCCCACGCCTCTTCAGCGCTCAGAACATCAACTCTCATGACGACTTTGTTTGTCATGAGCCGCAACAATGACATCTGCGTCACACGACAATGCACGCAACTTAGCCGCTCGCTGTTTTGGAACCAGTCTTCGGCGCGCTTATGGTGGACATGCGTTGCGGCCTCAAAAGCCAGCCACCAGTTGACGTCAAACAAGTCAGATTTCACCCAATTGCTCCGCGGTCGGGTTGATGACGTTGCCTGGCGTGCAAATGATCAGTGGAAAGCCAGTAATCGGACTCGTGCCCAGACGCGGATAGCCGCCCCCCTCTGCAGATTCCGCCGGCGCACCGCGACCTTGGCCCAGGCGCGCGCTGAGGAAGGCGACCAGCTCTTCCTTTTGTGGCTCCGTCAGTTGCTCCGTGGCGGCTTCGATTTCTGCGAGGGTGCTCACGGTCGAGATATTAGCACGATGGTCCGGTTCGCCGCAAGCGTTCCTCACGCGCGCGTTGGCACCGAAGCCGTCCGCTCCAGTTTTCCCCAACCCACGAGCGCCCCTTTCAGCGCCCGGAAGATCGAGCGCCAGATGACCCACGCGAGGAGGGGGCGGTAGACCAGCCGCATCGGCACGGCGATCCAGGCGCGGTAGACCGGCTCGCCCTCGAGGCGGCAGGCGAGGGCGGAGAGGAAGAGCTCCATCGCGAGGAAGATGACGAAGTAATACCAGATCGCGGTCGCGGTCCCGGACCAGATGGAATAGAGCAGCAGCGCGTCGACAAACGGCGTGAGCGCGACGAGGCCGATTTGGAAAAACCAGATGCTCGGAAGCGAGAACCAGCCGAGCGCGCCGTGGCGCGGGCTGAGGACGAGGTCTCGGTGTTTCCAGAGACATTGCATGGTGCCGAAGGCCCAGCGAAAGCGCTGCTTCGCGAGCGTGCGCAGCCGCTCGGGCGCCTCCGTCCAGGCGATCGCCTCGGGCGCAAACTCGATGCGGTAATGCAGCCGGTGGAGCGTCAGCGTGAGGTCGGTATCCTCGGCCAGCGTGTCGTGCGAGAACCCGCCGGCGGCCTCGATCGCGCTGCGGCGGTACGCGCTGACCGCGCCGGGGACGACGGTGATGCAGTTCCACTCGGTGTAGGCGCGGCGGTCGAGGTTGAACCCGCAGATGTACTCCAGGCTCTGGCAGCGGGTGATGAAGTTCCGCGCATTGCCGACGCGCGCATTGCCGCTGACCGCGCCGACCAGCGGATTGAGAAACGGCGCGGTCAGCGCGCGGATCGTGCCGCGCTCGAACAGCGTGTCGGCGTCGAGGAAGACCAGGATGCCGTGGCGCGCGTGACTCACCCCGTTGCGGAGGGCGACGGCCTTGCCGAGATTCGCCTGCCGCCGGAGTACGATCCGCGAATCCTCCGCGGCGACGCGCTCGATTTCCTCCGCGGTGTTGTCGTGCGAGCCGTCGTCCACCACGAGCACCTCCAGCTCGCCGGGGTAGTCGGTTTGCAACAGCGAGCGCAGCGTCTTGGCGATGACTTTGCCCTCATTGAAAGCGGCGATCACGATGCTGACTGGCGGCGTGTGGACCGGGATCGGTTTGCCATCGACGCGCCGGTGATGCCGCCGCGCGAGCCAGGCCACGAGCAGCGTCCGCGCGACGACGAGCGCGGTGGCGAAGATCATGAACGCCCAGAAGAACTCGATGATCGAGCGCCAGATCTGAAAGCCCGTGCTGGAAATCCAGCGCTCCATGGACTGCGAGCCGCCGTTCACCAGCGGCATCACGTCGTCGTGCGATTGATTGAGCAGGGTCGAGATGGGGACGATGTCATCGCCGCGCTCGCGCAAGTAGTCGATGATGCGCGGCAACGCGGCCACGGTTTGCGCACGGTTGCCGCCGGCGTCGTGCAGCAATACGATGCTCCCCTCCGAGCGCAGATCCTTCACCCGTTGCAGGATGACATCCGCCGTCGCGCCGGGTTGGTCCCAATCCCGCGGATCGATTCGCTCCAGCACCACCGTGTAGTCGAGGTCGTCCTGCGCGATTTTGAGCGGCAGCAACTCCTCGATGCTGGCGGGATTCGAGTCGGCATTGTAGGGCGGACGGAAGAGCGAAGTGGAGCGCCCGGTAATGCTCTCGATCACGCGCTGCGTCATGTTCAGCTCGAGCTTCATGCGGATTTCCGAGAGCTGGGAGAGGTTCTGGTGACTGTAGGTGTGATTGCCGATTTCGTGTCCTTCCTCGACGATGCGCCGGACGAGGCCCGGGTGCTCCTCGGCGTTCTTGCCGAGCAGGAAAAAGCACGCCTTCACGTTGGCGGCGCGCAGGAGGTCGAGGATCTTCGGCGTCCATTTCGGATCGGGCCCGTCGTCGAACGTGATGGAGACCTGGTGTGGTGAGCCGGCGCCGCTGTGGGTGAGCGTGGGGAAGGTCGGAAAGTCGACGTACTTCGCGCTCAACAGGCCGTTCGCATCGAGCGTGACCAGCCGCTTTCCGTCATCCTGCGCGTCGTCGACATAGACGACTTCGCCACGCCCGACGTGCGTGACGGTCTTGTCGGACAGCAGCGGCTGGAGCGCCTGCACCGTTTCCAGCTTGAGCGGCCCGCGCGTCTCCAGCATCTCCCAGGTATCCGGGTCTTCGGTGCCGAGGCGTTGAATGCCGATGCCGCCGAGCCTGGCGTTGCGCAGCGCGCGGAGCTGGTTCTTGAACGAGATCGCATCGAGGAAGAAGACGCGGTGCTCGCCGTCCGGCGCCGAGTAGGGATAGGAGCCGTTGTAATTGGGGGCGGCGACGGTCACGAGCTTGCCCCCCTGGTCCACGCCGGCGTAGCTCGCGCGGGACATGGCGTCCTTGAAGGAGATCGTCTCGGCGGTCTTCGTCGTGATGTTCCAGTCGTACGCGTACGCCCCGAGCACGCCGACCCATTGGCCCGGCTCGCCAAATTCGCTCATCACTTTCAGCCAGCCCTCGAGCCAGGGGAGCGACGCGATCGGGCCGGGCGCATCGGTCTCGGAGTTCTCATCGTGCAGAATGGCGACGAAGCGGTCGACGGTGAGCTGGAGCTTCGCGAGATCGAAAGTGGTGTAAGCCGCGCCCGGCGCGATCGAGAGCCAGAGTTCCAGGTGGGCCCTATGCAACGCGTCGGCGATCTGCGTGATGAATGCCGTGTAGGCACCGGTGTACGAGGGATCGAGTTGCTGCCAGTCGATGAGCACGCCCGCGGACTTCGATTCCTTGAGCTTCGCGGTCAGGTCCTGGATGAAGATGCGCCGTGGCTCGGCGGCGCCGCGCGCGAGATTCTCGACGGGCTCCGGCTGCCAGGTGTTACCGAGCAGATTGTCGAGGAGCGGAATGACGGCCACGCCGCGTTTCGCCGCGTACTCGGCGAGACCCGCGTCGGGCTCGTAGTTCAGCTTGCCGGAGGTCTCGGTGATGGAGAACCACTCCGGACAAACGTGGGTCAGCGAATTGGCGTGGTTGGCAAAGGAGGTGAGCGAATTGGCATCCCAATCCACATAGAAGCCGAGCCGCACTTCGTTGCCGGGCAGGCGCGGTTTCCTGGTCGCGGCGCGGATTTCGGTCAGGCGATCCTGCGCATCCGCGAGCTCGTAAAACTTCACGTATTCGGTGGCCTTGTCGTCGTTCGGCGCCTCCTCCATTTGCGTTGCGCTCCGGAGCTGGCCCTTGAGTTTGCGCAACCCGGCCGGGAGATGCAGCTCCGGCTTCACGAGCACGGACCAGGTGAAAAAGACGAGGACCAGTCCGCTGAGGAAACCCCAGAGGATGAGCACCCGGCGGAGGCGCGGCCAGCGGTGGCCGAGCGGGTCCTGGAAAACGAAACGGCCCGGCCGGTTGTCAGCGCTCGGCTTCACGAGGCGGCGCCCCGGTTGCGCCAAAAGAACCGCTCCGCGGTGGCCTCGGTTTCAGCGGCGATCTCGGCCAGCGGCCGGCCGCGCAGGCGCGCGACCTCCTCCGCGACGAGGCGCGTGTAGGCCGGCTGGCAGGGCTTCCCGCGATGAGGCGCCGGCGCGAGATACGGCGAGTCGGTCTCGACCATGAAGGAGCCCGCCGGCACGCGCCGCACGGTCTCCTGCGCGACCGCCGCGTTCTTGAACGTGATGATACCGGTGAACGAAACGAGGTGCCCGAGCGCGAAGACCTCCTCGGCACGCGCGAACGTCTCGGTAAAGCAATGGAAGACCGCCGAGCAGCGCGCCTTGGTCGAGCGCAACGCCGCCAGCGTGTCGTCCCAGGCTGCGCGCTGGTGGATGACGACGTTCAGCCCGAGCTCCGAGGCGAGCTCCATTTGCAAATGGAAGAGCCGCGTCTGGTCCCGACGGTTCGCCTCGTCTTCCGCGAGCAGCGCCGCGGTGTTTTCCGGCGTGAGCTTCCCCTCGCGGCGCGCGGTCTCGCTCGGCAGCCAATGGTAGTCGAGCCCGATCTCACCGATCGCGACCACGCGCGGGTTTTTCGCGAGCTCGCGCAAGTCGTCGAGCTGCGAGTCCGACTGCGCATCGACGTTGGTCGGGTGAATGCCGACGGTCGCCCAGACGCCGGGGTATTGCTCCGCGAGCGCGACAGCGCGTCGGCTGCCCTCGAGCGAAGTGCCGATGGAAATCACCCGCGTGACCCCCGCCTCCGCCGCCCGCGCGAGCACGCCCGGGACGTCCCGGGAGAGTTCCGGGAAATCGAGATGCGCGTGGGTTTCGGTGAGCACAGGGGGCATAGTCAGGGCAGGAGGCGCGGAGTTCAAGCTGCGCGGGGTTATTTGACAGCGAGCCGCCCGGAGGGCTACGTGGAAGATGCGCCTATGAAACCCGCCACTGAGATGGGGACGCCCTACGCCCTGATCCCGAAGACCTACGCCGGACTGATGGCCCGCCACATGATTCGTCCGATCCACGATGAAGTGGACGCGGAAAATGCGGCGGAGATGATCGCCCTGCTCGCCGGCCATGCGTTGAACGAAGAGCAGTCCGACTACCTTGACCTGCTGAGCGATCTTTACGAAAAATGGGAAATCGAGCAGTGCCCGATCGAACCGGCGTATGGCGCGGAACTGCTGCGACTCGTGTTGGCGCAACGCAATGAAGACGCTGGCAACCTCGCGGCATTGCTGGAGATCGAGCCTTCCTTGGCCGATTGCCTCGTGCGCGGGGAGGATGAGTTGACGGCCCCGCAGATTCGCATCGTGGCGAACGCTTACGGTCTCGATCCAGGGGCGCTCCTCGGCGAGTCTGCCATCAGGTCCCATCCGCGGCCTCCAGCCGAAACCGCCGCTGATACTTCAGCGGCGTGAGCCCGACGTACTTCTGGAACAGTTGCGTGAACGCGCTCTGGCTGCAGAAGCCATGCGCGCGGGCGACTTCGTGGATCTCGGCGTCCTTGCGCTGCAGCGCTTCGCACGCGGCCTGGATGCGCAGCTTCATGATGAAGGTCTGCGGGCTGCTCCCGAAGGCGCCCATGAATTTCCGATGCAATTGCCGCGGCGAGACGTGGATGGCGTGCGAGAGCTCTTTCACCGAGACGCCGGAGCGGAAATGCTCGCGGATGTACGCGATCGCGGCGTCGAGCTGCAGGTACGGGTGCAGCACCTCGCGCCGGCCTTCGTAGCTGTGGACCGTGCCCATGACGCCGATGACCTGGCCGGCGGGATCGCGCAGCGGGAGTTTGTTGGTGATGAACCAATCCGGCACGCCCTGGTCGTTGAAGAACAGCTCCACGATGTTCAGTTTCGGCTCGCCGGCCGCCATGACCTGCTCGTCGTCCCGGCGGAAGTTCTCGGCCAAGCGCTCGGGGAAAAGCTCGAAGTCGTCCTTGCCGACGATCTCCGATTCCGCATGGAACCCGAAGCGCTCGAGGAAACGCTGGCTGGCGCACATGAGACGGTATTGCCGGTCCTTCGCGAAGAACGCGAGCTCCGGAAGATGGTCGAACAAGCGATAGAAGGGAGTCTCCGCGCCGATACTCTGCAGGAAGGCGATGCGCGCGGCGGAGGCTTGTTTTAAAGGGAGAGACATGGCGGGCGGATGGCGGCGGTTCGGTGAGGAGCAATGGGGCGGCGGAGGCGAAGACCGATTTCCGACAAAAATTGTCCGACCGTTGCGCTGGTGGAAAGCACGGAATCGGAGTTGTCTTGGCGCACCCCTCCCCGCCATGAAACTCCTCCGCGTCCTCACCATCCTCCTGTGCAGTCTCGCCGCCGCTCAAGCGGCCGGCCCCATCCGGGTCCTGTTTCTTGGGAAACCCGATTCTCCCTCGTCCAAACACTGCGCCTTGCTCATGCGGGAGCTCGGGCGCGATGCGATCTGGTTCGACTACACGCAAGCGTCGCACAATGACCTTGGGGGCGCGTTCGAAAAGATGGATGTCGTCCTGACGGATGGGCTGGTCCCGGTGGCCGGCACCGAGAAGAAGGTCGTCGAGGCGGAATTTCCTGCGGATGAAAAGGCATGGTCGACGCCGGCCTTTGTGCAATCGGTCCGCGAAAAACTGCTCGCCGCCGTAAGCCCGGAGCGGCGCGCCGAGTGGGAGAAATTCCTCGCCCAGCGCGAGCCCGAAGTGCGCGAGAAAAGCCCGTGGGTCGCCAATTACGAAAAGCGCCCGGCGCCGCTGACCTTCCAGAAGCCGATGAGCGTGAAGGGATCGATGGAACGGACGCAGGTGCCGATCGACATGCGCCTGGAGCTCTTCGCGGCGGAGCCCGACATCGCGAAGCCGATCGCCCTTGCGTGGGACGAGCGCGGCCGGCTCTGGGTCGCCGAGACGCGCGATTATCCGCACGGCGTCACGCCGACGGGCGAAGGAAATGACGACATCAAGATTTGCGAGGACACCGACGGCGACGGGAAGGCCGACAAGTTCACGATCTTCGCGGATCACTTGAATCTGCCGACCAGCCTCACCTTTGCCCGCGGCGGCGTGATCGTCGCGCAGGCCCCGCGCTTCCTCTTTCTCAAGGACACGAACGGCGACGACAAAGCCGATGTGCGCGAGGTGCTCATGGATACTTGGGGCGTCAACGACACGCATGCGCAGACGAGCAATCTCCACTACGGCTACGACAACTGGATCCACGGCTGCGTCGGCTACTCGGGCTTCCAAGGGACGGTCGGCGGGAAAATGCAGAAGTTCTCGATGGGGACGTTTCGCTTCAAGCCGGACGCCTCCGATCTGGAGTTCCTGCACCAATTCTCGAACAACTCCTGGGGACAAAGCCAGAACGCGGCGGGCGACGATTTCGGCGGCACCGCGAACGGCGCGCCGATCTTCTTCGGCGGCATCCCGGCGCACCTCTGGCCGGCGGGCGTGCGCGGCCTCAGCGCGAAGAAAATCAACGTCGAGCCGATGTGCCACACGATCACGCCAAACTTCCGGCAGGTCGACGTCTTCGGCGGCTTCACCGCGGCCGCGGGGTCGGCGTTCATCTATTCTGAAAACATGCCGAAACGCCTCCAGGGCCAGGCGATGGTTTGCGAGCCGACGATGAAAGTGATCTCGCTCATGGACGTGCAATCCGACGGCGCGGGCTACGTGGCGAAGGACGGCTTCAACCTCGTCGCGAGCAGCGACGAATGGATGTCGCCGGTCTTCTCTGAGGTCGGCCCCGATGGCGCGGTCTGGTTCGCGGACTTTCAGAATTTCATCATCCAGCACAACCCCACGCCCTCCGTGGAGCGCGGCGGGTTCGCGGCCAAGACCGGCCCCGGCGGCGCGCATGAGAACCCCTTACGCGACCACGAGCGCGGGCGCATTTACCGCGTCGTCTCGGCAAGCGCGAAGAAGCCGGCGATCACTTCGCTGAAAGGCGCGAGCACCGCGGACCTCGTGGCGGCGCTCGGCAGCCCGACGCAATTCTGGCGCGTCACCGCGCAGCGTCTGCTGGTGGAGGGGAAGAAAATCGACGCCGCTCCCGAGCTGAAGAAGTTCGCCGCCGGCGCGGATGGCACGGCCGCGGTCCATGCGCTCTGGAGTTTGCAGGGTCTCGGCGCGCTCGACGACGCGACCGAAAAGGCCGCGCTCGGCGCGAAGGATCCTGCTGTCCGGCGCACGGCGATTCGCGCGCTGCCGAATGATGCGCGCGGCGAGGGGCTCCTGCTCGGCAGCGGCGGCCTCGGCGATACCGATCCGCACGTGCATCTCGCGGCGTTGGTGAAGCTCGCCGAGTTGCCGACCACGCCGGGCGTGAAGCATGTCGTCCTTGGCCTTGCGACGAACGCGACCGTGCAAAACGACGAATGGCTGCGCGAAGCGACGAAGCTCCTAAGCAAGAAACACAACGTCGTGCCGTACCGCGAGGGGCCGAATCTGTTGCCGAATCCCGGCTTCGAAACCACGGGCGCGGATGGCCTGCCGGAGGGCTGGCGGCTCGACCCCGTGCAGCGCCCGCCGACCTCGGAATGGGCGCTGGTGACCGACGAGAAAATGCGGCATGCCGGCGAGCGCGCGGTGCGCTGCATCAACCGGGAAACAGGCAACGCCGCGCTCGTCGTCGACGTCGTGCTCAAGCCGAAGACGCAATACCGCCTCTCCGGCTGGGTGAAAACCCACGCGCTCGGCCGCGGCACGGTAAGCCTCCAGGCCGACGGCGACCAGACCGAGCGCATCTCGTCGGAGAATGGGTGGAAGGAATTGGAGACGACCTTTCACACCGGCGACAAACCGCAGCGGCGCATCGCGCTGAATCTCAACGGCAAAGGCGACGGTTACTTCGACGACGTGCGGCTTTCTGAGCTGCAAGCGCCCGAAGAGGAGAAGCTGCTCGCGGGCGACGTGAAGCGCGGGGAGCAGATCGTGTTCAAGCATCCGACGATCCCGTGCATTCTTTGCCACACCGTGAAAGGGCAGGGGAGCACCGTCGGGCCGGCGCTCGACGGCATCGCGACGAGGGCCACGCCCGCTTACATCACCGAGAGCCTGCTCGAGCCGAACAAAGTCCTGGCGAAGGGCTTCGAGGCGCTCGGCACTTCGCCCATGCCGCCGATGGGGCTGGTTCTCAAGCCGCAGGAGATCGAGGATGTCAAAGCCTACCTGCAGACGCTGAAGTAATTCCTCTTCTTAATCTTGCTCCTGCTCCTGCTCTTGATCCTCCGGCGTTGATGTCGCCTCGCCAATCGATCAGGAGCAAGAGCAAGAGCAGGAGTAAGGTCAAACCCCATCCCCTTTCCCAACCTATGCCCACCCGCAAATTCAACATCGCAGTCATCGGCCTCGGCTTCGGCGCCGAGTTCGTCCCCCTCTGGCAGAAGCACCCCCACACCAACTGTTACGCCATCTGCCAGCGCAACGAGGCGAAGCTCCACGAAACCGGCGACTACTGGGGCGTGGAGAAGCGCTACACGAGCTATGAGGAACTGCTCAAGGATCCGAACGTCGATGCGGTGCACATTAACTCGCCGATTCCGAATCACGGCGAGCAGTCGATCGCCGCGCTGAAGGCCGGCAAGCATGTCGCATGCACGGTGCCGATGGCGACGAGCGTGGAGGACTGCCTGGAGATCATCCGCCTCACCCAGGAGACCGGGCTGAAGTACATGATGATGGAAACCGTCGTCTATGCGCGCGAGTTCCTTTTCATGAAAGAACTGCGCGACCAGGGCGAGCTCGGCCGGCTGCAGTTCATCCAGGCGAGCCATCAGCAGGACATGGACGGCTGGCCGAACTACTGGCCCGGCCTGCCGCCGATGTGGTACGCGACCCACTGCGTCGGACCGGTGCTCGGGCTCGCTGGCGGCGATGCGGAGTACGTGAGCTGCTTCGGCAGCGGCACCATCCGCGAGGAGCTGATTTCACAATACGGCTCCTCGTTCGCGGTGGAGACGGCGCACATCAAGGTGCGCAACTCCGACCTGAGCTGCCGCGTCATCCGCAGCCTCTTCGACACCGCCCGGCAGTATCGCGAGAGCATCGATGTTTACGGCTCGAAGAAGAGCGTCGAGTGGCCGCTGGTGGAGCACGATTCGCTCATCCTCCACACCGCGAAAAAGCCCGAGCCGGAGATTCCCGAGAAGGTCAAGTGCCCCGATTTCGCCGGCCGCCTGCCGGAGCCGCTCCAACGCTACACGACGAAGGGCGTGTACGACGAAAAGGCCACGCACCTCTCTTTCACGCAAGGCGCCGGCCACGGCGGCAGCCACCCGCACCTCGCGCACGAATTCGCGATGTCGCTGGTCGAAGACCGCGACCCGTTCCCCAACGCGAAGCAAAGCGCCAACTGGACCTGCACCGGCATCCTTGCGCACCAAAGCGCACTGGAGGGCGGCGCGCTCAAGCATTTGCCGGTGGAGACGCTGAGCTAAGGGGCCGACGGTTCGTAGCACGAGGCCGCTCGCACGTACGCCAGTTTTCCTTGCGGTGTAGAGCGCGGCTCTCCCCGAGCATAGGCGAGGGGGTGCCGCCTCCATCTCCTTGAGCGCTGTACGCGCTGGAGACGCTCAAGAAATTGGAGGCGGCACCTGTTCGCCTATGCTCACAGAGAGCCGCTCTCTACGCAGGAGGGGGCGCCTTCGGCGCTGGCGTCGTCTGCACGCTTTCGCCGCGCAGCACGCGCATCCACTTATAGTACGCCTGCCACCGCAGCGGACGCCGCCGGGTGAGGCAGCCGGGCAAGCCGCGAACACAACGCCACCACCAAAGCGGCTCGCGCACTGCCCAGCCGAAGCCGCGCGAGAGCGCGTAGCCGAACTGCCGCACGATGCGAAACGCCGCGACGGCCAGGAGCCACGGCATGGGGCAGCGCAACAAAACGCTCCAGAGTTCGTTGCGCGCGTGGAAATGGTGCGTGCGCATTTCATTGCGCTGCGCACCCGTGTAGTGATGCCGGATGATCGCACCGGGCTCGAAGCGGACTTCGTAGCCGGCTGCCAGGCAGCGGAGCGCGAAATCCGGCTCCTCGTAGGCGTGGAAGAAAAACGGCTCGTACCCGCCGAGCTCCACATAGACCGCGCGGCGCAGGACCGCGCCGGCGCTGGAGTACGAGCCGCGCGGGCCGGCGGGGCCGAAGTCCGTCGCCTCGAGCGACGGCGGGTGCTCGTCGCTCCGCTGCGCAAAGTCCGCGACGGCGAGGCGCGGGTTCGCGGTGAAAAGGGCGATGGCGCGCGCCAGGAAATCCGGCTCCAGCGGGTGGCTGTCGTCGTCGAGGCTCAGCATGAGGTCGGCTGTGCCCGCCCGCAGCATCGCGTCGCGGGACGCGATCGAGCCGCGCGCCGGCTCATGAATGAACAACTGGAAGCCCGGATGAAACTCGGTGAGAAACTCGACTGTGCCATCCGTGCAACCATCGGCGCAGATGAGGACCTCCGCGGGTGGCGGCCGGAGCATCTCCAGCACAGCGCAAGTGCGCGCGAGATCCTCGCGGCGGTTGCGTGTGGCGATCATGATGCCGCAGGTGAGAGGGGCAGGGGAGTCGTGCGGCATCGGGTGGCAGCGCGGTCACCTTAGAGCCCATAATAGAGACGAAAAGCAAGAAAACCGGTAGCCGCCGCAGGTGGCGGGTCCGGGGAGCGCACGCGCCCCGCGTGCTCGATTCGGCGCCCTCGCCGAATCGCCGCGCGCACGCGAGACGTGAAAGCTACGGTCGGGCTCATGCGGAGGGCCGGCCGGTCGGCGAGGGCGCCGACCGGAGCACGCGGGGCGCGTGCGGTCCCCGGACCGCCGGCTACGCATCGCCAACGGGAGCAAGCGCCCCGCAAATATATTTTCGGAATCCCTTGATCGCATACACGCGTTTCCCTGTAATGCGCCGAATTCAAACGCCGCTGTCGGGGGCGGGATCAAAAGTTTGTGAAAAATTTCACAAAGTACTTGCCTCCTCCCGGCGGACGTTCTTTTATTGCCCTCGTCAGCCCCTTCCGCGCTCGTTGCTTTCCCCGGGAACGAGTCGGGCGATCTCCCCGATCGCCGCCGCGTCGAATGGGCGTCGTGTCCCCGTTTTCATGAGCACCCTCTCATCTTCAGCTTCGTTTCCGCACTGGCGACCGGCCCTCCTGGCGCTGCTGGCTTTGGCGTGCCTTTGCTTTGGCACGCCGGTTTTCGCGCAGGAAGCGAAAGCGCCCGCGCCCGGCTCGACCGCCGTCGTGGAAGACCCCGCTCCCGGGGAGCACGCCGCCGCCGGGCACGCCGAGCATAAGGAAGGACTGCCTCCCGCGTCACCCGTCATCGGGCACATTGGGCCGCTGCCGATCAACAGCTCCATGGTCTTCATGTGGATCGTCGCAATCGGGTTGATCGCCTTCGCCCAGTACGCCACCCGCAGCATCAAGCAAGTGCCGGACGGCGCGCAGAATTTCTGGGAGTTCCTCGTCGAAGGCCTGCGCAATTTCCTCGAGAGCATCATCGGGCGCCATCTGACCAAGGAGACCTTCTGGTTCTTCGCGAGCGTCTTCATTTTCATCCTCGCGATGAACTGGTTCGGACTCATTCCCGGCGTCGGGACGATCGGGTGGGGAACCCCGGATGCGCACGGTGCGCTGACGCACATCGAAGATCCGCTGCTCCGCGGCGCCAATGCCGACCTGAACATGACGCTGGCGATGTCGATCATCTTCTTCGCTTGCTGGATCTATTGGGCCATCAAGTCCAACGGCGTCGGCGGATTTCTGCTGCACCTCTTTGGGCCGAAAGGCGACACGAAGGGCTTCGTCCGCGTCCTGATGATCGTCGTCTTCGCGCTCGTCGGCGTGCTCGAGATCGTTTCGATCCTCTTCCGTCCCGTCTCGCTCTCCTTCCGTCTCTACGGGAATATCTTCGCCGGTGAGAACATCCTGGAGTCGATGTCGAATATCGTTCCCGGACTCGCGTGGCTGATTCCGGTTCCGTTCTACTTCATGGAGTTGCTCGTCGGCGTCGTCCAGGCACTCGTCTTCATGTTGCTGACCGCCGTCTTCACCCTGCTCATCTGCTCGCACGGCGAGGAGCCCAACTCCGGGGATCACGGCCACGGCCACCACTGACTTTCAACCCTTTCGAGCGCCGGACCATGGGCAACCTGTGGGGGCGCGCGGAAAACCACCAACCAACCTAACTATAATGAGCATTGTCCCTGTCCTCGCTGAACTTACCGGTAACCTGCACATCGGTCTCGCCGCCCTCGGCGCCGCCCTTGGCGTGGGTCTCATCGGCATGAAGGCGTCCGAAGCGGTCGGCCGGAATCCCGGCGCGGCCACGCCGATCCTGGTGCAGGCGATCCTGAGCACCGCCTTCGCCGAAGGCATCGTGTTCTTCGCGATCTACCTCGCCCACTAAGTTCGTTTCCAGACGCGGGGCCGGTCAACGCCGGCCTCGCGTCAATGCTCTCTTACTCTCGCCGCTTATGACTCTCTCCCTCGTGCTTGCTGAAACGCCGGGCCTGATCGAATCCGCCAAGGAAACGGGCCGGGTGTTCGGATTCAACGGCTGGCTCTTCATCTCGCAGTGCGTCAGCTTTACGATCGTCTGTCTCCTGCTGAGGAAATTCGCGTACGGACCGGTGATGAAAGTGCTGGAGGAGCGGCGCAATACCATCGAGCAGAGCCTGAAGGACGCGGCCCGCATCAAGGAGCAACTCGCGGAAGGCGAGCGACAGAAAGCCGAGACGCTCGCGGCGGCCGAGGCGACCGCGAACAAGATCATCGCCGAAGCGCGTGCCACGGCGCAGGTCCAGGCCGACAAGGTCACGGCGCAGGCGGCGGCGGAAGCCGACTCTCTTCGCAAGAATGCCCAGGAATCCGCGCGCCAGGAGCACGACCGCATGCTGGCCGAGCTCAAGCGCGAAGTCACCCGCCTCGTCATCGACACCACCTCGAAAGTCACGGGCAAAGTCCTCACCTCCGACGACCATCGCCGCCTCTCCGAAGAAGCCGCCCGCGAAGTCGCCGCCTAAGCCCGAATTCCGGAATTTGGCCTACGAATCACACGAATCACACGAATCCGGAAATGAAACCGATGACGCCAGTCGAGATCGTTCCCGCCCTTGGGTTGAGCGCGTTCCCGAAATTTGATTCGTTTGATTCGTGTGATTCGTAGGCCAAAAATCCTTTACCCGTATTAGTTCGATGAAGATCCCCAAGGAAGCCCGCAAAATCTCGCGGGAACTCTATAAGGCCAGCCTGCAGGATGGCCGGCTGGTGGAGGACCGTGTGCGCACGATCGCGCAACACCTCGTCTCGACCAAGCCCCGGCACTACGCCAACATCCTCAAGGATTACGACCGCATGGTCCGCCTGGAACTCGCGGCGCGCCACGCCGTGATCGAGAGCGCCACCGAACTGGACGGCGAGACCCGCGGTCAACTCGAGCAGACGCTCCGCGGCAAATACGGCCAGGATCTCACCACTGAATTCAAGACCGAGCCGGCACTGATCGGCGGCCTGCGCATCAAGATCGGCAGCGACGTTTACGACTCCACCGTCCGCGAACGCCTCGACCGCCTCGACGCGGCGCTGGCCTGAGCCCGAGGGGCGCTTCGCTTGTCCACGAAATACACGAAATACACTAAAATCTGAAAATACCGAGGCGCGTGATTCCAAATCCTTTTCGTGTCTTTCGTGTATTTCGTGGATAAGCGAAGCGCCTAAATCTTCCCCCTCTCACTTTCCAACTTTCCCAACCATCCGAAGTACATGAGCACCATTCTCCAGGAACTCGAATCGCAAATCGGCGCGCTGAAGGCGACGACGTCGCACACCAATGTCGGCACCGTCCGCGAAGTCGGCGACGGCGTCGCCCGCATCGAAGGGCTGAGCGAGGTCATGCTCAATGAGATGATCGACTTCGGCGGCGGCCTCTTCGGCATCGCGCTGAACCTCGAGGAATCCGAAGTCGGCGCCATCCTGCTCGGCGAAGACAAGAACGTCGTCGAGGGCCAGGAAGTCCGGACGACCGGCCGCCTGCTCTCCGTCCCCGTTGGCAAGGAGCTGCTCGGCCGCGTGGTCAATACGCTCGGCGTGCCGATCGATGGCAAGGGCCCGATCAATTCCACCGCGACTTACCCGGTCGAGAAAATCGCCCCCGGCATCATCAAGCGCCGCGGCGTCTCGCAGCCGGTGCAGACGGGCATCATGGCCATCGACGCCATGATCCCGATCGGCCGCGGCCAGCGCGAGTTGATCATCGGCGACCGCTCCACGGGCAAGACGACGATTGCGATCGATACGATCATCAACCAGGCGAAGATCAACAAGCAGAACGAAGGGAAGAAAGACTTCCGGCCGCTCTATTCCATCTACGTCGGCATCGGCCAGAAGAACGCCAACATCGCCCGCACCGTCGGCGTCCTCACGGAAGCCGGCGCCATGCAGTACACCATCATCGTCTCCGCGCCCGCGTCGGATACCGCCACCAACCAATATCTCGCCCCGTTCGCCGGCGCGGCCATGGGCGAGTGGTTCATGGACAACGGCATGGATGCGCTCATCGTGTTCGACGATCTCTCCAAGCACGCCGTCGCCTACCGCCAGGTTTCGCTCGTCTTGAAGCGCCCCTCCGGCCGCGAAGCGTATCCGGGCGACGTCTTCTATCTCCACTCCCGCCTCCTCGAGCGTAGCGCGCGCGTCAATGAGCAGTCCGGCAACGGCTCGCTCACCGCGCTCCCGATCATCGAGACGCAGGCCGGCGACGTGTCGGCCTACATTCCGACGAACGTCATCTCCATTACCGATGGCCAGATCTATCTGGAGACCGATCTGTTCTACCAGGGCATCCGCCCGGCCGTCTCGGTCGGCCTCTCGGTCAGCCGCGTCGGTTCCGCCGCGCAGATCAAGGCGATGAAGCAGGTCGCTGGCCGCATCAAGGGAGAGCTCGCGCAATACCGCGAGATGGCGGCCTTCGCGCAGTTCGGCTCCGATCTCGACCAGGCGACGCAGCGGCTGCTGAACCGCGGCGCCAAGCTAACCGAGTTGCTTAAACAGGCGCAGTTCTCGCCGCTCAAAGTCGAGGAGCAGGTGGTGGTGATCTATGCCGGCACGTCCGGCCTGCTCGATCCGCTGCCGCTCGACCGCGTGAAGGAGTTCGAGACCGGACTCCTCGCGCTGATGCGCAGCGAGCACAAGGACGTGCTCGACACGATCCGCGAC
>DASYIS010000358.1:0-5259 GCA_035997375.1 Chthoniobacteraceae bacterium
CAACGGCGCCGCGTGGATGGCCGCGCCCTGCATCGCCGCTGGCGCGCCCTTGTGCGCGCCACCGTGCGCTGGCAAACTTTCCTCCACGAAAAGTGACCGCCGCGCTGCTCGGTGCGAAAATCATTTTTGCGCCTCCATCTAATCAGTAATCAGTCGGCAGTAATCAGTGGCGGCAGTCCGCGGACGACTGATTACTCCCGCTGAACTGATTACTGATTACTTGCCGGCCTTGGTTAGCGTTCCGCCCCGCGCCTAAATATTCCCCTTTTTCAACTCCTCCACCGCGAAGTCGGCCGCGCGGGCGGTGAGCGCCATGTAGGTGAGCGAGGGATTCACGCAACTGCCGGAGGTCATGCAGGCGCCGTCGGTGTTGAAGACATTTGGCACCGTGTGGAGCTGGTTGTGCGCGTTGGAGACGGAGGTCTTCGGGTCGCGGCCCATGCGCGCGGTGCCCATCTCGTGGATCGCCATGCCGAGGGCGACCGTTTTGTCGGTGGTTTTGACGTCCTTGAGCCCGGCGGCGGTCAGCATCTCGGCGGCGTCGTTGACCATGTCGACGCGCATTTTCCGCTCGTTGTCACGGATGCTGGCGTCGAAGACCACGACGGGCAGGCCCCACTTGTCGCGCGTCGTCTTGTCGAGCCAAAGGCGGTTGTCGCCGTAGGGGAGCGTCTCGCCGAAGGCCCCGAGCCCCATCGACCATTCGCCGGGTTGCGTCAGCTCGTTCTTGAGGTCTTCGCCAAAGGCGAGCTCGGCCACGGCGCGCTGCCAGTTGCCCCGGCTCGCGCTCCCTTGATAGCCGAAGCCGCGCACGTAATCGCGTTTGTCGCCGGCCACATTGCGGTAGCGGGGAATGTAGATGCCATTCGCCCGGCGGCCGTAGTAATAGCGGTCGAGCCCGCCCTCCCACCGGCCCGTTGCGCCGGCGCGGAAATGGTGATCCATCAGGTTGCGCCCGAGCTGGTCGGAGTCGTTGCCGAGGCCGTTCGGGAAACGCGCGGAGGTGGAATTCAACAACAGCGCGGTGGAGCTGATCGCGCTCCCGCAGACGAAGACGACCTTCGCGAAAAACTCGCGGTCCTGCAGCGTCACCGCATCGCGCACGCGCACCCCGGTCGCGCGCCGGCTGCGGTCGTCGTACGTGATCTCCGTGACCACGGAATCCGGCCGCAGCGTGAGCCGGCCCGTCTTCGCCGCCGCGGGCAGGGTGGAGGATTGCGTGCTGAAGTATGCGCCGAACGGGCAGCCCCAGGCGCAGCGGTTCCGGTACATGCACTGGCCGCGCCCCACCCCCATCTGCTCCTCCGCGGCCTTCGAGAGATTCGCCACGCGGCCGATCGTCATCACCCGGCCGGGGAATTGTTGCTCGATCCGCTTCCGCACTTCCTTCTCGAGGTAATACATTTCCATCGGCGGCAGGAACTCGCCATCCGGCAACTGCGGCAGCCCAAGCTTCTCGCCCGAGATGCCCGCGAACTTTTCCACATACGAATACCACGGCGCGATATCCGCATAACGAATCGGCCAGTCCACCGCGATCCCCTCGCGGAGGTTCGCCTCGAAATCGAGATCGCTCAGCCGGTACGACTGCCGGCCCCACATGATCGACTTGCCGCCGACGATGTTCGGCCGGAACCAGTCGAAGCGCTGCACCTCGCGATAGAGCGAGTCGGCGTCCTTGAACCAGTACTTCTCCGTCATCTCATTGTACGGATAGTCGCGCGACACCTTCGGGTGCGACTCGATCTGCTCGGTCGTCAGCCTGCCGTTGTACTTGAACTCCCACGGCGCCTTGAAGGCGTTCTCGTAATCCTTCACGTGCTCGAGCTGCCGTCCGCGTTCCAGCATCAGCACGCGCAGCCCTTTCTCCGTCAGCTCCTTCGCCGCCCAGCCGCCGGAAACGCCGGAGCCGATAACGATCGCGTCGTAAGTCAGCTCCTTGATGGAATCGATGTTCAGATTAGCCATGTGCGGGTGGGGGTGGGGTGGGGAATGAGTTAGCCAAAAAAATGACGAATGACGAATGACGAATGACGAAATCTGCGGCTCATTGGTCATTCGTCATTCGTCATTCGTCATTCGTCATTCGTCATTTTCACAGTCAGAGCGCCCACCCCTTTTGGCCGGGGGCGAGGGGGATGTCGCCTTCAAAGCGTCCGGGGATGGGCAGATATTCGAGCGCCTTCGACGCGCCGCTCTCCGAACAGAAGTAGCCGGCGATCGTCAGCTCGCGGAGCCGGTGGAAGAACGCCGGGTCGCCCTGCGCGGTCTGTTTCATCAGCGCCTTGCGCTGCGCCTTGTCGAGCTCCGCAAACCCGCGGGCGTGCGCGCCGCGGCTCGCCGCCTCCAGCTTCGCGAGCCCCTCGTAAAACGCCTCCTGCTCCTCGCGCAGATGGCAGTCGTGCAACACGCGCACCATGAACTGCTCCGCCCCCGCGGCTTTCGCGCCCGGCGTGTCGGTGTCCGGAATGATCGTATCCGCCGCCTCCGCGAGCAGCTTCACCTGCTCGGGCATCACCTCCACGCTCGGGCCGGTATTGAGGATCTGCCCGAGGAGGCCGGCCGTCAGTTGCGGCGAAAGCAACCCGCCGAGCAGCAGGGAGAGACGTTGGAGGGCATCGCGACGAGGGATCATAAGCGAGGGAGTCGCCCGTTTCATACAGCTTCAACGGCGAAGGTGCAAACCTCGGGTTCCGTGGCTGCGGCGCAAAGCACCCACCGAGCAACCGCTGCTGGCCACGCATGAGCTGCTCGCCGCCGCAGGGGCTCGGGGGGACCGCTACTCCGCGCTCCGCTTGGCCGCCGCGCGGGAGGAAACGCGGCGGTCCGCGCCGTCCTGAATCAACCACCGAAAAATGGGTGACTCCCATATCCTGTCACTTCGATTTCGCACTTTCAATGTGACTCCCATGTGCTGTCACCTTTCCCGTCATTCGTCATTCAGCCGCGAGAGCAATCCCCCAAACCGCCGCTTGGTCGTCGCGTTCCGCACCGCCGCCTCGAGCGCCTTGGCCTGCCCGACGATGACGACGAACGCCTTGCCGCGCGTGACGGCGGTGTAAAGCAGGTTGCGCTGGAGCAGCAGGTAGTGCTGCATCGCCAGCGGCAGCACCACGACAGGGAACTCGGAGCCTTGCGATTTGTGGATGGTGATGGCGTAGGCGAGCGCGATTTCGTCGAGCTCGTTGAAGTCGTACGTCACCTCGCGCCGGTCGTAGCGGACGACCAGTTCGCGCTCCACCGGATCGATCGCGCGGACCTGGCCGATGTCGCCGTTGAAGACTTCCTTGTCGTAGTTGTTGACCGTTTGGATGACCTTGTCGCGCGGGCGAAACGCGACGCCGAACTTCTCGACCGTCGCGTCGCCGGGCCGCGGCGGATTGAGCGCCAGTTGCAGCGCGGCGTTGAGCTCACGGGCGCCGAGGCTGCCGCGATTCATCGGGGTCAGGACCTGGATGTCGCGCATCGGATCGCGCGCGTGGCGCTTCGGAATGCGCTCGCGCACGACCTCGACCAGCGTGCTCGCGATCGCCGCCGGCTCGTCGCGTTCGATGAAGAAAAAGTCCGACTCCTCGCCGCTCACGCCGGCTTCCGGAAGCTCGCCGCGATTGATCCGATGCGCGTTGCGAATGATGCGGCTGTGCGCGGCTTGGCGAAAGACCTCGGTGAGGCGCACCACCGGGATGACCGCGCTCGCGATGATGTCCGCGAGCACCGAGCCGGGGCCGACCGACGGGAGCTGGTCGACATCGCCGACGAGCAGCAGATGCGCCGCCGGCGGGAGCGCGCGCAGGAGCTTGTGCATGAGCGGCACGTCGACCATCGAGGTCTCGTCGACCACGAGCAGGTCGCAATCGAGCGGCCGGTCTTCATTGCGCACGAAACCGCCCGAGCCGGCGTTGAACTCGAGCAGCCGGTGGATCGTCTGCGCCTCGAGTCCGGTCGTCTCGCCGAGACGCTTGGCGGCGCGGCCGGTCGGCGCGCAGAGGAGACAGCGGACCTTCTTCGCGCGCAGGATGAGCAGCAGCGAATTGACGAGCGTCGTCTTGCCGACGCCCGGTCCGCCGGTGATGACGAGGGCGCGCGCGCCGAGCGCTTTTTCCAAGGCCGCGCGCTGGCTCGGCGCGAGGGCACGGCCGGTCTTCGCCTCGCACCACGGCACCGCGCGCGCGAGGTCCATCGGCGGGTAGAGGGACTTTTCGCGCGCGAGCAATGCGAGCATCCGCGCGATCTCGCACTCAGCGTAGTGCAGCGGCGGCAGGTAGACGAGCGCGAGGCCGTCGACCTCTTCCTCGACGACTTTGCGCTGCGCCACCTGCCGCGCGAGCGCCTCCTCGACCGCCGCCGTCGGCACGCTGAGCAGCTCCGCCGCGGTCGCGAGAAGCTGCATCCGCGGCAGCGCGCAGTGGCCGGCTTTCGTCGCTTCCAGCAGCGCGTGCGCCAGCCCCGCCGCCACGCGCAGGATTGAGTCGCCCGCGAGCCCGAGCTTCGCGGCGATCGCATCCGCCGTCTTAAACCCGATGCCCGCGATGTCCTCCGCCAGCCGGTACGGATTCGCGCGCACTGTCTCGACCGCCGTCTCGCCGTACGTCTTGTAAATGCGCGTCGCGCGGCTCGTGCTCACGCCGTTCGAATGCAGGAACACCATAATGTCGCGCACTGCGCGCTGCTCCGTCCAGGCGTCCTTGATCCGCTTGCGCCGGCCGGGGCCGATCCCCTCGATCTCCTGCAAGCGCCCCGACTCGGTGTCAATGATCTCGAGCACCTTCTCGCCGAATCGCTCGACGAGCTTGCGCGCATACGTCGGCCCGATGCCCTTGATCAACCCGCTCCCGAGATAACGCTCGATCCCCTCGCGTGAAGAAGGCGCGCTGGTCTGCAAACGCTCGGCCTTGAGCTGCATCCCGTGCTCGCGATCCCGCTCCCAGCGGCCCTCCGCGGTGAGCCATTCGCCCGCCGCGACCGAGGGAAGCGAGCCGACCACCGTGACCAACTCGCGCCGCCCCTCGACCTGCACGCGGAGCACGGCAAACCCCGTCTCCTCACTATGAAACGTGACCCGCTCGATCAGGCCGGCGACGGCTTCGCTTGGATTTGAAGAGGCGCTTGGCACGGAGTGAGGTCCACGAAATACATGAGGCGGCGCTGCCGCAACCGCAGCAACTTTCGCGCGGAGCGTGAGGCGTGGGCGTGCCGCGGCTGCGAAGCCTTGGGTAGTATGAAAACCAAAAACTCCTCGGCACACGGCACGCCCAATCC
>DASYIS010000359.1:0-3114 GCA_035997375.1 Chthoniobacteraceae bacterium
CCGGCCGAAGAATCGCGCCTGTGTGGTGGTGGCCGGGGGCCGGGAGCCGATGCAGTGGGAGGCCTACCCGCATCACCAATATATTCATACCAATGGCGCCCTGTTTTGCTGCGACGACGGCGGCTGCTGGAAATCCCGCACCGTTCCCCTGGACGACGGGGACGAGAAAGACAAACCGGAGCACCTCTGCCTGAACGTGGTCACGCATGAGCTGCCGCGCGTGAAAGGAGTCCGCACGGTGGAAGAGTACGCCCTGCCGCGCTGCATGGACATGATCTCCGCTGAGGAAGTCATCCGCCGGATCGAGTTCTACTTCACCGGCGGCGCGCTTGAATTCCTAACGGCTGCGGAGGGGCGGATCGCCAAGAGTGTCTGCGATCAGCGGGTTTCTGCTTAGCTCGGCATGCGCATCGGGATCTTCACCAAAATGGACATGCCGGGTGGGAGTAAATTTCGGGCCGTCGAGCTCGCGAACGCGGTGAATCGCCTCGCCGGCTGCCAGGGCGTCCTGCTCGTGGAAAAACGCATGCCTGACAAGCTCCGCGCCGCGGTGGCGGAAGGGGTGGAGATTCACCCCGAGGTGTTTGCCAACGGAAGCGTGGAGCAATTCCATACTTTGGATCGGCTGCTGGTGATTAACAGCGACAGCCGGGATTTCACGAAAGAATCGTATTGGCTGGGCCAAACGGAAAAGCATTCCTCCGCGGTGGACCTGTCGCGGATCAGGAACATGACGTTCCTCTTCAACTATATCGTGAGCCCGGCCTGCCAATTGCCGGCTTTGCAAAAATCGGTGGCCGATCTCCGCCTGATCGTCACCAATACGAAGTTCTTCGAGGAAATCAGCAAGCAGGACCGCTACCTGCCGGTGCGTCATTATCCGCGCCTGCGCTTGGAAAGCCCGATCGGGCCGGCGACGGGTCAGCTCAAAACGCCCTCGGCGCGGGTGCGTTTTGGCATGCATTCCCTGCCCAACGGCAGCAAGTGGAACGAGGAGCTGCCGGAACTCGTGCGGCATGTGAACGAGCAGATGGGAGACCGGGTGGCTTGGGACTTCATGGGCATTCCGGATTCCTTGCGCCAATCTCTGGCGGGTCCGAACATCACTTGCCGGCCCGCTTTTTCTCTTCCGGTGCCAGACTATCTGCAAGGCATCGACGTGTTTCTCTTTTTCCTTGGGTGGAAACGCGAGGAGGCTTGGGCGCGTTCGGCGGCGGAAGCGCTGATGTCGGGCTGCCCGGTGATCACGACCAATCGCGGAGGAAACCGGGACAAGGTCATTCACGGCAACACCGGATTTCTTGGCCGCACTCTGGATGAGATGACTGAAGCGTGCATCCGCCTGGCGACCGAGGCCGGATTGCGAACTGCCATGGGCCGGAACGCCAAAGCTTTTGCGCGCAGTTTTTCCTCGGCAAATGTGGCCGGGAGGCTGGTCGAGTTCCTCCAATAGCGAAAGGTGGCCTATGCAGGCTCTCGCGCTGCCTTGAAAGATAGCGCGCCGGCGGCGGACGGCCGTCGAGAAGCCTGACGGGTGGCCGTGTGGATACCGCCGGGAAGCAGGCCCGTCGGTTTAAACTCAGGCAAAGCTCATCGGTTACCGAAGTCGTGCCGGTTCAAGCCTCCAGCGCCTGTGTCCCCCCGCCATTCCACCGGATCGCCAGCAGTGTGAGGTCGTCCGCCTGCTCCTGCGCGCCGGCGAAGGAGCGCACGTCGCGCATGACGGCGCGGGTGATGCGCTCGACGGGCTCGTGCTTCAACCCGGACAGCAGGTCGCGCAGGCGGCCGATGGTGTAAAACTGCTGGCGGTCGTCGAGCGCCTCGGTCACGCCGTCGGTGAAGAAGAGGAGCGTGTCGCCGGGGGCGAGCTGGTGGGTGGTGGTGGAGTAGGGGAGATCGCGCCAGGCGCCGAGCGCGACGCCGGACGGCGAGCTCAGGCTCTCGACGTCGCCATTCGGCGAGAGCCGCAGCGGGGCGGGATGGCCGGCGTTGCCGAGCTGGAATTCGCCGTTGCGCACGTTGAGCAGGCCGAGCGCGAGGGAGACGAACATGCCGGAGTCGCTGCTCTGGTCGCAGAGGTCGTTGTTCACCTTGGCCAGCAGCTCGGGCGGCGAGCCGGCGAGCTCGGTGTTGGCGCGCAGCAGCGTCTTCGAGACGGACATGTAGAGCGCGGCGGGGACGCCTTTGCCCGCGACATCCGCCGCGACGAGGCAGAGCCGCTCGCGGTCGACGAAATGGAAGTCGTAGAAGTCGCCGCCGACCGCGCGCGCCGGCTTGATGATCGCGTGGAGATCGATCTCGTGGCGCTCGGGGAAAGCCGGGAAGGTCTTCGCGACGAGGCTGATCTGGATGCTGCGCGCGGCGGAGAGCTCGCCCTCGATGCGTTCCTTCACGATCGTCGTATAGCGGAGCTCATCCATCCGCATCTTCAGGTCGCGCGTCATCTTGCGGAAGGCGGTGGCGAGGTGCTGCACCTCCTCGGTGCGCGTGACGATCTTCAGCTCCTGATCGAGCTCGCCCGCGGCGACGCGCTGCGCCGCGGTGGCGAGGGACGTGATCGGTTCGGAGATGGAACGCGCCACGATGAAGAGCGCGCCGAAGAGCGCCAGCAGGCCGACCGCGCCGGCGGCGATCAGCTCGTATTGCAGGTACTTGGCCGTGGCCAGCACCTCGGCTTCCGGATAGACGATGGCGAGGGAGAATTCGCCGGCCTGGATGGGGGAGAAGGCGATCCACGCGGCGCGACCGTTCAGCGGCTCCATCTTGCGCACGAAGCCGCGATGCCCGCCCATCATCATTTCGCCCAGCTCGGGGTTCGCCGAGCCGATGTTGGCCTTCATGATCTTCGACGAGTCGGGGAACGCCACGTAGTTCCCTTTTTTCGAGACGATGAAGGTGTACCCGGTCTCGCCGACGCGCAGCCGCTGCGCCTTCTCCATCAGTTGCGACATCGCGATATCGATGGTGGCAATGCCCCAAAACGTGTGCCCCTCGCGGAAGAACGGCGCCGAATACGTCGTCATGATCGTATTGCCGCCGCCGTCGTCGAAGTACGGCTCGGTCCAGATCGAGTGCCCCTCGCGTTTCGGGCGCTCGTACCATTCCCACTTCGGG
>DASYIS010000360.1:0-11975 GCA_035997375.1 Chthoniobacteraceae bacterium
TGACCGCCAGATAGGAGCGGACGCGCGCCTCGACCGGGAACGCCGTCTCCTCCGCCCGCAAGTGCCGCGGCAGGACATTCGGCGACTCCGGGACATTGCTGAAGTAGCCCGCCGCGTGGAGCAGGTCGAGCTGATTGCCCGCCACGCCGGCCATGCTGCCGTCGCGGTTCAATTGCCGCGTATCGAAAGAGAGCGCATAGCCGGCGGAGGGCGAGTGGCACGCGTTGCACTCCGCCCGGCTTGGGATGTGCCAGCGCTGGTTGTACGCGGCGCCATTTTGGGTCACGGGCACGGTGAAGTCCGCGCCTTCATCCGGCACCAGCGTGGCCTCCGTGCCCGCGTCGTTCCAGCGGTAGCTCACGCCATAGACGCCCGTCGCGTTCTTCACCAGCACCCGTGTCTCGAGCCGCTTGCCAGCCGGCGGATCGTTCGGGCTCGGGGGATTGCTGCGGACGCGCGGGAGGTCGAAGTGCTTCACCCAGATCATCCCCTCGGGGAAGGTCCACGCGCCTTCGCGGGTCCAGGTCATTTGGCCGGCGGCATCGGGCACCGTGAACCAGCGGCGTTTCTCGGCAAAGTCGCTCCAGAAGGAGACATTCGGCGTGTACGGCAACACGCCCGGTGCAGGCGAGAGATCGCTGAGATCGGCGAACAGCCCCGTCGCGCCCAGCGTCTGTGGAAAGCTGCCGCCGGTCGTCGCGGCGGTGAGCCGCAGGATGCGCCCATTGTTGTAATCGGCCATCAGCACGTCGCCGTTGGAAGGATCAATCCCGAAGGCGCTGATGCCCGTCTCACCCGCCAGGCGCGTGACCGTGGGCTTGGCGGCGCCGTTCCGCGTGAGTGCCCAGATGTGGCCCGAGATGTAGTCTGCGAAGATGTATTTCCCCTGCAAACTCGCAAAGCGCGAGCCGCGGTAGACCACGCCGCCGGTGATCGAGTTGCCCTTGAAGAGCGAACTCCCGCCGCGCACCGTGGTGTGGACGTATTCGTAGAGCGGCTTGCGATGATAGAGCGCGTCGAAGCCCGGCGTTGTGTACCGGTACTTCGGCCCGCGATAGATGCCCTCGCGCCACGCCCACCCGTAGTTGCCGCCGCGCACGATGAGGTTCACCTCCTCGATCATCCCCTGGCCCACGTCGCCCAGCCACAGCTCGCCCGTGAGCGGATCGAACGAGAACCGCCATGGGTTGCGCAAGCCGATCGCCCAGAATTCCGAACGCACCTTGGCGGCTGCACTCGCGGAGATCGGCACGCCCCGCAGCCGGCCATCCCACGTGCCGCCGAGACTCGGCGGCACGAACGGATTGTCCTTCGGCACGCCATAGCGCGCCACGCCCGCATCCAAGCGGATGGAGGGATGCGGATTTGGCGGCACGGAACCGGGCCCTTGGTCGACATCGATGCGCAAAAGGCCCGAGAAGAAATCCTTGGTGATGGTCTGGCTGTTGTTGAGCCCGTCGAACGAGCTCCCCTCATCGCCGAGGGAGACGTAAAGGTAGCCGTCCGGCCCGAAGTGCAGATCGCCGCCATTGTGATTCACCGCCTGGTCGAGCTGATCGATGAGGATGAGTTCCGAGCCGGGGTCGGCCGCGTTGGGGTTCCCCGTCTGCACCGAAAAACGCGCCAGGCGCTCATACGAATGAGGGCCGCTCCGCACCGAGTAAAACACATAGAAATACCCGTTGGCCGCGTATTGCGGGTGAAAGGCGAGACCGAGCAGCCCTTGCTCGAAAGTGAAGTTCAGCGCTTCGCCGCGCGCCTTGAGCAGCGCCGCCAGGTCGAGGAAAACCTCCGCCGTCGGGCTCGCCGTGCCGAGCGACGGAATGACTTTGAGCAACCCCTTCTTCTCGCAGACGAAAAGCCGATCCGTCTCCCCCGGAGGGCTGGCGAGGCAGACCGGCTGCGTGAACGGGAGCGCGCCAAAGGCCGGTCGCACCTGCACCGCCGTCGGCGGCGGATTCGCCGGCACGTTGAGCGCGCTGTTCGCGATGCGCATCGTCGTCACGAACGTCAGGGTGACCGTCGCCGGCGCCGAAGTTCCGCCCGGCCCGCTCACGCGGTAAGTAAAACTGTCGCCCGCCGGCGTGCCGGCGAGGTGCGTGTAAAGAATCTGCCCCGCGGCATCCGGCACCGCCGTCCCAAACTGCGGCGCCTGCACGATGGCCACGGTCGGCGACGGGCCGAGGCCGGTGTCATTGGCCAGCACCGCCACCCGCACCTTCTGCCCATACTGCAGCGTGGCCGCATCCGACCGGGCGACCGGAGCCGCGGCGAAAGCGGAAGGGTGAAGCATCGCACCGGCGACGGCCGCGACCAGGAAAGGAGAAGGTGTGCGCACGGGAAACGACTTGGGGGACCGTACTACCGCTGAAGGGTTGCCGCAAATCGCCGGACGGTGGCGGCGTGGAGCGAAATACTTGCCTAAGCGGATTGGACGGGCGCGGTCGAACTGGTGAACCTATGCGCGTGTATCCCCCCGCGACCGCACGCCCCATCGCCGCTCCGTGCGCGGTGCCACTCCATGGCCTCGTGGTTTTCCTTTGCTGGACACTGGCCGCGCTCGGCGGGGAACAAGTCACGGGCTGGCGCGGCGATGGCACCGGCAAGTTTCCCGACGCCGATCCGCCGCTGACCTGGTCGCGGACCAGCGCCGCCATGGCCGGGTTGCGGTTCTCGGCAGAGAAGGCCGACGCCGGCACGGGGATGCCGGATGGCGTCATCCGCGAGTGGCTCGTGGCGGGCCCGCTGCCGCTGATCGACCAGGGCGCGGCGGGCGCGATCACGCTGCCCGATGAGGCCGCGCTGGAACCCAGGGCCGGCGAGGCCGCGGGGGAGACGGTCTGGAAAAGAGTGCCGCTCGATTCCGGGTATCTCGATTTCAATCGCCTGTTGGGCAAGCCGGAGGATTCAGAGGCGGCCGCGCTCGCCTTCACGCGTGTCTTTGCGCCGGCGGGCGGCAAGTTTCGGCTCAACCTGACCAGCGTCGACAAGATGACGCTCTGGGTGAACGGGAAGAAACCCGCGCAGATGGGCGCGCGCATGACCGTGGAACTGGCTCCCGGATGGAACCGCCTGCTGCTGCGCACTACGCCCGGCGACAAGGATTGGTACGCCGTTCCCGTGTTGCACGGGCAGGGCTCCGGTGAATACACCGACACCGGCCTCGCCTGGCACACGCCGCTGCCGGGGGTCATGCCGGCGTTTTATGGCGGAGGCATGGGGACGGGATCGCCCGTCATCGTCGGGGAAAATCTCTATCTGCTGAGCGAGCCGCACGATTTGATCTGCCTCCGCAGGAGCGACGGCAAGGTGCAGTGGATCCGGCGCGCGAGTTATTTTGAGGCGGCGAGCGACGCGGAAAAAGCGCATCCGGCTTACGCGGACGCGGCGGCGTTGGCCGGGAAAATCGATGCGATCAACGACTCCTTCATCGCGGGTTCCGCGACCGCCGCACAGTTGGAGGAGAAGGGGAAGCTCGAAGTCGGGCTGCGGAAGCAGATGAACCTGATCGACCCCGCGAGGTATGCGTATCAGCCGACGCCCGATGTCGGGTTTTCCGGGTTCACCCCGTGCACGGACGGCCGTTTCATTTACTGCTGGTTCGGCGACGGCGTGAGCGCGTGCTTCGATCTGGCCGGCCGGCGGCAGTGGCTGCGGATCGATCAACACGCGGCCGTCGAGCACGGCTTCTCCTCCTCGCCGATCCTCGTCGGCGACAAGTTCGTCGTCTTCATGCGCGACCTGATCGCGATCGACCGGGGCACGGGCCGGACGGCCTGGCGAACGCAGATCGTCGTCCCCCAGGGATTCAATCCCGGCAATTACTTTCACGGATCGCCCGCCGCCACGGCCATCGGCGAAACGAGTGTGATCCTGCTCGGAAACGGCCAGGTCGTTCGCGCGGAAGACGGCAAGGTGGTCTGGGAGGAGAAGCCGATCAATTCGAGTTCCGTGGTCTCTCCGGTGGTCGAGGGGAAGCTCACGTTTCACGCGACCCACTCGAACAAGGACCTGATGATTCGCACGCTCCCGGAGAAGTTTTCCGAGCCGCTCGACCTGCCGGCGCAGACGGTGGTGATCGATACCTCGGCCTTCCCCAAGCACTACCTGCCGTGGCACCTGAGCTCGCCGCTCGTGCACGAGGGCCTGGTCTACATGGTGAACAACGCCGGCGTGCTGTCGGTGATCGAGGTCGCGGCGCGCAAGGTCGTTTACCAGCGGCTGCTCGATCTCGATGTCTTCCAGGGGCACAACGAAGGCGCGGCGCGCGGCGTGGGGATCAGCCCGACGCTCGTGGGCCGGAACGTGCTTTTGCTCGGGAACAACGGCGGCGCGCTCGTGTTGGAGGCGGGGCCGCGCTATCATGCCCTGGCCAAGAACAAGATCGAAAACGTGGTCATGCCGGGCCACTGGTCGGAGCGCCAGGAGCGGTTCATCTCCAACCCGATCGCGGAGGGAAATCGGCTCTACATCCGCGGCGAAGGCGGGCTCTATGCGATCGGCGCGCGCTGAACCTTTTCTCGAAATGAACAAATCCCATCTGCTGCCGGTCTGGACCATCCTCCTCGCGGGCCTGCTCACCGCCGGCGAGCCGGCGGTGCCCGCGACGACCGGCTGGCGGGGAAACGGGACCGGCGTTTATGCGGACGCGAAGGCGCCGCTAGAGTGGGGCGATGCGCAGAACATGCGGTGGCGGGTGAAGGTCGGCCACGCGTATTCCACGCCCGTGATCGCCGGCGATGCGGTGCTGGTCACGTCTGAGCCGTCGAACATCGTCTGCCTCAGCCTGGACAACGGCGTCGTTCGTTGGAAAGCCTCGCTCAAGGCCGCGGACGCCCCGGCGGCATTCCAGGAGAAGGCGCTGGCCGGCGAGGATGCGCCGTCCGCCTGCGGTTACGCCGCGCCGACTCCGGTCTGCGACGGGCGCGACGGCTTTTTCGTCTTCGGCTCCGGGTTGATCGCGTGCTTCTCGCTCGATGGCCAACGCAAATGGGTGCAACATCTCGAACCCCTCGGCGGAACGTTTGGGCATAGCTCGTCGCCGCTGCTCATCGGCCGCACCTTGCTGGTGAACGTCCATCACCTCACGGCGCTCAACGCCGACACCGGCCAAATCCTCTGGGAATGCGCCGAAGCCGGCCATACTTACGGCACTCCCGCCGTCATGAATCTCGGGGGCACGGCGGTGGTCGTCACGCCGCTCGGGAAGGTCGTGCGGGTGAGCGACGGACGCGTGCTGGCCGCCGGTCTCGCGCCGGATCTCGGCGGCTCGGAATTCGGCATCAGCCCAACGGCCTCGGGCGACCTGGTCTATCTGGGCGATCGGACCATCACCGCGCTCCAGCTCTCGCTCGACGGCGAGGCCGTGCACGCGCAAACGGTCTGGACGGCGCATCCCGACGTGAACGCCTTCGCTTCGCCGGTCGTCTGGAACGGGCTGTTGTTTTTTGTCGGGAAAGCCGGCGACTGTTTCGTGCTGGATGCAAAGACCGGCGAGAAACTCCTCGAGGGGAAACTCAAGATCGGTCCGGCCGAGGCGGACGAATCGGACTCGGACAGCGCGAGCGTCTACCCCAGCCTGGTGATCGCCGATGGCAAGCTGCTCGTGGGCAACGACAAGGGGCAAACCGTTGTCTACGAAGCGACCCGGGAGCTGAAAGAGGTCGCGCGCAATCGCCTGAAAGACGGCTCCGGGGCCACGCCCGTTTTCACGAACTCGTCCATTCTCCTGCGCGCCGGCAACTGGCTGTGCGCGGTGGGAAAGTGACCGCGCCTTGGCCGCCCGCCCGCGGCGCGCATTCGGATTTCGGCGGGGGAGAGATCTTCATTTGTCCCAAACTCCCCGTCCTGCGCTATTAGTCTGTTTGGAAAGCAATCCCCTCGCTCGCTATGAAATTCTCCCGCTCCTTTTGCGCCGTGCTCGCGACCGTCCTCGTCGCCGGCGCGCTCTGCCCGGCCGATGCCGCTCCGAATCCGCGCCGCCTGCGTCGCCTCGGCGAAATCCCCGCGCCCGCCACTCCGGCCCCCGTGCCCGCGCCCGCGCCGGTGGCTCCGAAGCCCGCGCCCGCGCGCGTCGCTCAGACGAAGCAGTCGCCCGCGCAGGTCGCGGCGGCGGCGGCGCAGATCGACAAGCTCGTGCTCGCCGGCCTCGGCAAGGCGGGGCAGCACGTCAATGCGCCGGCCACCGATGACCAGATCGTCCGACGGATGTATCTCGACCTCGCGGGGCGCATCCCGACCGCCGAGGAGACGTCGGCGTTCATCTACGACAAGGCGCCGGACAAGCGCGCGAAGCTCGTCGACCAGCTCATCGGCTCGGCCGGGTACAACTCGCAGATGTTCAACTGGCTCGGCGACATGCTGCGTGTCATCGACGACAACGGGAAGGGCGTGAAGACCTATGTCTACGAGGAGTGGCTGAAGGACCAGATCGCGGAGAATCGCCCTTGGAATGAACTCGTGCACGATCTGCTGACCGCGCAGGGCAAGTTCGCGAACGACGGGCCGGTCGGCTATCTGCTGCGCGACAAGGGGATGCCGCTCGACAGCCTCTCGAACACGCTCACGATTTTCCTCGGGGCGAACGTCGCGTGCGCACAGTGCCACAACCATCCGCTCGCCGCGTGGACGCAGAAGGACTTTTACCAGATGGCCGCCTACTTCGGGGCGATCAATACCGATTACCCGAAAGCGCAGAAAGTGGCGAAGGGGATCACCGGCAAGAAAAAGACCGAGACCGACGTCAACCGCCAGGTGCTGACCCACGTAATCTCGCCGAATGTCGCGGCGATCGAGGAGTTGCACAAAAACAAGGTCACCTTTCCCTCGGACTACAAGTACGACAACGCGAAGCCCGGCGCCCCGGTCGCCCCGCAGCTCATCGCGTGGAGCGAGCAGGACAAGAACAGCCCCGCCTACGTCCCGACGCCGCAGAATCCGGACGAGCTGCGCACGGCCTTCGCCGACTGGCTGACGCACGCCGAGAATCCGCGCTTCGCGACCACGATCGCCAACCGCCTGTGGAAGCGCGCCTTCGGCATGGCGGTGCTCGAGCCAGTGACCGATCTCGACGACCTGAACAAGGCCGCGAATCCCGAGTTGCTCGCCTTTCTCACTTCGGAAATGAAGCGCGTGCATTTCGATCTGCGCGAGTTCCAGCGGATCGTCTTCAATTCGCAAACCTACCAGCGGATGGCGAGCACCACGCCCGATCTCGCGAGCGGGCCGTATCTCTTCCCCGGCCCGCTGCTGCGGCGCATGACCGCGGAGCAGACGTGGGACTCGGTGCTGACGCTCGTCGTCGGGCCGCAGGTCGACCAATACAAGCTGGAGCGGGCCGACGCCATCAAGGCGATGAACATCACCGCGCCGAAGCTCACGCCGGACGTGATCATGGCGAAGGTGGAGGAAGTGGAGAAGAATCACCTGCTGCAGCGTCGCCGGGGCGGCCAGGGCGGCGGCGGGAAGAAGGGCGGCAACCCCGATCCCATCCCCGCCGACTATGAGGGCGAACCGCCGCCGCGCTTCGAGGGGATGACGATGGCGCGGGCGTCCGAGTTGCCGCAGCCGGCGCGCGAGGCGCATTTCCTCCGCATGTTCGGGCAAAGCGACAAGCAACTGACCGATGGCGGCAGCACCGAGGGCGGCGTGCCGCAGGTGCTCATGATGATGAACGGCGACGTGCAGAAGGTCATCGGCAGCAATGCCTCGAGCGTCCTCCGCAGCGCGGCCAAGGCATCCACGCCCGAGCTCAAGGTGGAGTCGCTCTATTTCAGCTTCCTCGGCCGCCGGCCGACCCTCCAGGAGCGGCAGATCGCCCTCGGTGTGCTGACCGACGGGCTGAAGCTCGCCGACCTCACCTGGATCCTCTTCAACTCCCGCGAATTCATCTTCGTCCAATAAGCCTCCACTCCCAATTCCCATGAGCAACGACTTCCTCTCCTTCGATCCGCAATCCCGCCGCTCCTTTCTGGAGCGCTGCGCGCGCACCGCGTTCGGCCTTAGCATCCTGCCTGCGTTCAAAGGCATGGAGGCGCTCGGGGCCGCCGGTCCCGCGGCGGCCGGGCCGGGCTTCGGCAGCGCGAAGAACATCATCTTCCTGCAGCTCGCCGGCGGCATGAGCCACATCGACACCTTCGATCCCAAAGAGGGCGCCTCGAAGGGACCGAAGGGCGCCGTCAGCGCCAAGGCCGGTTTTCAGATCAGCGAGTTCCTGCCCAAGACCGCCGCCGTCTCCGACAAGATCTGCGTCGTGCGCTCGATGACCGCGAAGATCGGCGTGCACCAGGCGGCGCAGTATTTCATGCGCACCGGCTACGAGCAGCGCGGCACCGTGCGGCACCCGAATCTCGGCGCGTGGGCCCAGCACTACCTTGGGCCAAGCCATAAGACACTCCCGTCCTCCGTCTGCATCAATCGCAACTCCGATCACGGCAACGGCATCTTCCCCGCGACCTTCACGCCGCTCCCGATCCTCGACCCGGATGCGGGCTTGCAGCACATCGCGACCCCCGGCGGCCTCGAGACGGCGCAAAAGAAACTCGCGATCATGGACCAGCTCGATCGCACCTTCCGCGAGCGCTACCCCGACGAGAACGTGAAGGCGTACAACGATTTCTACGAGAACACGATGACCCTGCTGAAGAGCAGCGACCTCAAGATCTTCGATCTCGCCGCCGAGCCGGCGCCGCTGCGCGACAGCTACGGCCGCTCGAAGTTCGGCCAGGGCTGCCTGCTGGCGCGCCGGCTCGTGGAGGGCGGCGTCCGCTTCATCGAAGTCGTCAGCGGCGGTTGGGACATGCACACCGGCCTCGATGACCGGATGGAGGAACTGGGCGGGGAATTCGACAAATCCTTCGCGGCGCTGCTCGGCGACCTCGACGCGCGCGGGCTGCTCAAGAGCACGCTCGTCGTCGTCGCGACCGAGTTCGGGCGCAAGCCGGAGTTCACGGGCGGCGGCCGCGGGCATTATCCCAAGGTCTTCTCCACCGTCCTCGCCGGCGCCGGGGTGAAGCGCGGCTACGTCTACGGCGCGAGCGACCCGAAGGGCGCCGAGGTCGCGGAGAAGGACGTCAGCGTCGGCGACTTCCATGCCACGATCGGCTGGGCGGCCGGCCTGCCGCTCGAGCAACCCGCGATCTCGCCGAGCGGGCGGCCGTTCACGGTCGGCAACAAAGGGAAGCCGCTGATGGAAGTGTTCGCGTAGAGCGAGAAACCAGGTCGGCTGCCGCCTTGGACTGCGGCAGCCTGTGGCCGCTGGGCGGAGGTCGCAGTCTGCTGCGATCCCCGAAACCCGCGCGCATTTTTTTCTCTCCTTACCGCCGCATCGGCGAGAGATTCCACTTCCCTGTTATGAAGATCCTCTTTCTCGACTGTTTTTCCGGCATCAGCGGCGACATGACCGTCGGCGCCTTGTGCGACCTCGGTGTGAAACCCTCCACGCTCGAGTGGGAGCTCTCGAAGGTCGACATCGGCGACTTCCACATGCACTTCGAGCGGAAGCAGCGGAAGGGGATCGAGGGCGTGAAATTCGGCATTCACGAGGGCGCGACGCACACGCATGAGCAGGACGGGCATGGTCACGGTCACGCGCATGAGCACGATCAGGATCACGGACACGAGGTCGAGTCTCATGAGCATGAGCACGAGCATTCTCATGAGGGCGAGCACGAGCACGAGCACGGCCATTGCCACGAGCACGAGCACGAGCACGAGGAAAAAGGCGCTCATTCACATAGTCACGAGCATGAGCATGAGCATGAGCATGAGCGTGACGACGCCCACGCGCATGATCATGTGCATGGCCACTCGCACGAACACGGTCATTCACACGAGCACGGCCACTCGCACGAACACGGCGACGAGCACGAACACGTTCACGGCCGCAATCACGCCGAGATCCGGCAACTCATCCAGGCGAGCGAGCTCTCGCCGTTCGTGAAGAAACACGCGCTCGGCATTTTCGAGCGCATCGCGCGGGCCGAGGGGAAGATCCACGGGATGCCGGCGGAGAACGTGGCGTTTCACGAAGTCGGCGCGCTCGATTCCATTGCGGACATCATCTGCGCGTGCGTCGGGATCGAGGCGCTCGGGGTTGACGCCATCTACGTTTCGCCGCTGCACGAGGGCCGCGGCTGGGTCGAGTGCGCGCACGGCCGGTTCCCCATTCCCGCGCCGGCGACGCTCGAGATTCTCTCCGGCATCTCGCTGGCCGAGACCGATGAAACGCACGAGCTCATCACGCCGACCGGCGCCGCCATCGTCGCGCAATTCGCGCGCTCCTTCGGCCCGATGCCGCGGATGAAGGCGGAGAAAGTCGGCTACGGCATCGGCACGCGCGACCTGGCTTCGCGCCCGAACGTCTTGCGCGCCGTCATCGGCGAACTGGAGGGATGACGCCGCCGCCGGGCTACGAGACGGATCGCGTGGTCCGCCTGGAAGTGAACCTCGACGACCTCTCGCCCGAGGTCACCGGCGCCAACTTCGAGGCGCTCCTCGCCGCCGGCGCGCTCGATGTCTGGCTCACGCCGATCCAGATGAAAAAGAACCGCCCCGGCACGATGCTCTCGGTGCTGTGTGAAGAGGCGCAGATGCCCGCGCTCGCCGACCTGATCTTCCGCGAGACGACGACCTTCGGCATCCGCATTGAGCACGTCATGCGGCTCAAACTCGAGCGGCGCTTCGAGCAAGTGGCCACGGAGTTTGGCGAGGTGACCGTGAAGCTCGGCCTGCGCGCCGGCGAAGTCATCCAGCGCGCCCCGGAGTTCGAGTCGTGCAAAGCCGTCGCCCGCGCGAGCGGCGTGCCGCTGCGTGCCGTGTACGAGGCGGCGCAGCGGGCGGCCTTCGAAAGGATGTGTAGAGGCGGCTCTCTCTGAGCATAGGCGAAGAGGTGCCGCCTCCAATTTGTTGAGCGCTTCTTGCAAGCGGTGCTGCCAAACCAAGATGGAGGCGGCACCTGTTCGCCTATGCTCACAGAGAGCCGCGCTCTACACCACAGGGGGCGCTTCGCGCTTCGCGCCGCTACGCCAGCCACTGCTTCAGCAGCGCGCAGTCTTTCTTCATCGCGGCCATCTGCTCCGGGCCGGCGCCTGTGAGGTATTCGCAATGCTGGGAGATCGGGCCGTGGTAGCTCGACTTTTTCAGCCAGTCGAAAAACTCCTTCCGCACCATGCCCTCGCCGAGCGGGCCCCACTTCGCCGCGAAACCCTTCGGCCCGCGTTCCCAGGCGAAATCCTTGACGTAAACGCACGTCAGGAACGGCTCCATCAGCCTGGCTTCGATCGGCCAGGAGGTGCCGCCTTCCAGCGTCGCGTGGCCGATGTCGAAGCAGGTGCCGATGTACTCCGGATCGAGGTCGTGGACCAGTTCGTAAATGTCCCAGATCGGCGCGCCGATCATGTCCTTGCCGGAGTGGTTCTGAAACCCCGCCTTCATCCCGAGTTCCTTGCAGAGCGGGATGAGATCGCGCAGCCCCGCCTTCACTTCCGCCCACTGCGGCGGGATCGGTTTGTTGAGATCGTACTTGAAAAACGTGGTGCGAAACCGTTTCACCCCGAGCTTGGCGGCCGTGCGCAGCACCCGCTCGGCCAGCGGGTCGGGCCGGCCGATGTCGGTGGTGACGAGCGTCAGCGTGAGCCCGCGCTTCACGAGCGCTTCGTTGAGCTTCGGGAGGTCGTCTTCGACCTTCTCCGGCAACACCTGGCCCTTGGCGCGCACGGGACACTCGATGCCCGACCAGCCGACCTCCGCGACGATGTCGGCGGTGCGTTCGAAGCCGACGTCCTGGAACGGCTTTGAGAACGTGATGAGCGGGAAGCGCTCGGCCGGCTTGCTCTCGGCGGACGACATGGCGCGCGGCGCGAGCGCGGCGGCGGCGACGGTGGCCAGGAAGGAGCGGCGCGAAAAATCGGTCATGGGGGGAGTTGGGGTTTTCACGCGCGGCATGGTGAGTGGAACTCGACACGGGGTCACGCCTG
>DASYIS010000361.1:0-14498 GCA_035997375.1 Chthoniobacteraceae bacterium
TGTGTAGAGGCGGCTCTCTGTGAGCCTAGGCGAACAGGTGCCGCCTCCAATTTCTTGAGCGCTGGTCGCGCGGGAAACGCTCAAGCTTTGCGACGAATTGCTTTGTTTGGACGCGGCTTTCACTGGAGACGCGCAAGGAAATGGAGGCGGCACCTGTTCGCCTAGGCTCACAGAGAGCCGCGCTCTACACCTCAGGACGAAGCTCCGCGCCGAGCGCCCCGCCCCCGTTCTTTCCCTTCTCACAATCATCCCCGATAGCTCCGCAGATGCCGTTTGGCGGGAGTTCCACGTTCCACTTTATGGTGTACGTGCGGACGACCTGGGACGGGCTTCTGACTTCCAATGAAGGCGTGTCATTAATCCGCCCACCCGGGCCTCCTTGGTATGGTTTCAATTACCGGATCGGGATTTCCGGCCATCGCTCGAACACCGCAGGGCAAATCAGGGATGATGGTGAAAAGGGAAAGAACTATTCGCGGAACTGCACGTCCAAGCCGGTTTTCAGCCGGTCCTTGAGCTTGCCGTGAACCGCGTTCACTTCGTCGGCTGTGAGTGTCCTCTCCGGCGAACGGTAAGTCAACGAGTACGCCAGAGATTTTTTGTCGGCCGGAACCTTCGCGCCGGTCGGGTCGGTGAAGACATCGAACAGCGCCACGTCCGCGAGCAGCGCTTCCTTCGGCTCGCGCAGCGCCTCGACGATCCGGCTGTGCGCGAGCCCGACGGGCGCGATGAAAGCGATGTCGCGCGTGACGGCGGGGAAACGCGGCACCTCGGTGTAGCGCTTCGGCGCGGCGTCCTGTTCGAGCCAGGCGTCGAGCATGATCTCCGCGAAAATCACCGGCGCCGTGGCGTCGAGCTCACGCGCCATGGCTGGTGCGAGCTGGCCGACGCAGCCGATGCTGCGGCCCTGCCATTCCACGTTCACCGGCAGCACCGCGAGTTCACCTGGCTCGAGCCGCTGAGACATGACGCGCTCGCCGAGCAGCCGCTCGACGAGACCTTTCATGTCGAAGATGTCGGCGTCGCGGCCCTCGCCTCCGCGCCAGCTCGCCGCGCTGAGCGGCCCGGAGAGCAGCAGCGCCGCGTACGTCCGTTCCTCGCCGTCATCGGGTGAAAAGACGCGGCCGATCTCGAAGAGGCGGATCGACTTTTCGCCGGCGCGCACGTTGCGCCCGAGCGCCTCGACGAGCCCCGGCAGCAGGCTCGGGCGGAGCAGCGTGTGGTCCTCGCCGAGCGGATTCTTGATCTTCTGCGCGCCGTCGCCGGCGAGGTCATAGCGCAGCGCTTTTTCCGAGATGAGGCTGAGCCCGCGCGCCTCGTGCAGGCCGAGGCTCGCGAGCGTGCGGCGCAATTCCAGCACGCGGTCGTAGCGATGATCGGCCGGCGTCGCGGCGCTGAACCGCGTGAACTGCCAGCCGGGAATTTCCTCCATGCCGACCACGCGGACCAGCTCCTCGATGAGGTCGATCTCGCGCGTGAGGTCCGGCCGGAACGACGGGATCTGCCAGCCGTCCTCGACCTTGCGCAGGCCGAAGCCGGTGAAGATCATCTCGATGTCGTCGTCCTCGATCTCGAGGCCGAGCAGCGCGGTGCAGCGCTCCTTGCGGAACGGCACGGTCGTCGTGTACTCGATCCCATCGGCGGCGCCTTTCAAGTCGAACCCGAATTGCGCCTTCGCGGCGAACCCGAGGCGCAGCTCGCCCAGCGTGCCGCCGGCCACTTGCATGATCAGCTCGGCCGCGTGCTGCGAGGCGACGATGGTCCCCGCGGGATCGACCTCGCGCTCGAAGCGGTAGCTCGAGTCGCTCATCAGCCCCAATTCGCGCGAAGTCTTGCGGATGCTCGATCCGCAGAAATACGCGCTCTCCAGCCAGATGCTGGTCGTCGCCGCGGTGACGCCCGTCGCCTGCCCGCCCATCACGCCGGCCAGCGCCACCGCGCGCGCGTCGTCCGCGATGACGAGGTAATGCGGCTTCAGCTCATAGGTGCGCCCATCGAGCGCGGGGAAGCTTTCGCCGGCCTCCGCGAGCCGCACCTTCAGGTCGCCCTGGAGCGTCGCGGCATCGAAGGCATGCAGCGGCTGCCCCATCTCCATCATGACGAAATTCGTCACGTCGACGATGTTGTTGATCGACCGCAGCCCAATCGATTCCAACCGCTCGCGCAACCACGCCGGGCTCGGTCCCACGGTCACGCCGTTGATGCAGCGTGCGCTGTAGAACGGGCACTCCTCCGCCGTGATCTCGACGGTGTGCGAGTAGTCGAGCTCGGCGCGCCGGCTGCGCACGCCCTTCAACTCCAGCCCGCACAGCGCCGAGACTTCGCGCGCGATGCCGAGATGACTCAGCAGATCCGGCCGGTTCGGCGTCACCTCGAGATCGAAGATCGTATCCGCCGGAAACAGCTCGCCGATCGGCGCGCCGACCCGCGCCTCCGCGGGCAAAATGAGCAGCCCCTCCGCGTCCTCCGCGATTTGCAGTTCCGTTGCGCTGCAGAGCATTCCCTGCGACTCCACGCCGCGCAGCTTGCCGACCTTGATCTTGAAATCGCCCGGCAACACCGCCCCCGGCAGCGCGAGCGGAACCTTGTCGCCCACCTGGTAATTCTTCGCCCCGCAAACGATCTGCCGCGCCGTCCCCGAACCGTCATCCACCTGGCAGACGCTCAGCCGGTCGGCGTTCGGATGCTGGACCGACTCCTTGATCTGCGCGACCACGACGTGCTCGATGCTCACGCCGCGCGTGTGCATCTTCTCCACCTCGAGTCCGGTATTCGTGAGCAGCTCCGCGAGCTCCTCGGGCGTGCAGGAGAGGTCGACGTATTGGCGGAGCCAGTTGAAGGAAAGTTTCATGAAGAGAGCCCGCCATTTAAGGAAGGGCGACGCGGGTGGTCGATGAAGAAACTGAAGAGAGGGGGAGGGGGAGACCAAAGGGCGCGCAGCGCCCCTTGGACTGCGGCAGCCTGCTGCCGCTTTGTGGTAGCCGCCCCTTCGGCAAGCTCAGGGCCTTCGGCAGCCTGCTGCGGGTGGAGTGGAGCGAGCGAAGCGAAGCCCTGGGAACGCCAATCTCCCGATTGGCGAGGATGCAACGCGGTGTAACCGCGGAGCAGACTCGCGCCTCGACCGACCGGCCAATCGAGACATGGGCGTTAAGCGAAGCCCTGGGAACGCCAATCTCCCGATTGGCGAGGATGCAACGCGGTGTAACCGCGGAGCAGACTCGCACCTCGACCGACCGGCCAATCGAGACATGGGCGTTCCCAGGGCGCTTCGCTCACTCCCCGCTCCCCGCTCCCGGCAGACGGCCGCATTCATGGCTGATTCTCCCACATGTACGCCGCTCGCGACTACGCCGCCTCCCTCCTGGCAGTGCGCATGGCCTTCACCTGCCGCCGCTCTTCCGCCCGCCGCTCCCGGCGGCTCAGTTTAAGCCCGCCGGGCGCCGAATGCGCGCCACCGGGAGTTTCGGGAAGAATTACGCGGTTTTCAGCGCACGTCGCGGCGTCGTTCGCGCGGTCGCTTCGTCCATCCTCTCCGGCCTGTCCATCGCTCGCGGCGCGAGTTTCGGGAACAAATGCGCATTTTTCATTTCCGCGCACCGGCTCCCGCTCATTCTGCCCGGCCTCCGCACGCTTCACCGGCCTCCGTCGCGACAGTGGCCCGAAGCCCTCCGGCGACGAGTGTTTCAGCAGCCAGGCGACCGCGCGCCAGTCGACCGACCCATCGCGCTTGCGCGCATTGCGGATCGCCCGCACCTGATCGATTTCGAACAGCGCGCGCGCCACCTCGAGTTCCAGCGCGAACTCCTCGTGTTCCAGTTTCCACCGCGAGAGCGTGCTCGCCGTCACGCCGGCCAGCGCACCCGCTGCGGAATCCGAAATCCCTTCCTTCATAATGATCGCGCAGATCGCAGCCGTCCGTTCCGGGCAGAACAGGCTCGGCCGGCCCGGTCGCGGCATCAGGTACGGGTATGGATACGTGGATGAAGTTTCGGCTTGGGTTTCGGTCGATGCGGAGCGTTGTGGTTGTGGCATCCCTCAATTGCAGCACCGTTTTTCACAACACCTACTTGAATCGCTTTTTTTCGCATTTTACCTAGGGAGGCACCCGCCAAATCGACCGATTTTGTCACGCGAAAAACGGCCTTTTCGGGCCTCCGGCATGCGCGCCAGGACGGCCAGGAGTGACGCTCCGATTTCGGCTTTCATCCTGCACCCCTCGGCCCTCGGCCAGCCCGCGTAGCATTTTGATTGCAGGCGGCGGCCTTCGAGGTGAGGATTGGGGTTCGCTCGCGCACCGGCTCCCCGGTGCCGGGCCGTCACGCAAGTACCCCGTGGTGTAATGGTAGCACAGGAGTTTTTGGCACTTCTAGTTAAGGTTCGAGTCCTTACGGGGTAGCGTGTGCGGACGTGGCTTGGGCGGCCGAAGGGGGCGGCTCTCCCTCGTCGACAGGCGAGATTCACGCCTCGACGAGCCGCCGCTTGTGGGTCGTCTTCGTGAAGACTTCCGGCTTGGCAACCACTGGAGCCGCGAGCGCGGGCGTGGGCCCGCCGGCGCGCTCCATGCGCTCCACGATCCACATCTTGATGAGGGACTGCCGCGGCACGCCGATGCGATCCGCTTCCGCGTCGAGGGCGCCGACGACCCATGCGGGGAAATCCACATTCACCCTGACGGCTCCAGCGCGGGCGGCGCAACCCTCGCCGTTTCCATGAACGCCGAAAGATCGGCGCCATCTTCGATTTGCTGATTCGTCAGCGGCTGGAGCGTCGCCACTCCGCCGCCTTTATTTGCCGGGCTTTTTGCTTTCATAAATTTTGGCTTCCTGTGCGGTCGCCGGGCGTGCGCTGATGCGTCACTCCCCCACCACCATGAAGTGGCTGATCTCCATCCCGTTCTCCTGCGTATTGCTGCCCATGCCGATTTCGAGCACCCGCCACGACGCGGGATCGAGGCGCGAGTTCTGGTTGCCGACCCCGCCGGGCCCGGGCTTGAACTCGTCGAAGGGAATATAGACCACGTGCCATGCGCCATCGCCGGGAAAGATCTCCGGCGCCCAGAACGAGGTGCCCGCCGCCGGCTTGGCGATGATCGCGGGGCGGCCGCCCTGGAGCGTGCGCGCCCGGAGCAGAAAGCCGCGTTCCACCGCCGGCTCCAACGGGCGGGGCAGGGAAAAGCGGGGATACGCCCAGTTGCCTTGCTTCGCTCCGAAGGCGAGATCCACCCGCCACCCGCCTTCCGGTGTCGCGGAGAATTTCGACCGACCGCTCCCCATGTTCGCCTGCCAGCGCGTGAGCTCGGTGATCGGCAACGGCGTCTTCCGCGCATGCCGCGCGAGGTGCTGCTCGATCGTCCCCTCCATGGTGAGCGGAATGGCGAGCGGCGAGGGCTGAACATCCCCGCTGGAGCGGGCGGTGACGGTGACGAAGCGCGTTTCGGCGATGTCGAGGGCGGTGGTGCAATCGGGCTTCCACGCCACGTCGGCGGAACCCATGGCCGGCACCGGGACCGGGTCTTTGGCTTGCGGCCGGCCGCCGGGCACCGTGAGCTCCGGGGTCACCTGAAGCGCGCTCGGCGAGAGGTTGTGGATGCGCACGGTCAGCGGCAGGTCCCGCGCCGTCTCCCGCGTGATGAGGTAACGGCGGGCCGAGCCTTGCGCCGGCATGTCTTGCGCGAGGAATTGCAGGATCACCGGCGAGGCCAGCCGCGGCGGAGCCGGCGGCGCCGCGCCCAGCTTCGTCAGTTGCGCCGCGCGCGTCTCCGTTTTCAGCGCCGGGCCGAGGTCGGACGCTTTTACCCACACATAGCCGAGGCCATCGGGGAGCGGTATTTTCCCCTCCAGGCGCGGCAAGTCCCGGCCGTCCGCGCCGGCGACTCTTTGATAAGCCACCGGAAACGCGACCGTCGTCTTCGGATCAAGCTTGCCGGTATAGACCGTCACCACCGCATCGCCCGCCGGCTTGGATCCGAACACCCGCGACAGTTTCACCGCCGGATCGCTCATTTGCAAATCGCCCAGGTAGGACTGACCGGAAAGCGCGCGGACGCTCTGGACATAAGCCGCCAGGCTGCGCAGCGGCGTCGCTTCGCGCCCCATCATGCCGAAGTTCTTCAGGCCTTCCTCGTAATAGACGAGCACAAAGGGATAATAGCGCGCGACGCCGCAGGCCTTCGTCTCGATGCCCATCGCCGCGATCTCCATGGCGCTCGTCGCGTCCTCGGCGACCGGCGGACGCGAGAGCCCGAGCGTCCACGACTTGCCACACTCGGTATGCCAAAGCGGCAGCGCTTCCTTGCCCGATTTCTTCAGCCATTCGCGATAGCGCACGACGATCTGCTCGATGTCCACCGGCTTGTCATAAGAGTGAAAGCTAACCACATCGGAATCGGCGAGCATCCCATTGGCCGCACAAGTATCGAAATAAGATCCAGGCGGGATCGTCGCAAACACCCCGGTGACCAGCGGCGCCTCGCACTTCGCCCGGGCCAGGGCATAGCTAAGCGCTTTCACCATCGGGACATACTGGTCGGCGGACACGGTCCGCAAATCCGACTCGTTGTAAACCTCCGCGCCGCCCCAGACATGGTCATAATGGCGGGCGACGGCGGCCCACTCATCGGCCATCACGCCGAGCTTCTGCGGAAATGGCTGCCCCTTGACCATGCCGAAGTTTCCCGCGCCCGCGCCGAGGATTTCCAGGATCTTCAGGTGGTGGTCGGCATACAGCTTTCGCGTACTCTCGCCGCCTTTCCCACCCTCCCAATTGTAAGTGCCGACCTTCGCGGTAAAGACCGAGTCGGTCCGCTCGCGCACGACGGCCAGGCCCGAGCGGGCCATGATTCTCACCAATTCGTCGCGGCGCGCGCGGTTCTGCTCCAGCCAGGTCAACCCCGCATCGATGCAGAAGAAAGGATCCGCCGGCCCGGCGTGCGGCTCGAGACTCACCACGCCAAAGGTCTGGTTCGCCGCCGGAAAGGAGACCTCGAACCAACCGCGCGGGAACTTGCGTTCCAGGACGACGGTCCCATCCTCGCCCTGGGTCGCATTGCCGGCATCGATGCGATTTCCTGCATAGTCGTGGATGACATACGGGACCTCCTGGCCCGGCCCTGGGCTCGCCACCCGCCAGCGCAGCGTCGAGGGCGCGTCCGGCGTCGTGAAACACATCGCGAGATCGACCGGCTCCAACCCCGTCGCCGCCTGCCGGATGAGCTCGACCTTGAAATTCCTGAGGAAGGGCACTCCCGCCGTCACCGGTTCATGAAAACGAAAGCCGGCCGCGGTGATGTTCTCGAGCGGCAGTTCCTTCGGCAGCGCCAGCGCGTCGGTCACCGTCCGGCCATTGATCTGCACCGTTACGGTGCGCGCGATCGTGTCCAAGGACATCTCCACGTGAGACGCCCCTTCGGTCGGCGGCGGCGCCGGCGCGGGGTTGTCGATCAGGTTCTTCTTGGCCGCAAAGACATTGTATCGCCCGTCGGCCATGACCGTGAGCATGACGGTCAGGTTGGTCCAAAAGTCATGACTGAGGTCGCCCCGCCCCAAGGCCAGGCCGGTAAAGGCCGTGCCTTTCGCGGAGAGGTCGGCCTGCACCCGAATCGTCCCCGCAGTGGCAGGAATCGCCACGTGCGCCGCGCTGACCGTGGCGGGGCTTGCGCCCTCGGCGCCGATCTTGATCTCGTTAAACGCCGACCATTGGGCTTTCCCTTCCGCGAGGTCCGATTTGTTCAGCAGCGCGCCCGCGGGGCGGGCGGCGCTCGGCCGCAATGCATCGGCATACACGGCGGGCGCCGGCCCGGCCTCCCGCGCCTGCGCGGAAGCGGCCGCCGCCCACAGGACCGCGCCAAAACAGAGGACTTTCGGGAGACGTGCGAGGCGCATCCCGGCAGTCTGCGATCGCTGGGAAGTGAGGTCAATGACGCGGCGCCGCGGCCTCCTCCGCGCGCTTAACCCGGAAAGGCGGGCGGGAGCTGCGGCCGGCGGGCAAAGGAGTTCGCGATCAAGAAGATGACGCCCGCGCCGACGCCGGCGCCGATCAGCGCCGCCACATACCCCATGAAATCAAATCCCTCCTGGGATCCGCCCCGCGACAAGGCGAGCACCGCATAAATGATCGCGCCCGCGACCTCGCCCCCGAACCAACAAACCGGGACGAAGAATTGAAACCAGAATGGTTTTTCGTAACCCTTGGCGCGCATCATCGATCCCATTTTCTTACAGAGGGCGATGAGCAGTAGTATTTCAAGCATGGTGTGGTTCGGTGGTGTGGGTGGTGTTGGTCGAGCGGCATCCTCAAATCCGGGCAGTCGAATGGAAGTTCAGGAGGCCTTGAAATCGATATACGCAAAAGCGCGCGGCGCGTGCAAGCGCCGCTTCCAGAATCAGGGCGGCACCTGAGAGCGCTTACGGAGCCGCCCGTTTCTCGGCCTGTTCGCGCATCCGGCCGAGGACGACGGTCGCGGTGGGGTCTTCGCGGCCATGGAGCAGCGCACCCGTCTTGAGATCCTTCAACAACGGCGTCCAATGAATCTTGTATTCCCACAGGATGGCCTGCGCCTTGCGATCTTTGCTTTGAATGCTCTGGTTCGCGGCCAGCCCTTCGTTGAAGTAGACACTCAGCGCCCAGTCGAATGGTGAGGCGCCGGTCCGCTGCGAAACTTCATGCACCGCCTCGTCGGGGGTGTAGATTTTCCCTTCGCGCACAGCCTGCCGGATACCCGTGACGCGGTAGCGGTGGCCGGCCTGAAGATCATATGTGAACGGTCCCGCGTCCGTCCCGGCATTGAGATGGACGGGGCCGGGAAGCGTATAGATGTCCAGCGCGGAGCCGTCCCACGAGGACCAGGCGGGCTTGCCTTCGGCCTGGTATATGGAGATCCGACGGCTCCCTTTGCGCGGATCGGATTTGCCTTCGATCATAGCCACCTCGGTCAACGGTCGCGCTGGCCCGGGGTAGGTGCGAACTTCTGGCGAATACGACCCGCAACCGGGGAGGAAGACGACTGCGGCGAGGCCGCAGACCAGCAAGCGAAAATCGTGCATATAGGATGGAGAAGGTTCAGCGGGTTTTCATGTTGGCCATCGCTTCCTGCATATTGCGCCCGGTGCCGGACGTGACGGTCCCATTGGGATTATGCCGCGTTGCGGTCACTTGGTTTGCCGTGACGGTGTAGGTCGTGGGCGCGCTTTCGCCTTTGAGATGCGCGGTCACGGTGATGGCTCTCGCCGGCGGCTCCGGCGCGCAGGCCGAAAGCAGCAGTGAGGCGATGGACAAGGTGAGGAGGAGGGTGGTGTTGTTGTTCATAGGGATGAGTGTTGGGATCGATGGTTGGTTTACTTTTGCGGGAAACTGCGGCGCGCCCGGCGCCAAAACACCAACGCGCCGACGCCTGCCGCGAGCAGCGTCATCGATGCGGGCTCGGGGACGGCCATGACGGCGAGGTCGTTGCCGGCCCCGGCAAAGGCATTGGTCGCCGAATCGCCGGTGTAGCTGATGCGAAACGCCTGGCTGCCGAGGACGAAGGTGCTGTTTTGGGCCAGGCCGTTGAACGTGCCGACGATCGGGTCCGAGCCGTCGTTGTCGATCGGGAAGAAGAGCGTCGAATTCGGGAAACCGCCGGTGGAACTGCCGGCCAGCACGCTGGTGGGGCCGAGCGTCAGGGTGCCGTTCAGGGCGACCTGGTCGTACCCCGTGCCGGCGACCGTGCCGTTGATCTCCAACGACAGCCGGGCCCCCGAGGCAAAGGAAAGATTGCCGTTTTCCGTGAGCCGGCCGGGAGCGCCGCCCGGCGCCAGCGTGCCGCCGTTGAGGATCTCGGCCGCGCCGATGCTGCCGAAACCGCTGAGCGTGCCGCCGTTTTGCACCACCGTTTTTCCGGAGAGGCTCCCGCTCACCCCGTCGCCCACGGAAAGCGTGCCGGCGTCGACGGAGGTGACGCCGGTATAGGTCTCGCTGCCCGTGAGGAGCAGTTCTCCCAAGCCCGTCTTGTGCAGGACGACCGCGGTGTCCGCGCGGAGGCCGTTCGCATCCCCCACCCCGCCGGTGACGGTGCCGAGCCCGCCGACAATCGGGCCACTCAGGGTAAGCTTCACGGCGGTCGGGACGTCGACGGCGCCGCCGGACGCGCCCAGGGTCGTGTTGCGGCCGAGGGTGAAAGTGGCGGTCGCCCGGATGCCGCCGCCGTTGTTCAGCGTCAGGGCATTGGCAGCGTTTCCGAGCCGCGCGGAGCTGTCCACCGCGAGCAGGCCACCGTTGACGGTGAGCGCGCCGGTGAAGCTGTTCGTCCCTTGTAGCGTGAGCAGCGCCGGTCCGCCTTTGGTCAGCGCAAGGGTGCCGGCGAGGCCGCTGCCGATCGTGAGGTCCGAGGCGGTGTAGACCATCGCCTCGTTGCCCGATCCGAAGGTGAGCGACCCGCCGGTGATGCTGTTCGTGCCGGCGCCGCCGTTGTTCGCGCTGAGCAGGGTGCCGCTGTTGATCGCGAGCGTCCCCGCGCCCGACATGCTCACCACGGCCCCGGTGGAAAGGTGCAGCGCATTGACGGCCGTCGCCGCCGTGATGGACGCGGTGCCGCCGGTGCGGAGCACGTTGTTCAGCGTCGTCGTATCGCCGCTCGTGATGGTGGTCGCCAATTCCGCGACCGCCAGGCGCCGCACCCCTTTGTCGTCGTAATCCCCGTAGTCGCTGGTCGTCCCGCGGTCGTACGTGGTGAGGCCAAAGGTATCGACCCCGGCAATGATGCTCGCGCCCGTGACGCCGGGAAGAATGCCGACCTGCGGGGTGCCCGCGCTGCCGGCGCCGGAGTTGAAACCGGTGAGCGCCGGGGCCGCGCGGAAGAGGAGCGAGCCGACGCCGGCGTTGCCCTGGGTGTTGCCGAGATCGCTCCCGCGCACCAGCGCGCTCGCCCCCGGGCTGCGCGTGAACGGGAGGGCGGAGATGAGCACCGCCGGCTGGGCCGTGCCCGCGATGATCTCGACGGTGCTCGCGCCCGCGCCGAAGTTGGGCGCCTGGCCGCCGGCCGCGCCGAATTCCTCGGAGGTCGGCACATCGCCATGGCCGAGCAGGCGGAGGCGGCCGCCATTGAGGGCGAGCTGCGAACCCTTGGCCGCCGTGGTGATGTTCGCGCCGATGCGGTCGGCGAGGTTCGCCTCCGTGTTGTCGACGGTGAGCGTCGCCCCCGGGCCGACGATGATCTTCTGCTCGTCCGCCACCCCGGTCCCCATGCCGGTCGTGCCGCCGAGCACGAGCTCGCCCGCCCGCACGTCGAGCACGCGCCCGATCGCGGTGAAGCCGGTGAGGCGCCACTGGCCGGCGCCGCCCTTGGCCAGGCTCGTGTTCACGCCGCTGCTCGCCGAGCTGGTCGAGCCGAGGAAGCCGACGAAAGTTTCATCGGCCTGGTTGTTGACGGTGAGCGTGCGCGCGGTGTCGCCGGCCAGCGCGCTGCCGACGATCGCCGAGCCGCCGCCGGTGAGGCTGGCGAGCGTCTGGTTGTCTTTCACGCTGAAATTGGCAAACGACCGGAGCACGACGCGCAGATCCGTCGGCAGCAGGTTCGCGTTGGTCCCGGCCAGCAGGTCATTGCCAAAGACGAGGTTGCCCGCATTGACAAAGACCTGCGCCCCGGAGAGGCCGCTGTAGGTTCCCCCGGTGGCGTCGAGGACGATGGTGCCGCTGCCAAACTTGGTCAGCGTCGAGGCCGTGATGTTCCCGCGCAGCGTGGCGGTCGTCGAAATCGTGGAGTTCATCAGCGCCTCGCCGCCGGGAAACGCGAACGCCGTGGTGTGGGTGGCGGTGCCGTTGAAAAACGCGCCGCCGCCGATCGTGACCGTGCCGCCGGTGAGCGCCCCGGAGCCGACTTTCAGCGCATAGGCCGAGGCGTTGGTGATCGTCGCCGCGGCGGTTTGGTTGACGATGCTGGTCGCGGTGCTGGTGGTGAGATCCGTCGAAGTGTAGGTGGCCGAGGTGACCCGCGTGCCGTAGGTGAGGAAATCCTCCTGAGTGGTGTTCTGGCCGAAGGAGGTGAACCAGGCCGGCAGAATGCCATTCACGAGCGCCGGCGCATTGACAAAGGCCATCCGCAACGCGCTCCCGGTCACCAGGAAACTTCCGCCGGCGCTGGTCGTCTGAAACTGGAGCGTATCGCCCGGCAGGCGCGCGGCGATGTCCAGGCTGTCGAAGGTGAGCTCGACCGTCGGCGGCACGCCGCCGTTGCCGCCGCGGACGTACACGAGCGCATTCCCGCCGACGCGCAGAGGGCCGGCGGTTTCGAGGACGCTCGGCCCGCTGCCGGCCGCGTCGTCATCCCCGGTGAAATCCAAGGTGCCGCTGTCCAGGAAAATCGGCGCGGCATTGGGGAGACGGTCGTTGATCTGGGGGAAGTAATTCTGCACCGCCAACAGCCCGCCGGGGCGGACGTTGAACGCGGAGACATTCGGGACCGCGCCGGAATCGCTGAGCAGAAAGATGGAGTTGCGATTGACGTTGACGGCCCCGCTGAAGGACTGGCTCGCGCCGAGATCGAGGAGCACGGTCCCATTCGTCACGATGCCGCCGGGGAGCGTCGACGGGACGCCGACTTCCACCGCGTTCGCGCCGCTGAGCGTGTTCACCAAGTCCAGGTTCAGCCGATTCGCCCCGCCGCCGAAGCGATACGTGCTGTCGAGGCCCGGGGTGATGCTGCCCAGGACGTTGGCCGCCGCACTCGCGCCGAGATAAAGCCGCGTGCCGGTGAAGTTGAACGCGGAGCTGTTCGAGGCCGAGAGGGTGATGACGCCGCCGGCCGACACCGGATCGAGCGGGACGGTGAAGCTGCCGCCCAGGTCGAGCCGCGACGCCTGCCAGACGTTGCCCTTGAGCAGCACGCTCGCCCCCGTATTGATGTTGGACGGGTGCTTGAGCGAAAGGATGCCGCTGCCGAAGACCGACACGTTTCCGTTGCCGGCCCGGGTCAGCGCGCCGATCGCGAGGGTGCCGTTCGCCACCGTCGTCCCGCCGGTGTACGTATTGGCGGTGGCGGCATCGAGCGTGAGGGAGGATGTTCCATCTTTATAGAGGCGGGTCGCGCCGCCGATCGGCCCGGTGAAACTCCCGGCACTGGTCTGGTTGACCGTCAACGTGGCGGCGGCGCCGGCGTTGACGATCTGCGCTCCGGAGTCGCCCGCCAGGGAACCCATGACCTGGGACAGGCCGTTGAGATCGATGTTGGCGCCGGCGCGGACGACCACTGGCGCAGTGGGGCTCAGCACGTTGCGCGCGCCGGCCTTGAGCGAGCCCTGCTGCACCAGCAACGCCCCGGAGGGGAGCGCGCCCGACTGCGTGAGCGTGCCGGGCCCGAACTTCGTGAAGAGCACGTTGCCGGTGAACGCGCTCTGCACCGTGGCGCCCGCCGTGTTGGTGTAGACCACGTACTCGCCGGCCGTCGTCGCGATCTTCGGCACCGTGAGGGTTCCGCCGTTCAGGATCAGCCCCGCGGTGGTGCTGCCGGTGTTGTTCGGCCCCGCCAGTGCGCCGAGCGTGAGGGTGGTGCCGGCCACGCCCGAGACGGTCGCGCCAGAGGCGACGCGGAGCGTGTTGAGCGTGCGGTCCGCGCTGAGCGAGGCGTTGGTGTCCGCGAAGAAATTCGTCGTCGCGGCGACCGTGTTCAGATCCGTGCCGGATTGGCTGTTGGCGGCAGCATAGGCAATCGGGGTGAAGCCGTTCGCCGCATCGTAGTTGAGGAACGTGGCGGTGCTGTCGGCGGGCGACGCCGTCGCGACCATGGAGGGCGAGAGCGCCCCGTTCGTGGTGGTCGCGCCGCCGTTGACGATGACCTTTTCGAGGGAGCCGAGATTGGCCAGGGCCGAGGGAACGACGGTGAGCGTGCCGGTGGTCGAGCGGAGGAACACCGACGAGGTGGCCGCGCCGGCGATGCCGAGCGTGACGGTCACGCTGGTGTTGCCATTGCGATCGAGCACGAGGCTTGTGCCGTCGCTGTAGGTAAAGGTCCGTCCGCTCCCGCTGGCCGCGGTCAGCGCCACCGCACCCGCGCCGGTGGCGGGGACAAACTCCAGCACGCCCGCTCCGAGCACGATACTGCCGCTGCCAAAGGGGGCACCCGCGGGGATGACGGTGCGCAAAGCGCCGTCGCCGGTCTTGGTCAGCGTGCTGCTCGCGTTGGTCGCCGGGGTGCTGAGGGTGAGGCGCTGGCCCGCCAGCGCGCCCAGTCCGCTCGCCGCCGTCAAGGTGACCGTGCGCGGCGTGGTGAAGCTCGTGGTCGCGAGCAAGGTGCCGCCGGACAGCGTGATCGTATTCAAGGAGTTCCCGAGCGCACCGTCCGCGCCGGCCTGGAGCGTGCCGGCGCTGATTTGCACGACCTTGCCACCGCCGCCGAAAGTGTTCGTGCCGCTCCCAAGGGTGAGGACGCCGGTCCCGCTCTTCGTGAGCCCGAACGCGCCGCCGACCGTGCCGGTGAGCAGCGTCTCCGTCGCCCCGGCACTGATCGTGGCATCGCCCTGGAGGGTCGT
>DASYIS010000362.1:0-14841 GCA_035997375.1 Chthoniobacteraceae bacterium
TGTGGTAGCCGGGGTCCGCGCCCTCGTATTCCTGGAACCACCCCTCGGCGTTCTGCCACTCCAGCACACGCGCCAACCGCTCGCGCTTGAAGTGATCCCACTCGGTGGTGCCGAGCAGCCGCCCCGCGCGCTCCAGGCAGAGGACGATGAGCGCCTGATGATTCGTCAGCCGGCCGCTCTCGTGATGATCCGCCAGCCAGCTCGCGCGCAGGTGAAAGAAGGCGCGCATCTCCGCGTCGTCGAGCCCGAGCAGCGTGTAACTCTCGATCGCCGCCAGCAGCGAAAACGCCGCCGCGCCGGCGGCTTTCTCGAAGGGGAAATAGTCATCGCACGAGCCATCCGGATGCGCACTCCGCGCCGCGTAGAGAATGCCTGCCGCGACCCATTCGCGGATGGCTGGCTGCTGGTAGTAGGCGTTGCCGTCGATGTTGAGCGAATACGCGAGCGCGAGCGGCCAGACGAATTCCGCGGCCATGCCGCTGGGGAAATCGATGATTTTGTAGTGCCAGAAATTGCGGTCGAAACAGCCGTAGGTGGGGCTGTGGGCGTTGCGATCCTGAAGGGTGAGGATCTTGGGGATCTGCGCGAGGGCTTCGCGGGCGAAGGGGTAAGCAAGCGTCATAGAAGCGTGGCAGCGAAAATCTTCCTCTTCCTCTTCCTCTTAATCTTCCTCTATCGACCCCTGCCCACCAATTTTGTCTCCATATGCCGGCGGCTCCTCCTGCACGCGGCACCCCAGTCGATCAAGCAGAGCCAGGAGCATGTTCACGATCTCTTCAAGCTGTTCCTTGCCTGCTACCGCGACTTCCTCAGCGATCTTCTTACGCGCAACGAGCACGTCGAGGCAGCCGGCACATTCGACGGCCGAGCCATGCGCGATTTGCCAGAAGCGGGCGCGATCCGCGATCGAGAACTTCCCGTTTCCCTCCGCGATGTTGAGGGGAACGCTCGTTGAGGCGCGCTCCAACTGGTCGCGCGCCGACACCTTCCCGGGGAGTTCCTCGATGATTGGCTGCGTCCAGGCGACGAAGGTGATCGATTTGCGGTAGACGATGAGTTTTTCGTGGGAAAACATGAGACAGAGATGGTGGAGCTTGGGGCAGAGGAAGATTAAGAGGAAGAGTTCTCAGAGCGGCGTCTTCCCGTACTCCAGCCGCTTCGTCCGCAACTGAATATCCTCCAACAGCTTCCGATTCGTCGCGATCACATCCGCCACGATCCCAAAGATCCAAAGTTGCACGCCGATGATCACCAGCGTCGCCGCCAGCAGCAAGCTCGGCACGCGGGCGCGGCTCGGTTCATTCCCGTACTCGAACAGCCAGATCCACCGGATGGCCAGCGCCGCGCCGATCGAGAACGGCACCGCGCCCAGCCACGAGAAAAACCGCAGCGGCTTGTACGTGATGAAGATCCGCACGATCGTGAAAATCGAACGCTGGATGTAGGAGCGCATCGACTTCATGAGCCGCGACGGGCGCAGGAAGCCGTTGGTGCGGATCGGCACCGAGACGATGCGCAGGTTCTTTTGGCCGGCCTGGATGATCGTCTCCAGCGTGTAGGTGTATTGCGAAAAGACGTTGAGTTGCATGGCCGCGTTCCGGCTCATCGCGCGGAAGCCGCTCGGCGCGTCAGCGATCCGCGTCCCGCTGGCGGCCCGCACGACCCACGAGCCCATCTTTTGCAGCATCTTCTTCAGCGGCGAAAAGTGCTCGATCTCGGTGATCGGCCGCGCGCCGACGACGATGGCGGCCTCGCCTTTCAGGATCGGCTCGACGAGTTTCGGGATGTCGTCCGCGCAGTACTGGTTGTCGGCGTCGGTGTTGACGATGATGTCGGCGCCGTTGCGCAGGCAGGCATCGAGGCCGGCCATGAAGCCGCGCGCGAGCCCGTGATGGTAGCCGAGATCGACCACGTAATCGACGCCGTTCGCCTTCGCCACCTCGATCGTCCGGTCGCTCGAGCCGTCGTTGATGATGAGCCATTCCACCTTGTCGATCCCCGGCACTTGCCGCGGCAGCGCGGCCAGCGCGATGGCGAGCGTCCCCTCCTCATTGTAGCACGGCATCTGGATGATCAATTTCATAGGGGCAAAGGTGAGGCCGTGGTTAGAACAAGCACAGAGGGAAGCAAAGCCTTTTTGGCGGAGGGCGGCCGCGCTGTCCCGGTCCGCGGGCGTTGCGTCCGCCGTTTTGAGGGTTGGCGCATCGCGTTTCCGCCGATACCGTCCAGCCACCATGCACTGGCCGCCCCCGGAACCGCTCCCTCCCAAATCGGATGCCCCGCCGGAGCTGGAGCAAGCAATCACCGGCTCGAGGACGGAGTCCTGGCCGGCCGGCCCGCCGGCGCTTTGTCCGCCCCCTTTGCCGGGCGACGCGCCTCCTTTTCTCCTACCCGAGCCGCCGCCGCGGCTCTGGACAGCGCTGGTCGGGACCGTGCTCGCCCTGCTCGCCTCCGTCGGGAGCTCGGCCATCGTGCTGGTCATCGCGCTGCTGCCCATGGGCGTTTTTGAGGCGGGCCGGGTCCTCGATATGAATGGCATCATCGAGGCGCTCCTCAACCGGCCGTGGGGTTCGACCGTGCTCGTGCTGCCCGGGCAGCTCACCTTGCTGGGCGTCGCCGTCGCGGCCACGCTGCTCGCCCGCCGCCGGCTGGCGCCGCGCCTCGGCTACACGCGCAGCCTCCTCCCCTGGCGCGCGTTGCCGTTGCTGATCGGCGGCACTTTCTTCTGCGGTTGGCTGGGCGGGAGCGTCGCCGAGTGGCTCTTCCCCGAGCCGAGTGCGGGCATGCAGATGATCCTGACCATGATGCAAAAGCCCAGCGGCGCCGGCCTCGCCGCCCTCGCCATCATGATCTGCGTCCTCCCGCCGCTCTGCGAAGAGGCGCTCTTCCGCGGCTACCTGCAGCGCCGGCTCTTGCAGCGCTGGCCTCCCGCGGCCGCCATTGCGGTGAGCAGCGTGTTCTTCGTCGCGGCCCACTTCGACCCGGAGCATGTCCTGGCGGTCATCCCGCTCGGCGTCTGGCTCGGCGTGGTCGCCTGGCGCTGCGATTCGCTCTTCCCCGCCATGCTCTGCCATTGCGCGCAGAATTCCCTGGCGCTCATTGGCACCCGGCTGGGCGATCCGTCGGCCAAGGGCACCTCGGCCCCGCAGCTCATCGTCGGCGCCGTCGCCGGCGTGCTCTTCGTGGGCGCGGTGCTGGTGATGCGGCGGCATCCGGTGCCCGGGCGGCTCGCGGTGGAAAGTGCTCCGGCTCAGCTCCCCGCGGGCTGAGAGATGCGGATGGACGAGAAAGTGAAAAACGGTATGTTCTCGAACACACGATATGACGCGAGACTACGTCGAGTTGGCCATCAAGGAAGGCATCCCCTTTGAAGTCAGAATGGCGGACGGCAGGAGCTACACCGTGCCCGACGCCAATTCCATCGCACTCCTCGGCAGCACCGCCATCATCGTTGTTGAGAATGCGCTTCCGCACATCCTGCCGTTGCTCACGATCACTGGCCTGAGCTACCTGCAGGCGGGCTCTGCTTCACAAGCAGCGTAGATTGGTGGCGCATCGCTCGTCACGCGGAACGTGACGGCTACCGTAGTCATCACGCTCCGGTGATCCGTGTTGCGGTTTACGCAACACGCCGCCCTACTCGAGATCGAACCGATCCAGGTTCATGACCTTGGTCCAGGCGGCGACGAAATCGGTGACGAACTTTTTCGCGCCGTCGCTGCTGCCGTAGACCTCCGCGAGGGCGCGGAGGATGGAGTTCGCGCCGAAGACGAGGTCGACCCGCGTGGCCGTCCACTTCAGCTCGCCCGTCTTGCGGTCGCGGCCTTCGAAGGCGTCGCGGGCTTCCGTGAGCGGCGCCCAGGCGGTGCCCATGTCGAGCAGGTTCACGAAGAAGTCATTCGTGAGCGTGCCCGGCTGTTTGGTGAGGACGCCCGCCTTGCTCTGGCCGGCGTTGATGTCGAGGACGCGCAGGCCGCCGACGAGGACGGTCAGCTCGGGCGCCGTGAGCGTCAGCAGTTGCGCCTTGTCGATGAGGAGCGCCTCGGCCGGAACGGCGGATCGGCCCTTGAAATAATTGCGGAAGCCGTCGGCGATCGGCTCGAGCACGGCGAAGGACTCGACGTCCGTCTGCTCCTGGCTCGCGTCCATGCGGCCCGGCGTGAAGGGGACGCTGATCTCGACGCCGGCGTTCTTCGCCGCCAGTTCGATGGCGGCGCCACCGGCGAGCACGATGACGTCGGCCAGCGACACTTTTCTCCCGCCCGCGGCCGACGCGTTGAACTCGCCCTGGATGGCTTCGAGCTTCGCGAGCACGCCGGCGATGCCGCTGGTTTGATTCACGGCCCAATCCTTCTGCGGCGCGAGGCGAATGCGCGCGCCGTTCGCCCCGCCACGCTTGTCCGAGCCGCGGAAGGTCGAGGCCGAGGCCCAGGCGGTGGCGACGAGTTGCGCAACGGGCAGCCCGGTCGCGAGGATTTTGCCCTTCAGCGCCGCGATGTCGCCGGCGTCGATCAGCGGGTGATTCACCGCCGGCACCGGGTCCTGCCAGATGAGCTCCTCGGCGGGCACCTCCGGCCCGAGGTAGCGCGCGCGCGGCCCCATGTCGCGGTGCGTGAGCTTGAACCACGCGCGGGCGAACGCGTCGGCAAACTGATCCGGATTCTCATGGAAACGGCGGGAGATTTTCTCGTAGGCCGGGTCGAGGCGCAGCGAGAGATCCGTCGTCAGCATCGCCGGCGCGATCCGCTTATTTGGATCGTGCGCGTGCGGCACGGTCCCCTCGCCCGCACCGTTTTTCGGCTTCCATTGGTTGGCGCCGGCGGGACTCTTCGTGAGCTCCCACTCGTAGCCGAAGAGGTTCTGGAAAAAGCCGTTGCTCCACTGCGTCGGCATGTTGCTCCAGGTGACTTCCAGGCCGCTGGTGATCGTGTCCGCGCCCTTGCCCGTGCCGAATTTGTTGCGCCAGCCAAAGCCCTGCTGATCGAAGTCCGCGGCTTCCGGCTCGCGCTCCACATTGTCGCTCGGGCCGGCGCCGTGGGTCTTGCCAAAGGTGTGGCCGCCGGCGATCAGCGCGACCGTTTCCTCGTCGTTCATCGCCATGCGGCCGAACGTCTCGCGAATGTCCGCCGCGGCCGCGATCGGGTCGGGTTTGCCTTCGGGGCCCTCGGGATTCACGTAAATCAGACCCATCGTCGTGGCGCCGAGCGGATTCTCCAGCACGCGGACGTCTCCCAGTTCGCGGGTGTGCTCGTGGCCGTGCGCCTCCGCATCGGCGACCAGCGCCCCTTCATTCGCGCCGGGCGTGCTCTTCCCATAACGATGGTCCGTCCCGAGCCAGCCCTTCTCCGTGCCCCAGTAGACATCCTGATCCGGCTCCCACGTATCGGCGCGGCCGCCCGCGAAACCGAAGGTCTTAAAGCCCATGGTCTCGAGCGCCACGTTCCCCGCGAGGATCATGAGATCGGCCCAGGAAATCTTGCGGCCGTACTTTTGCTTGATCGGCCACAGGAGGCGGCGCGCCTTGTCGAGGCTCACGTTATCCGGCCAACTGTTGAGCGGCGCGAAGCGCTTCTGCCCGCGCCCGCCGCCGCCGCGGCCGTCGCCGATGCGGTAGGTGCCGGCGCTATGCCAGGCCATGCGGATGAAGAGCGGGCCGTAGTGGCCGAAGTCCGCCGGCCACCAGTCCTGCGAATCGGTCATCAGCGCCGCCAGGTCCTGCTTCAGGCCGGCGTAGTCGAGGCTCTTGAACTCGGCCGCGTAGTCGAAGCCCTCGCCCATCGGGTCGGACTTTGCCGAATGCTGGTGCAGGAGCTCGATCTTCAGCCGGTTCGGCCACCAGTCCTGGTTGGTGGCGCCTCCGCCGGAGGTTTGTCGGATCGCGGCGCCATGATGGAAGGGGCACTGGGCGGCGGGAGCTTGCGGGGTATCGGTTTCGGTCGGCATAGGAGTGAGGAAGAAAGACTGCGCCGTGCGTGCCGGCGCGGAAGTGGGAGGTGTTTATCGCCCAATGCCGCCAATCGTGGAAAGATTTAACCGATCAATCGCTGCGCTTTTGCCGGCGCAACGACCTCCACCCGCAGGTGGCCTTCCGCAGCGCCCGGCGTCGATCTTTCCCTCGCCCCTCCCAGGCCCGTGCGCATGATCGGCGTGGGGGGAGACGGAGCCGGCAGGCGGGTGACCTTCCTGTCGAATTTGCGCCGTCAGCCGGCCGAAAGGTGAACTGGCGTTCCGCACGCGATACGGCGTAGTCTTTCGGCAACCCTTGATCCCTCCCACAAACCCATGACCCACCGCCTCCCTCCATCCCTCCTCATTTTCAGCCTCGCTGCCTTCGCCAGTCTCCAGGCGCAGACTCCCCAGGAGCCGAAGAAAGACAGCGCGCCGGCGACGCCGGCGGCGACCGCCGCCGCCACTCCGAAACCGGCCACTCCGCCACCCGTGATGAAGGTGCCGGCGACGGCGGCCAACCTGCCTTACGGACCGCTGGAACGGCAGGTGCTCGACTTCTGGCAGGCGAAGTCCGACAAGCCGACGCCGGTGGTTTTCTGCATCCACGGCGGCGGATGGCAGAGTGGCGACAAGAGCGGCTACTGGGGCGGCGTGCAGACGTATCTCGACAAGGGAATCTCGGTCGTGACCATCAACTATCGGCTCATGAAACAGGCGAACGAGCAGAAGGTGATGCCGCCGGTGAAAGCCCCGCTGGAAGACGCCGCGCGGGCCCTGCAGTTCGTGCGCTCCAAGGCCGCGGAGTGGAACATCGACAAGAAGCGGATCGGCGCCACCGGCGGTTCCGCCGGCGCCTGCTCCTCGCTCTGGCTCGCCTTTCACGACGACATGGCCGACCCCAAGAGCAGCGATCCCGTGGCGCGGGAATCGACGCGCCTCTACTGCGCGGCGGTGCAGGGAGCCCAGGTCACGCTCGATCCCAAGGAGAACCGCGACTGGTTGCCCAACTACACGTACGGGGCGCACGCCTTTGGCCTGCCGAACCTCGACGCGGTCGAGGCCGACCGCGAACGCCTCGCCCCCTGGATCCAGGAATACTCCCCCATCCGCCACGTGACCCACGACGACCCGCCCATCGGCCTCTTCTACGGCGGCGACAAGGACGCCAAGCGCGGCGAGGCGCGCCCCGATCCGACGCACTCGCCCATCCTGGGCCTCATCCTCATCGAGAAACTCAAGGCCGCCAGCGTTCCCTACGAGTATCACTCCACCGCGCAGCCGAATGAGAAGTACCACAGCGCCACGGAGTACCTCATCGAGCACCTGACCAAATAGGCGGCTGCGACCGCGGCCGCCGGATTTGGGGAGGGTTGGATTCAGGGAACACCCCCGATGGCGCGCGGTCGCCGGCTCCGGTTCAATCGGCCCCATGCGAATGCCGCAAGCCTGACCCGCCGCAGCTCCTTCCCACTTATGCGCTCTCGTCTCCGCCGTCATCTCGGGTTTCTTTTTCAGCCGGAGACCGCCGGCCGCCAAATGTTGAAGGCGGCCCGTGCGCTCGGCGCGCCGGCGGGCCCCCAGGTGCAGGTGCCGCCGGAGATGACGCCGATCAGCTTCGCGCTGCTGCTGCTGCACATCGGCGCGGAGCTGGAGCACGCGCTCATGGTCGAGTACCTGTACGCCGGTTATTCGCTCGGCGGGCCGCAGGTGCCGGAGGCGCACCGGCAGGAAGTCCAGTGCTGGCAGGAGACCATCCTCGGCATTGCGAAGGAAGAAATGGGCCACCTCATCACCGTGCAGAATCTGCTCCGCTGCCTGGGCGGCCCGCTGAATCTCGATCGCGAAGATTATCCGTGGGATTCCGAGCTCTACCCCTACCCGTTCGAGCTGGAACCGCTCACGCGCGCATCGCTGGCCAAGTACGTGGTCGCCGAGTCTCCGGCCGATTGGAAGGGCTCGGAAGCGGACGAGATTCGTGAGCTGGCCAAGGCGAGCGCGGGCGGATCGGCGGTCCACCCGGTCGGGATCCTCTATCACCGCCTCCGCACCTTGCTGGCCGATGAAAGCGTGATTCCCGACAGCGCCTTTCGCGGGTCGACGTATCCTTATCAGGCGAACTGGGACGAATGGGGCCGGGGTTACCAGGCCGGCAAGCGCGGCAACGCGACCGGCGGCGCGATGCCGCAAACCCCAAACGTCCTCGTGATGCCGATCGCCGGCCGGGACGACGCGTTAGCCGCGATCGACGCGATCACGACGCAAGGCGAGGCCACCTCGATGAAGAGCGACGACGATCCCTCGCACTTCGCGCGTTTCCTGCGGATTTTCCGCGCCTGGCCGAAGCACTACCGCCCCAGCCGGCCCGCGGCGACGAATCCGTTCGTCACGACCAGCCTCGGTGAGGAGGCGACAGCTCGGAAGGCCGCGCCGCGCGGACCGGCGGCGGTGGCGAAGAACGAAGACGAGGACGCGCAGGAATGCACGCGCATGGCGATCACGCATCCCGAGACGCGCCTGTGGGCGCATCTCTGCAATGTCCGCTACCAGCTGCTGCTGCACTGCCTGCTCCGCACGTTCGAGTACACCGGCAGCCTCGACCAGCAAAGCAGCACCACGCCGCGCGGGCTGCTGGTGCACGCGACCTTCGGTGAAATGTATAACCTGCGGGCGCTTTCCACCCTGCTCGTGGAGAGCCCGCTGACGGCCGACGGCGGCGACGGACAATGCGCCGGCCCGCCGTTCCAGCTTCCCTACACGATGCGCCTGCCCGTCGAGGCGATCGACCGCTGGCACGTGCACCGGGAGATGCTGCGGTCGTGCAGCCTCATCGCCAATGAGCTCGAGCCGCTCACCACCGACGCGCGCCGCGGCTATCTGGGGGCGATGCGGCATACGGACGGCGAGACGTGCAAGCTCATCGACACCATCCTGCGCCACCTCGAATCCGCGGACTGAAGCGAGCCACCCCATCTTTCTCATGGCCATCTCCGAACTCCGCATTCTTCCCCCGTTCGCCATCGCCCGGCTGGGTTCCTCCCCCGTCCCGCTCGAGGCCTACGAGCTCAAGGTGGACCCCGCCGCCCCGCTCGACTTCCGCCGCCTCGTGCCGTGTGAGACCCTGGAAGTCGATGCGGCCACCGGCGCGATCGCGCGCAGCCGTGTGCCGGACAGGATCCGTTTCAAGGATGGCGATCAAATCCGCCCGGTCGCGCCTTTTCTCGAAGTCTACGCCCTCACCGGCGAGAATGAGCTCGAGCCGCTCACCCTCGAGCTGCTGGCGGCCGAGGGGCTGACGCCGGAGCACATCCATTGGAGCGTGAAGGTCGGCAACATCAAGGCGCACCGCCGCACGGGCAAAGACGCCGATCGCATCTATGCGGAGATCCAGCGGGTGAACGACCACGCGGAACATGCCCTCCTCGGCGAGTGCGCGAATTTCCTGCCGGGTAAGCGGTTGCCGCTGGGAAGGGTTCGCTATATTCGTCCGACGAAGGAATTTCCGGGCATCCGCCTGCGTTTCACGCCCGCGGCGGGCCGCGTCTACGGCGCCAGCAAGACGCGCAAGACCGCCAAAAACGCCAGCGAGCCCGACCCGATCCTCTGCGACGATGATCAGATCATCTACAATCCAAAGGGCGACTGGGTCGGGCACTTCGACAAAGGGACGCCGACCGATACGAATCCCGGTTCCATCTACGCCGGTTACGGGGATGGCAACAACCAGGTGAGCTGGGGCTATCTCGACGACGAGTGCGACGGCGTGGTCACGGTGGAGCTTGCGCGGAAGGACGGCAGCCCATGGCTCCGCGCCCATGGCCGGATCGCCGCCGGCCCGCCGGCGTTCGCGCCGGACTCGCTGCCGATCCGCACGGTGCTGGACGAGCTCGAGCAAATCCTCGAGGGGCCGCTCGCAACCGGCGCGGTGTCGCCCGAAGTCGCGATCGAGATCGTGCGGCGCGCCCTCGACTCGATCCGGCTGATGAACACCGCCGCGATGAATGCGAACACCATCGGCGGCCGCACGAACATCGCCTCCACGATGGCGCGCCAGGACACGAACGACTACGGCCTGCCATACGGGCCGATCATGGCGCAAAGCCTCGTCGATCAAATCGCGCTCCGGGCGTTGCACGAGCGCGTGCTGGGCGCGCTGCAGGCGGGGGCGGCGCCGTGGTTTGCCGAGGTGCTGCGCCGGCCGGAAGAGATTGGCGACTTCAGCGACCAGGGCCGCCGCAAGATGCCGGCGCTCATGCGCGGGGCGGACGGGCGCATGCTCACGCTCACGCGCCGCCACATCAATCAAATCCTCCAGGCGGCCCTCGCGCCGAGTCCAGCCACTCCCCCAGCCACTCATCCATGAGCGACAAGATCCAGGCCCGCAACCTTCCCGCCCAGTTGCGTCATCGTGCGACGGGCAACCCGGAGCACACGCTGCCGCATACCGCGATCTCGAACTGCTTTCCCGGCCTCGAGACGGATTTTCGCAATTTCTGGCGGCGCGCCTTTGTCGGCCTCGTGCTGCTGGAGTGCGACAACTACGTGACCGAAATGGAAGACCCGGCGCTGCCCGACCTCAAGGAGCACCGGCTGCTCCAGGTCGGCGAGCAGCCGATCGTGACCACCGTGATCGGTCCGCCGGGGCCGCACTTCGATGCCAGGCAGCTCCAGGGCGGCAGCATCTCGAGCGGGGTCGCCTCCATGGAATGGTCCAACGCGCTGGCCGCGGCGTTGCAGTACCAGGAGCAGACGGTCCCCTGCTACTTTACCAAACACCAGGCGCACGCGCCCGAGCCGCTCCCACTCGACCCAAAGACGGGCGCCTTCGACCCCTCGAAGACGCTGGCCATCCACCTCACCGTCCGGAAGTTGTTCATCGGCGAAAGCGCGGCGATCTCCCTGGATCTGATCAAGCCCGGCGAGCTCAGCCAGGGCCTCTGCTCGCCGTGGCAGAACGATTACCGCGAATGCGCCTGCTACTACTGGGCGGCGAGCCGGCCCGACTACGTGAACGTCGAACCCACGCCCGAGGGCGTCAGCCGCGGCGATAACTGGATGTCGAAAAAACGAAACGGCGAGTACATCCTCGACGACCGGAAGGACCAGCGCATGTGGAGCTACGACGATCTTTTCCAAGCTTGGGAAGCCTCCTTGCGCTTTCAGATCCGCGGCCGCGACGCCACGGAAACGGAGCCTTTGCCGAAGAAGCCCGAGGCGTAACGAAGCACCAAAGGCTAAATAAGGACCAAGCGCCAAGCGCCAAACCGTGAGCGCGCGGGCGCTGTTTGCCCTTGGCGCTTTGGAGCTTATTTGGCCCTTGGTTCTTGGAAGGCCGCCCGCCGCCGCAGTTCGACCGGGCTTGTTCAACCCCGCTTGGCTTTGACGCTCCACCCACCTTCCCGCCTCCGGTCAAAGCCAAGCCTGCCTGGTTGGCCTCCTTTGCAGCATCAGCTTGTCCATGATCTAAGTGGACGCACTAAGAGCATAAAAGGCCATTTGCTTCCCTTTCAGCTTCCCCTCGAGTGCGACAACCGTGACGGTTCCCACTGCCTCGTCGATGTCTACTCTAATATCTCCAATGCCATGCGTCCTGACGCTCCATACGTGAAAGAGACGTTTGTCGTCTTCTCCACTGGCCTGAACCCAGCCATGCACGTCATAACGACTGACTTCAAAAAAAGGACGATTGGCACGACAAAAATGGTAAGTTTTACGGTCAAACTTGATCGTCCACCATCGCACCGCAAAAACTTGCATCGATTTCTTGAGAGCCTCCAAGTCGGGGCTGAATACGGGAAAGGTATTTTCATCGCCAGGGTTCTCCGGCGTAGCACCGTATGCCTGACCGGCCAAGACTGACGCCAACGCGGTAGCAACCAATGGCAGAGCTTTTCTTCGAGTTATCGATTTCATAGTGGTGGCAGTTGAGAGGCTAAAATTAAGCTGTATCCGCCGTGCCGCAGCGGAGAAAACGTCGCGGCCTGGCGGATACAGCGCCGTTGGACTGAGCCGCGGAGCACGCCGGCGCTCCGCGACAGGGCAAAGTAAGGCCCGGATCGGTGGATGCGCATCCCGACTGGCTGTGCGGGCCCGCCGGCGGACCGTCTGGAGAACTCGCTGACCACATGGCGTGAGCGTAGGCCGCGCGGCGAGCGCGGGCAAGCAGACCTTTGCTGGGCGCTGGGACCGTGCCGCCCGTGGCGCGCGGAAGCCGCCGCGCACGGACCACGCTCGCCGTTTGTCCGGAGAATCGCATCACCGGCGGGCGCGTGCTCAAAGCCAAGACGCGCAAATTCTCCCACCGCCTGGCCGATGCATTCCGCCTCGCGGCCAACTCCTTGAGTCGAGCCAATGATGCGATGGGCCAATACTGCCGCCGGATGAAAGGCCGGCTGGGCAAAGCCGAAGGCATCGTGGCGGTCGCCCACAAGTTAGCGAGACTCGTCTATGCGATGATCACGACCGGTCAAGCCTATGACGAAAAGGAAGCCTTCAAAGTGACCCCGTCCGCTCTGCATAAGCGCCTGCAAAACCTCCAAAAACAAGCCGCCGCCCTGGGTCTGCGACTCGTTCCTGCCTAACATGTTAGCTAACTGTTACTCAGGAACCGTTTCCGGGCCTTTGCTATTGCGGGTTGAGTAAGACATCAGTGTGGACAAGCTCGCCATTGGCTCGGTTCTTTGGGGTTGCGTGCTGATACGCATCGAAGCTGAAGGGACGATAGCCGCGATGAGAGAAGTCGAGTAATGGAGACCAATAATCGCCCGCTGGGATTGAGTTCGTGCATGGCCCTGGAACAAGCAAGATGTGGAGGTTCTGCTGGGCGCCGATACGATACGCTCCGCCTGCATCGGTCGTGGTGCGCGTGCTCGGGTGCTCATGGACGGCGACGCGGACTCCTGAGACTGGTTGATGTGTCCGAGCGTCGAGGACGTGGCCGCTAACTCCCTGAAATCGCTTAGAAGTGTGAGGATACGGAATAATACATCCCGACAAAGTGAAAGCGGCCGAAAGCAGGAGGATGGTGATTGAGGTTTTCATTTCAGGAGACGCGAGGAAACGACCCAAGCTCAGCGACCCGGCCTGCGGGACGTGTGGATTGCAACCGGGACGCGATGGCCGGGTTCGCTGCAGCGTATGGTTAGGCGCTGCTTGATTACAGGGGAGTAAAGCCAGGAGCTTGTGCTTTTGGTGGTGGCGTCATGCTTACAATTTTCCATTCACCATCTTCTTGTTTTAGCGTGAAAGTGACGTCTCTGCCCATGAAAGTGCTTCCACCCTTGAAGACAATTTGTGCTTTGACGGTCGCCACTCCTGTTTTCTTGTCGATTGTCTCACTTCGGATTTGCGAGTCGGCAAGAGATAGATTCCAGCCGGATTTGCTATTCGCATTCTTCTCTGTGGTGAAATCATCTTTGCACGCCTTGGAAAGAAACGGCTTCGTGGCGGCGGCATCGGGTTGATCGAGTGCAGCAATGTAATCGCGGATCTGTTTTGCGGCAGGACCATCCGGATGTGTCGCCTTTTCATCTTTCGTGGCGCTCGGAGTTTTGCTCTCGGCTGGCTTCTTCGTTTTGGATTGGCCCGGCGATGTCTGTGCGTTTGTGGGAATCACCGCAAAGCAGATGAGTGCGGTTGAGGCGAGGGTTGCTATTGAGGTGGGTTTCATTTTCATAGTGTTTGCTTGTGTTGTCGGCGTTGTTCTTTGGGTGTGAGCGCTCAGTCGCCAACGACCACAAGCTCAGCGACTGCGGAGGGCGGCGCAACCTGTGCGGGCGAAGGCGGCCGGGGGTGGGCCGCTGAGCGGAAGGTGTGGTCAAATGGTCGGTGGTGGGCCGGTCGGCGCGGTGGGAAGCACAGGCTGTGGCGCCCGGAGCTGTTCGCTGCAGCGCTTGGTTGGGCCACGGTTCAATATTGGTAATCCGTCGCATGGGCATTCCAGTCAAGCGAACCCATTTGGGTCAATGTGGATTCGTCAATGGGCAGCGCATAATCGGATTGGAACCACACGAAAGTAAGCTCTGAGTAGTCGTCTCCGTCATCAGGACGGACGGAAGTGCGGCTCCTGAAACGGGCGCAACAAACGATCCCTGGAATTGATGCGGGCGTTCCGAAAGGATAATCGTGGTCCAATGTGATGGGGGTTTCGGGAGGGGTAATCAAATACGCGGCTCCTCCCCACAATTCTTCGGCGCATTGTATGGTTCTTTCGACGATGCCTCTGTTTTTCTCTTTAGTGGGGAGTCCCTCAAGAAGTCCTTCGTAGGTTCTGGATTGGTTGAGCGCCACAAGGAATATGTCGCGCCCGCTACCAAGTCGAATTGCGTATTTGTGTGACATGAATCAGAGCAACGCTAGCGGCATAACGCACAAAAGGTGAGCGACATGCCGGAGCGGCACGACGGCTGCACGGTGGAAGCAGCCGGCGTGACGCGGAGGCGTGTTCGCTCGACCGCCGGGTTAGGCCATTGTGCGTTCCATTGCCTTCGGAGCCTCGCAAGGCGAGGCATCGTGCTATGGGCGACGCTCCGCATACCGAATTACTAATCCAAAGGCGACAAAGTGGCCGGTGCTGACCGGACATGCGATGAGAAGCACAAACGAAGCCGCCAGCAGTTCGCCACGCAGGAGAGCGACGACCCCGACAACCAGAGCACCCACCGCCGCAATGAGAGCAGCAACCCACGCAAACTGAAGGCAGAGAAACGCCAAAGGACCGCAGCGACGAACGGAAGGTGAAACGGGCTGAATTCGGTCTGCCATGTTGGGTGCGCCACAGCTCGGGCAATGGGCAGCGGCACGGTCGAAGCTCGTTTGGCACCGCGAACAAGTGATCTCGTTGGTCATTCTGCACTTGTGCGGCCTAGTACGGCAGGGTGGGTGGGACGAGAGCTG
>DASYIS010000363.1:0-11533 GCA_035997375.1 Chthoniobacteraceae bacterium
TGACGGCAGAATCGTTCAATGGCAGTTTCATTTCATGTCAGCCATCGCCGAGCAGACCTCCCGCCTCGAACTCCACATTCCGGTGGAGATTCTGAGCACGATTCAGAAAGCGGCTGAGATGGAGGGGCGTTCCCTGGAGGAGTTTGTGATCGAGGCAGCACACCGGGAGGCGCGCGAGATGTTAGCCTCAATCGAGGATCGTCCGATTCGGCTGAGCCGGGAGGGAGCTGAGAGGATTCTTGAATTGATCGAGAATCCGCCCGAACCCAACGCCGCCATGCTGGAGGCGATCGCACTTCATCGGAAACTGATGCGTGCTTAAACTGGACGGCTTGGATTCGACGCACGATCGAATTGGATTCGCTTGTGGAGAGCCGCCGTTGAACGATTATCTTCAGCGAACGGCGCGGCAGCACATCGAGAAAGGCCTCTCGAAAACATTCGTCCTCGTGGAGGAGCCATCAGTCGCGCCAAAGCCCAGCTTTGGATTCTTCACGATCTCCATTTGCGAGATGCGCAACGAGCAACTGCCTCGAAAATTGGGCAGGAAATTGCCGCAACGAATTCCCGCGATGCGCTTGGGTAGATTGGCAGTGTCGTTGAGGCAACAGGGCGCTGGGCTCGGCAGACTCTTGTTGGTCGAGGCGCTGCGCCGCGTGGCGAACGTGGCCGACTGGGCGGGCGGAGCCGGCTTGGTGGTTGATGCCAAGGATGAAGCGGTCGCCACTTTCTACGCGAAGATGGGCTTTGAGGAGGCGGATGTCGAGCCCCTCACGCTCTTCATGCCGACGTCAACGGTTCAGCGCATCGCTCGCGACTCGGCGCCGTAGCCGACAACCGCTCCAGCGTCGCCGCATCCACCGGCTTGCACGACCGATACCCATCGCCGTGCTCCGGAATACCTTGCACGAAGGCGTCTCGCGCACCCTGGCTTTCGAAATCAAACCCAAGCAACGCCCGTCCGACGCGTTCGCCGGATTGGCGGTAATTGAAATAGCAGACGCCGGCGCGTTCGCGGATGACCTGGCCGAGGAAGTCGTGCAACGCGCCGGGGCGCTCGTAGAAATCGAGCCGGAGAAATGCCGGCCGATGCAGCAGATCAATCCGCAACGGGATGGCGCGGAAGGCAACGTCGACCGCGCCCGTGAGGTCTTCCCATGGATAGCCGGCCGCCTCCAGTCGCGCGGGAAAATCGCGCAGCAGGGCAGGATCTTCTGAACCTACGGTGAAGATCGGCCAGGCCTCTTCGCGGCTCTGCCGTCCGAATTGGAAATCGGAGATATTGAGGCCGGCGAAGCAGGCGTCGAGCAGCGCCAGCATCGAGCCCGGCTCCTCGGGAATGCGGATGCGCAGCGTGCGCTCCGCCGGGCCGGCGGTGCCTTCGGATTGCGCGATTAGACCGAGCTGGCGGAAGTCGATGTTCGCGCCGGTGACGACGATGAGCACGCGCTTCCCGGCGAGCCGCGCGCGATCGTTCAAGACGGCCGCGAGACCCATCGCGCCGGAGGGCTCGGAGATGCAGCGGAGCGTTTCCCAGAGCAGCCGGATGGCGGCGCTGACCTCCGCGTTCGTGACCGTCTCGATGCGTGCCAGCGTCTGGCGGCAGACCTCGAAAGGGAGTGCGCCGGCTTTGCGCACCGCGGTGCCGTCGCAAAAAATATCGAGCTCCTCGAGCGCCGTCGGCGCGCCCGCGGCGAGCGCGGCTTTCATCGAGGCCTGGTGGACTCCCTCCACCCCCACCATCTCGATCTCCGGCCAGTAAGTCTTCAGCCAATTCGAGACCGCGGAGGCCATGCCGCCGCCGCCAATCTGCAGGTAGGCAGCATCGAAGGGGCCGTGTCCGGAGAGCACCACCTCGTCCGCCATCGTTCCCTGCCCGGCCATCACGCGGAGGTCGTCGTAGGCATGGACATACGTGCCGCCGCTCGCGCGCTCGTCGGCCCGCGCGGCGGCCACCGCGTCGTCGTAGCTGTCGCCGGCGAGCAGGATTTGCACGAACTCGCCGCCGTGCTGCGCCACTGCGCTCTGCTTCACCCGCGGCGTCGAGCGCGGCATGTAGATGCGCGCCGCGATGCCGAGCGTGCGGGCCGCCAGCGCGACCCCCTGCGCGTGATTCCCGGCGGAGGCGGTGATCACCCCGAGCGCCCTTTCGTCGGCCGTCATCTGCGCCATGTGATTGCACGCGCCCCGCCATTTGTAGCATTTCACCGCCGAGAGATCCTCCCGCTTCACCCAGATCTCCGGCCCCGGCTCCGTGCCCGGCAGGATCAAGCGCTCCATCGGCGTCGGCGGGCCAAAGCGGTAGACGCGCTCCCGGGCCAACAGCGTCTCCTGGCGGAGGCGCCGGTCGAGGGGCAGTTGTTCGCGATTCATCGCGCGAACATAGCAGGCGTGTGCGGAGCGTACAGGGCCGCGCATGCGGGATCGTGCCAAACGCCTCCCGAGGTCCGCCGTGAGCCGCTCGTCTTTCGCGCTTGCACGCTCCGATCCCATCCACACACTCACTTTTTTTATGAGATTCGCCAATCAAGTTGCCATCGTGACCGGCGCCGGCCGGGGAATCGGACAGGCCATCGCCCTGCGGCTGGCCCAGGAGGGAGCGCGCGTGGCCGTCGTCTCCCGCACGGAGGCCAATGCCGTCAAGACCGCCGATGAAATCAACGCCAAACACGCCGGCCTGAGCGTCGCCTACGCGGTCGATGTCGCCAACCTGGCGGCCGTGAAAGCGCTCGTCGAGCGCATCCTCGCCGACTTTTCGCGCGTCGATATCCTGGTCAACAACGCGGGCGTCACGCGCGACAATCTCTCCATGCGGCTCTCCGAGGACGACTGGGACACCGTCGTGGACACGAATCTAAAGGGCGCCTTCAATTTCATCCAGAGCGTCGAGCGTACGATGCTGAAACAGCGCTCCGGGCGCATCATCAATATCTCGTCCGTCGCCGGCCTCACCGGCAACGCGGGCCAGGCGAACTACTCCGCCTCGAAGGCCGGCCTGCTCGGGCTTACGAAGTCGATCGCGCGCGAGCTGGCGAGCCGTTCCATCACCTGCAACGCCGTCGCGCCGGGGTTCATCACGACCGACATGACCGGCGTGCTGCCCGAGGCGGTGAAGACGGGCGTCATCGGCAGCATCCCGCTCGGCCGCTTCGGCCTGCCCGAGGAGATCGCCAACGCCGTCGCTTTCCTCGCGAGCAGCGAGGGGGCGTACATCACCGGCCAGTGCCTCACCGTCGATGGCGGCATGGTGATGTAATTCGTCATTCGTCATTTGTCATTCGTCATTCGTCATTCCCCCTCCATGCTCCTCTACATTCTGCGACACGCCGACGCGGATACTGAAGCCGCGCGGGACGACGATCGCCGCCTCTCCGAGAAAGGCCGGGAACAGGCGAAACAGGTCGCCCATTTCTGTAAGAAACACGGCCTCCAGCCGTCGCTCATCCTCTCCAGTCCCCTGCCCCGCGCGCACGAAACCGCGGAGCCGGTGGCGGCGGCGCTGAGGGTCGAGGTCGTGATCGCGCCCTGGCTGACCAGCGGCATGACGCCGACGACGGGCGTCGAGGAACTGAAGGCCCACCGCGCCCACCCGTGCGTGATGATCGTCGGCCACGAGCCCGATCTCTCCGCGCTCATCGCGCACTTCACCGGCCTCCCGAGCCCGGCCCTGGTGCACATCCGCAAAGCCTCGCTCACCGCGCTCCATCTGGACGTGGTGCGCGCCGGCGCGGGACGGCTCGAGTTTTCCCTGCCCTGCAAACTGATGTCATGAAACCGCGCCTGATCAGCCTGCCGCTCGCGGAGTTCGCCACGCGCTCCGCAGCCCTTATTGAAGAGGAAATCCGCGCCGCCATCGCCGCGCGCGGCGCCTGCCGCCTCGCTTTGGCCGGCGGCGAAACCCCGCGCGCGATCTACGCCGCGCTACCCGTCGACCTCCCGTGGGAGAAGGTCTGGATCACCTTCGGCGACGAGCGGTGCGTGCCGCCCGACGACAAGGACAGCAACTACAAGATGGCGCGCGAATCCCTGCTCGACCGCGTGCCGACCGCGCACGTCCTGCGCATCCGCGGCGAGATTCCACAGGAACCGGCGGCCGCCGAGTACGAGCAGTTGCTGGCCGTGGAAGCCGCGCGCACCGGCGAGGCGCGCTTTGTCCACGACCTGATCCTGCTCGGCATGGGCGAAGACGGCCACACGGCGTCGCTCTTCCCCGGCATGGAAACACTGAAGGAAACCGTCCGCAGCGTCCTGCCGGCCCACGGCCCGAAGCCTCCGCCGCAGCGCGTAACCATGACGCTCCCGCTGCTCAACGCCGCGCGCAAAGTGTTCTTCCTGGCGAAAGGCGCGGGCAAGGCGGAGATGCTGCGCCGGGTGCTAAGTGGCGACCCGTCCCTGCCGAGTGCGCTGGTGCATCCGGCACAGGGGGAAGTGGCGTGGCTGCTGAGCGACGATCTGGCGGCGGCGGTGCAGTAGGAGGCCCGCGCCACCTAGTCCACGGCGAACCACGTCCCGCCCTCAGACGAGCAGTGAGCAGCCCATTCCCCGCGAATCGTTGAGGCTCGCCAGGGGCGCGCGCCCGGTGGCTGGCAAGGTAAACCGGTGCTCGAGCCCGCACACGCGGCAGCTGTCGATCCATTGCCGCATCTCCTCCTGCGAGAGACCGGCCAGAGTCAGCGCATCGCACAGAAACTGATACTCCTGGGGCAGATTGGAGGCGAAGACCAGGGGATCGTCCGAACCGATGCAGAGCGGCACGCCCGGCGCATCGCCATCCCCGCGCGGCGGGCGCATGCGCCAGAGCGGATGCTGGCGCAGGTCCGACAGATCGCCGATGAGAAGGTTCGACGTCGGGTTCACCTCCACGGCGATCCGGCGCGCGGCCACCTTGCGGCGCACGCAGCGCTGCAGTTCCCGCAATGTTTCCACTTCCCCGGCTGGATCGACCCAGACCTGCTCGCGCCCCCGCTCGAACACCTTCGCATCCGTGAGAAACCGATGGAGCAGCGTGCGCGGCTCCGCATCCGCCCCCCGCCGGGGCGCCTCGGGAAAGCCGACCGCGTACAGGTCCCACTCGTTGCAAAGCTGCAGCATCAGCCGCTCCAGTTCCCGAGGCGGGCGCGCCTGGTCAAACATCCTCTCGGAGAGCACCGCGATCTCGCGCTCGATGTACGACGCGCGCCCAGGCGGTGCGACACAGGCGCCACTGCCGTAGCCCGCCCACTCCCACACGAGGTCCGCCAGGCGGTCCTCCCGCGCGACGAGGAGCCGCCCGGCTCGCACCGCCCAGTCCGCGGGATCGATCCCCAAGGCGACCCCGTGGCCGATGCGGTCTCCTTCGCCGAGGCCGAGCTTCTCCACCACCTCATCCACATTGCGCAAACCCGTCTGCAGGTGGACGAAATCCTCGCCCGCGTGAATCGTCTGATGCAGCGGCGGAAGATGGCGGCCACAGAATTGCGCGAGCGAGGCCGAGGCCACGCGGCTGGCGCGGCGCACGTGCTCGAGCAGCGGCTTCACCACCCAGGTCGGCACGCCGAGCTCATCCGTGCAGACATCGACCCCGCGGAAAATGCCCAGGGAGAGCGGGAACGACGTCAGCAGCCACGAGAGCGCCCGCGCTTCGCGGCGCTTTTCATTGAACCAATGCGCGTACCGCAGGCCGTTTGGATTCTCCCGGCCCGGGCAGGGATCGGCGTGGCTGCCACGCCAGTGCGCCTTCGGCACACCCTCGCCGGCGCCGCCGCCCCGTCCCTTGGTAAAGTGGAAGACGAGGCCGAGCTCGAGCGGGTTGCCATTCCACTCCATGGCGCCGCGGGCGGGCGGCAATGTCCACGAACGGGCGGCGGCATCCAGCCCATCCACCATCTGCCGCATCTGCGCCCCGTGGGCCCACGGGGCGGTGCGGATTTCCAGCGAGCGCAGGCCCCGTCCGCGGCCATTGAGCTCGGCGGCACAGGCGAGCAGCTTCTCCATCGAGGCATTCTGGCGGCTCGGGCTGGAGCGTCCGTAGAAGCGCACAAACCAGAGCAGCCCCCGTGTCATCGGCCGCTGCACGATGTGCCGGTAGAAGAGGCCGCGCACCCGCACCATCTGCCAGAACAGGGTCGCCAGGGTCGGGTCGTTCCGCAACCGCAGCGTGTCGAGCACGCGCTTCACCAGCACGAGCTCCGACGTGCCATCGATGTCGGGATTGATCGCCGGCAAGCTGCGCAGATCCCTCTCCTCGGCCTCCGGACCGCGCAACTGGCGATAGATGCTCTGCAGCGAAGCGTAGGCCCAGCCGGGGCAGCCCAGGCGGCCGCGGCGCAGATCCTCAAGCGCGCCGGCCAGCATCAGCGCGTCGCCCGGCCCCATGCGGTCTGCCGTCTCCGGCAGGGCGACCCGCTGGAGCCAGTCGCCGAAGGTCTCGTGGCGGGAATTCGTGGAGAGAAACTCCACGATCAGACGCCGGGCGAGCGCCGCGCGCAGGATCCAGGGCGCAAAGTCCGCGCCTCCATTCAGCTCCGCACCGGGTGTGGCAAAAGCATTCGCCTTCAGCGCCGGCTCACCCGCGCGCACCATCGCGAGCAGCCAGAGCTGCGAGAAGTTGAGCCCCGCGCCGATGTGCAGATGCATCTCGGCGAAACCACTCTCGAGCAGATGCTTCGCCACCGGGCCGGAGAGCAGGTCGACTCCGCCGGGGAACGACTCCGCCCCACCCAGCGCCCCGAGCAGCAAATCCGGTGGCAGCGAGACCGACATCCAGTACCAGGCCCGGCGGACGGCTGCCACCTCGCCCCAGCCAAGGAACTCGCCCGCCCCCGGCATCCGCGGCGTCGCCACCGCGCCCTGCGCAACGAGAAAGGCCTCCGCGAGCCGCCGCACATACGCGTGGAGCGGAACCGGCGCCCCCCCGTCAAACCAGAACTGGTCCCGGATCGCCACCAACTCATCGAGCGAAAAGCCGGGAAAACGCACCACCAGCATTCCCTCCGCGCGCCGCCACAGGCTGCCCGTCTCGCCCGCCATGTGCGGACTCAGCGCCAGCGGCCCCAGCGCCAGCGCCGCCTCCGAGGCCAGCGGAAACGCCGCCACCTCCGCCTGGAGATGGTCCATCGGAATCCCGGCCAGCCGATAGGAGCTCATGGGGAGCGGCTACTTTTTCGCGCGGGCGGTACGGGCGCGCTTCACCGTTTCCACGACATCGTGCTTGGGCGCTCCGGTTGAGCGCCGCGAGGGCTTCGGCATCTCGCGGCCAGCCAGGCGATAGACCATCGGCCACGGTGTACGGAAAACGTCGTGTGCGGAGGGAGGTGTCAATTCATAAAAGGATCGGCAGAGCGCCTCGTTGTCCTTCTTGAGAAACTCGCTCAGGCGCGTCGCCCGCTGGCGCTGGATGATGAAGCGGTATTTCCGGCAGACGGCACACACCAACTCCGATCTGAGGAGATCGTGTGCGAACCCCTCCTCGCGGCTATTCTTGATCAGCGAAAGGCTGCCCATCTCCGGCATGAGCATCGTACAAACGCTGCAAATCCAATGCGCCACATTCTGGTCCGCTCCGCCTCGCAGGACTTCCCCGGCCAGGGCTTCGAGCTCACGCAAGACGTCAGACCATTTGAATTCATCCCGAGGAAAGTCCCTTCGGTAACCCGCCGTCCCCCAGCCAATCCATCGCAAGGCCAGCGAAAAGACCGTGCTTTCCTCATGGGAATGCCTGGCGTCAGCTCGCGCATTCTTTTGGCCGGTCCGGCGGAGCAGCGCCTGATTCCACTCATGCCGAAACCGATCCAATGACCAGAGGGTGTCACATTTCGGGTGGCGCCAGGGCAGGACAACCGGCTCCCGTCCATCGTAGCTCCATTGGGTCGCCGCCCACGGCTTGGCGGAGGTAAAGGAAGCCACCAGGGGATCGAACCCGTGTTCGACCGGGCGCAACGCCAGCAAATCGTGAAGAATCGTCAACTCCGCCGCCGTTTCAGCGTCGAGAGAGCGGACGGCACTCGAGTTCGCCGCCGGCGGGCCGGAGCTGCCGGTCCCCTCCGAAGTCACCACCTCGAATCGCCAGCGCGGCGCTGAGGCGAAGGTGAAGCGCAACTCGGGATGCCGGGGCGCCTCCTCGTGAGGGCTTTCTTCGCTCGCGGCATCGGCCGGCTCATTCACAGCCTGCAGTTTGGCTTCCACTTTCTGCAATTTCGTTGTCAGGTCAGGCGTGCATTCCAGGATCGGCTCGGTCACCGGCTCGGTTTCGGAAAACAGCCGGATCGGCAGGGGCCGCAACTGCCATTCTCCGTCGTCGCTCCGGTCGATGGCATAACGCACGGTGCGCCGCTGCTCAGGGCCAAAGGCGGGATCGCCCATCAGGCTGCGGCGGCATTTGACGGCGAAGTAGTGGATCAGGCTCGCGCCCTGCCAGGGGTCCGTGTCCTTGGATGCCATCACTTCGTTCAGCGAAAACCAAATATCTGCCAGGCGGCGCGGCGCGGCATTCAAAAGGAAACGCCCCGAGTAAAAGGCCCCGTCGAGCAGACTCGGGCGCTCTCTCGTCGATAGGGGCGCCTTTTGTCCCTCCAATTTTATTCCGGCGGCGGCGCCCAACAACAAATCCCGCAGGTTCGCGACCTTGGGCAGCGAAAAGAGATTCTGGCCGGCGGTCTCCGAAGCCTTTGCCCGCGAAGCGCTCGGCCTGGGTTTCGTCTCACCCGTGCCGAGCGGCAGACACTGCATGATCTCGTGCAGCGCGAGACCTTCCCCACCCTCCGCCGACTGACTGCCAAGCGGGCGGAAGAACGCCGCCTCGGCCAGGCTCATCGCCTCCAGGTGGACCCTCTGGGCCGGCGGGAGCAGCTTCCGCATGGCGTTGGCCGCCACGTTGCCCGCGCGATGCGCCACCTCATCCGGAGAGACCGAGAGCTGCTTCGGATTGTTCACGTTGGCCGCCAGACGCGAGAGATCGTTCGACACGTGGAGGTTCGCCACCAGCTCCACCAGGCTCTCGTCGCCGAGGACGACGAAGAACAGCCGCGGCGTCGAGAAGAGCCGGAAGAGCCGGAGCAGTTGCAGACAGGAGCGCGGGTTCAGATCCAGATCGTCCACCGGCAGGACGAACAGCGGCGACTGCTTCTCCGTACGGATGAAGCCCTCGGTTGCCAGGTCGTCGAGCACCCGGTCCAGATCGCGCCCCAGGGAAAGCCGCGCCCGCTCTTCGCGAATCAACTCCACGGCGTAGCTGTCGGCATCGAGCTGTCCTTTGCGCGATTCGACATTCCCATCCCACCCCACCGCAATCTCGGTCTGCAGGCGCTTGAAGCGCACCAGCGCGTCGCTGCCAGGCGAGAGCGCGCCGGAGAAGAGCGGGGCGCGCAGATCCTCCGGCTCCTCGGTGGAGGACGACCCGGGCGCATTCCAACGCCAGAACGCAGCCTCGATCCGCACCAGGATCGCCATGAGAAAGCTCGTTGGCTGCTGGATCGGCTCCACGTCCAGTTCGTCCAGCCAGATCACCCGCCGCCTCATTTTCGCGAGGTGCGGCTCGAGATTTGCAAACCGCTTTTCCGACTCCGCCTGACTGAGCTTGAACTCCTTGGAAGTGAAATCGATCAGCGACTCCAGCACCGTCGTCTTGCCGGTTCCGCGGTCGCCGGAGAGAAAGGCATTCCGGGTCTTCTTGTCGGTGCTCCGAGGGCGGTCTCCTTCCTTCTCCTGGACACGTTTTCGCGCCGAGGCCAGCGGCAGGGCATCCACCGCCTCGGCGATCATTTGCGACAGCCTGTCGATCGCCTCCTGCTGGGTGCAATCGAGCACCTCCCATTTCGCCGCCTGCGCTTCCGGGCGCAAAGTCATCGCAGCCGCCGTAGTTCCACTTGGAGTAGCCATCCGCGAATATCAAGCTGGCTCGAAGGCATCCGTCGAGCCGGAAAAAATGGCCAACCCTCACGCCGCCCGCGTCGTCGGCGTCCACACCGGCAGGTCGCATAGCCCGCCGCCCATGAACCGGTGATGCCACAACTGCGTCGCGACGACCGCCGCCAGGCCCATCTCGATCGACAGCCGCGGCAGCGAGCCGGCGCGCAGGGTGCGGAAGGTCTTCCGCCAATGCACCACTTGCTTCGCGTCGAAATAGCCCGTCTTCTTCAGCGATTCCTCGCTCACCAACTCCTCGACGAACGCCGGCGATGGGTCGTGGTGGAAGCTGTCGAGCGGTGCGCGGAAGATGGCCTTGTGCCGCTGCGCGATCGAGAGCGGCACCCAGCGCTCGGCGAGTTGGCGCAGGAGGTACTTGTCCTTGAAGCCGTTCAGCTTCCACTTGGGATGCAACTTCGCCGTGAAATCGAACACGTCCTCATCCAGGAACGGCGGGCGCACCTCGACCGAGGAATGCATCGCCACGCGATCACCCTTCGCCTGTAGCAGGTGGCCCGCGAGCAGCACGCGCGCGGCGATCCAGACCCCGCGGTTGATCGGCGCCCAGCGCTTCGCCCGCTCGAGGGGAAAACCGAGTTCGCTCCACGGCCGCGTGCTCTCCATCACCCCGCGCATCGATTCACCGTAAAAGCGCAGCTTGGAGAGCGAGAGCAGGCCGTAGGAGTCGATCCACGCATTGCGCCCACCGACTGACGCCTCGACATCCCGGCGCCACGCGGTGGAGAAGTGCGGCACGTGGTTCAGGCTCAGGTAGGCGCGGCGCGCGGCGTCGCTGAGATGCAGGCCGGGGATCACGTCGAGGTAATCCATCAGCTTCGCGGCCTTGTACCACGGGTAACCGACCAGCCACTCGTCGGCCCCTTCGCCGGTCAGCACGACTTTTTGCCCGCACGAGTGGACCTTGCGCGCGAGCTGCAGCAGCGCGGCGCACGAGGTGTCGATCACCGGCGCCTCGGCCGCCTCGATCAGCTCCGGATACGTCTCCAGCGCGTCGCTCGCGCGGAAGTCCTGCACGATCGGCGCCTTCGTGCCGACGTGTTTCGCCGTCTGGCTGGCGGCGCTCAGCTCGTCGAGCTCCGGTGAGTCGACGCGCACCGTGTAGGTATTGATCGCCGGGCCTTTGAGGTGCGTCGAGAGCGCCACGATCATACTCGAATCGACGCCGCCGGAAAGGTACGCGCCGACCGGCACATCCGCTCGCAGCCGCTCCTCGACCGCCTGCAGCAGCACCTTTTCAAAATCATCGATCAGCTTCTTCGGATCCTCCCCGCGCTCCTCGTCGCCTTCATCGGGGAAATCCATCTCCCAGTACGCGCGCTCCGCGATCTCCGGGCCGCGTCCGCCTTCGCTGCCGGGCGTGATTTCGAGAAAATGCCCGGCCCGCAGCAGTTGCACCCCCTCGAAGCAGGTGACCGGTCCCGGCACCGCCGAGAAGGTGAACACCTGGTCGATCCCGCGCCGATCCGGCCGCGGCTCCACCAAGCCCGAGGCGAGCAGCCCCTTGATCTCCGAGGCAAAGAGAAAGGCATCGCCGACGGCGGCGTAGTAAAAGGGTTTCTCCCCCGCCCGATCACGTGCGCAGAATAAGCGCTGCGTCTGTGCGTCCCAAATCGCAAACGCGAACATGCCG
>DASYIS010000364.1:0-27748 GCA_035997375.1 Chthoniobacteraceae bacterium
CACCGAACCGGTCACCGGCTTTCCTGCGATCGAGGTGTCGGAGGGCGAAGTGGTGGCGCTCTTCGTTGCGCAAAAGGCACTCGGGCTCTACCAGGGGACCGCGTTCGAGCATCAGCTCGCCGCCGCCTTTCGCAAGCTGACCGACTCGCTGCGCGACCAGATTTCGTTCAGTTGGACGGAGATGGACGACGCGATCTCCTTCCGCAGCATCGGCACGACGATCCCCGATCTCGAGGCCTTCCAGGAGGTCAGCCGCGCCGTGCTGCGGAGCCGCGAGCTGGTCTTCGAATACCGCAAGATCCGCGGCGCCGGCTACGAACGCCGTCGGCTGCGGCCCTACCATCTCGGCTGCGTGAAGAACCAATGGTACGCGATCGGCTTCGACCTCGAGCGCGAGGAGTTGCGCACCTTCGCCCTCCCGCGCATGCGCAAGGTGAAAATGACCGCCACCCGCTTCGAGCGGCCCGCGGACTTCACGATCAACGAGCACCTCCGTCAGAGTTTCGGCGTCATTTCCGGCGACGGCAAAACGTTCGCGGTGCGCCTGCGTTTCGACGCCTTCGCCGGCCGTATGGTGATGGAGCGCCAATGGCACGGTTCGCAGCAGGTGAAGGAGCTGCCGGACGGCGACGTCGAGCTCTCGCTGGAGCTCGGGAGCATCGACGAAATCAAACGCTGGTGCCTGAGCTGGGGCGCGCACGTGAAAGTCCTCGCCCCGCCGGAACTGGTCGAGAGCGTGCGGGCGACCTCAGGGACGGTGGCGAAGATGTATCGGGGGTGAGATAAGAGGATGCGTTTTCGACGAGCGACTTCAGCTTCGCCACGGTGCAACGCCCGGCGCCGCCTGAGGCAGGCTGGAAGCCTGCGCTACGGCAATCCGGAGGCTTGCGCTACGTAGCGCAGGCGTCTCGCCTGCCGTATCGCGGGCTTCCAGCCTGCCTCAGGGCGCGGTTTCGGTTTCACCGGATAAGGAGGAGGGAGAGGAAGATTTGCGGCGCAGGCGCCGCTCTTTGGCTCGGCAGCGGCTCGCCGCTGCGGTAGTGGTGGGTCTGCCATGTCCGGCGAAACCACCCTCCACAAAACCCTGAAGCACCTCGCGCTCGCGTGGGCGCAGCGCCAGGGCTTTACGATTGCGGGGGTGGAGGTCTCGGTGCCGAGGCTCGGCTGCTCGCGGCTCGATGCCGCGGCGGCGCGGCCGGTCGCGAGCCTGCGCGACGGGCCGGCGCAGCCGCCGGTCAGTGCCATCTTCGAGTGCAAGCAGAGCCGGCCGGATTTCCTCCGTGACGCCCGCTGCGAGCAGACGCTCGGGCTTCGGCTCGCGCGGCTGCAGGAGCTCAAGGCGCTGTACGAGGACTCGATGCGGCGCCATTTCCCGACGCTTCGGACGGGCGAAGCGCTCTTCCCTGAATTCGACGGTTACCGCTTCGAGGCCGCGGGATTCGAGCCGTACGAGCAGATCGTCGACGAACTCCGCACGCTCACCCGGCGGCTGCACTCGCAGACGAAACTCGGCAAGCTCATCCGCTGGGAGGCCGCCAATCTTTGCTACCTCGTGGTCGAGCCCGGCGTGGCCAAACTCCACGAAGTCCCCGCCGGCTGGGGCCTGCTCGTGCGGCGAGAAGAGCTGCTCGAAGTCGCGGTGCCGGCGACCTGGCGCGAAGTGCCCGAGGCGCATCGCTGGGAGCTCTTGCAGCGCATCGCCCTCAGCGGCACCCGCGCGACGTACCGGCAAATCGGCTTGGCGAGCATGTCTCCGGAAACCGAGGTTGTTACCGGGAGCAGCTGACCATGATCTCCAAGGCCGCCACCCCCGACGAATACTTTGCCGCGCTCCCCGAGGACCGGAAGGCGCCGATGCTGCGCCTGCGCCGGATCTTTCTGAAGCATCTCCCGAAAGGATTCGAGGAACAGATGACCTATGGGATGGTCGGCTATGTGGTGCCGCATTCGCTCTATCCGCCGGGCTATCATTGCGACCCGAAGCTGCCGTTGGGCTTTGTCTCCATCGCTTCGCAGAAGAACTACATTTCGATGTATCACTCCTGTCTTTACGGGCGCTCGGTGGTGCTCGACTGGTTCCTCGCGGAGTATCCGAAACACTCGAAAGCGAAGCTCGACATGGGCAAATGCTGCGTCCGTTTCAAGAAGCCCGAGGCGCTCCCCTTTGATCTCATCACCGAGCTCGCCAAAAAGATGACACCGCAACAGTGGATCGCACAATACGAGGCGGCGCTGAAGCGACCGGCGGAGCCGACGTTCCCTGAGGTGTAGAGGCGGCTCTCTGTGAGCTTTAAGCGAACAGGTGCCGCCTCACTTTCCTTGAGCGCTGCTCGCGAGAAAACGCTCAAGAAATTGGAGGCGGCACCCCTTCGCCTATGCTCAGGGAGAGCCGCCTCTACACCTCGGTCGATCGCCCCTCCAGACCCTACTTCCGCGCGAACTTCTGCACGCGCTTACCGATGATGTCGCCGGCGTAGATGTCGCCCTTGGCATCGAGGGCGATGACGTGGAGCCAGTTGAGGTCGCCCGGCTTTTCCTCGCCGTCCGCGCCCTTCGGGATGGTCCAATGCTCGAGCACGCGGCCGGCGGTGTTGAACTTCATGAAGAGCTGGTCCTTGGGCGGGCAGCCGAGCGGCGCGCCGGGGTACTTCGGATCGTTGACCCACGGCATGGGCGACGAGCCGCAGACCCAGATCTCGTCCTTCGGCGAAATCCAGAATCCCCACGGGACGAGAATGTTCGCCCAGGTGTCGAGCAGCGTCCCCTCGGCGTCGAAGACCTGGATGCGGACGTTGTTGCGATCGGCGACGTAGAGGCGGCCCTTGGAATCGGAGCAGATGGCGTGGGTGCAACTGAACTGGCCCGGCGCGGTGCCGAGCGAGCCCCAGGCCTTGATGAAATTGCCGGTCTTGTCGAAGCGGACGACGCGACTGTTGCCGTAGCCATCGGCCACGAAAATGTCGCCATTCAGCGTGAAGGCGATGTCCGTCGGCATCCGGAAATGGTGGTCGTCATTGCCGAGCTCCCCGAGGGTGCCGAGCGTTTGCAGCAGTTTGCCGTCGGGGGAGAATTTGCGCGCCACGTGCAGGCCGCAGTCGACGAGCCAGACGTTGCCGTCCGCGTCGAACTTCAGGCCGTGCGGCACGGTCCGGGCATCCTCCTCGCGCCAGCTCTGCACGAAGCGACCTTCGGGCGTGTAGACCTGCACCACGGGATTGGCGCGCGTGTATATCCAGACGTTGCCTTCGCGATCGAGCGAGATCGCGGGAACCGCGGCCGCCTCGGTGCCCGCGGGGCGCTGCGGCCAGCCCGGCACGACTTCATAGACCGGCGAGAGATTGACGCGCGGGTAGTCCGGCAGCTTGCTCTTCTCGGCGGCCGGCTTCTCGGCGTCCGCGGCGAAACCGTGCGCTCCGGCGAGGAGACAGAGCGCCAGGAAGGCGCTCGCGGATTTCCAGGGACGACGGCGTGAGGGGAGGGGGGCGGTGACCTTCATGGGGGGGGAATGCGCGCCGGCGGTTGGTTCATCCGCGGCGCGACGCTTCAGAGACTGCGCGGGGAGAGCGCCGCCGGCGAGCTTCCTTTTGCCCGGTCGGACCTCTTTCCGTGTACAAATGCCCCAAGTCGGGGTACTGGAAAATTCAGCCGCACCTGCCCATGCGGTCTGCTCCCCTTATGAATATCGCCGCTTTTCGTCCGCTCTCCCGCCGCACCTTTTTGCGGGGCGTCGGCATTACCCTGGCCCTCCCTTTGCTCGAGGCGATGCGGCCACCGTTCGCGCGCGCCGGCCAGGCGAAGCCGGTGCCGCGGCGCATGGTCGCCATCGAGACAAACATGGGCATCCTGCCGCAATTCTTCTTCCCCGAGAAAGCGGGCCGCGACTTCGAGCTCAGCCCTTACCTCGAAAAACTCGCGGCGCATCGCGGAAACCTCACCGTCTTCTCCGGCGTCAGCCTACCGGGCGTCACCGGCGGGCATCAGGCGGAGAAATGTTTTCTGACCGGCGCGCCGCATCCGGATCGCGGCGGCTTTCGCAATTCCGTCTCGCTCGATCAGGTCGCGGCGGAGCAGATCGGCATCGCGACGCGGTATCCGTCGCTGCCGCTCGCGATGCTGAGCGAAGGCGCCTCGACCCTCAGCTTCACGCGTAGCGGGGCGCCGATTCCCGCGGAGAAAAGTCCGCACAAGCTTTTCCAGACGCTCTTCGTGCAAGGCAAGGCGAGCGAGGTGGAGGCGAACGTGGAAGCGCTGCGGCAAGGGCGCAGCATGCTCGATTTCGTCGGCAGCCAGACGAAGCGCCTCAACCGGCTCCTCTCCAAGGCCGATCAGCAGCGGATGGACGAGTACTACACCTCCGTCCGCGAGCTCGAGCAGCGGCTGCACACCTCGGAGGAGTGGGAATACAAGCCGAAGCCCGCCGTCCAGGCGCAGGCGCCGACCGATATCGAGGACGCGCGCGAGTTTGTCGCGAAGACGCGGCTGATGTTCGGCGTGATGAAGCTCGCGCTGGAGACCGATTCGACGCGGATCATCACGCTCTTCATCGACACCAAGGTCATCCACAACATCACGCACCACGGCAATCGCCCGGACGCCATCGCCGAACTGCGAGGCAAGGAGGAAGGGCAATTCGAAGCGTTCAACGATTTCCTCACCGCGCTCCAAGGCGCGAAAGAAGAAGGAGACACGCTGCTCGACCGCACCCAGGTGTTGTACGGCACCTGCATGGGGAGCGCGAATGCGCACTCCAACGTCAACCTGCCGGTGCTCCTCGCCGGCGGCGGGTTCAAGCACGGGCAGCATCTTGCGTTCAGCAGGGAGAAGAACTATCCGCTGAGCAATCTATATGTCTCGATGCTGCAACGGCTGGGCGTGGAGACAGGGGAGTTTTCGAGCGGGAAGGGAACCATGACCGGCTTGGAAATGGCGTGACGCGAGGACACGGCAATTGGAAATTGAAAATTGGAAAATGGAGATTGGAAATTGCTTCGCTCGGCCAGGCGCAAACCTGAATTAGTATGGCTGAACAAATAGCGGAAATCCTGGAAGAACGGTTGATGGACTTTGCAATCCGTGCTGGCAAAGTCGTCGATGCTCTACCCAGCACCCGGCTTGGAAAGCACATAGCCGGACAACTGGTTCGATGTGGCACCTCGCCGGCCCCCAACTATAGCGAAGCATGCGCGGCGGAGAGTAAGGCCGACTTCATTCACAAGCTGGGCATCGTTTGCAAGGAATTGCAGGAATCCCGCATCTGGTTGCGAATGATCGTAAAGGGCAAACTTCTTCCACTCACGCGCATGACCAAAGTCTCCTAGGAATGCGCGGAGCTGTGCAACATCATCGCCAAGTCACTCAAAACCGCCAAAGCCAATCGCGACCGAAAGTCAGACTGACGTTGCGACCAGAACACAATTTCCAATCTCAAATTTTCAATTTTCAATTTTCAATTCCCGTCGCCGTGAGAATCGCCCCCATACATACCCTTCTGCTGCTGGCAGGCGCGATCTCGCGGCTCGCCGCCGCCGCGCCCGATCTCGAGCCCTTCCTCGAAAACCACTGCTACGACTGCCACGACACTGAAACCCACAAAGGCGGCCTCGACCTCACCTCCCTCAAGCAGGACTTCGCCAACCCCGATACCTTCGCGCGCTGGGTCAAGGTCCATGACCAAATGGCCTCCGGCGAGATGCCGCCGAAGAAAAAGCCGCGCCCGCCGGCGGATGACCTGAAATCAATCGTAACCTGGCTCGACCAATCGCTCGTGGCCGCGGAACGCGCGCGGCTCGATGCCGACGGCCACACCGGCCTGCACCGGCTGACGCGCGTGGAATACGAGAACACGATCCGCGATCTCTTCGGGCTGGATGGCATCGGCCTGCAGGTGCTGCTGCCCGCCGATGGCTCGGCGCATGGGTTCGACAAGAACAGCGACGCGCTCGATATCTCGCACGTCAACATCGCCAAATACGTCGAGGCCGCGGAGAAGACGCTCGACCTTGCGATCGTCACGCGGCCGGAGAAGCCCGAAGCCGAGAAACATCGCGTCTCGCTGGCGAATACCTACCAGGGCGTCCTCATGCTTGGCACCGGCGACTGCATCCTGCTGCGCGACAAGAAGCCCGATCCGAACTTCCCGCCCGCGGGCCAATACCGGCACCTTGCCCGCCCCGCGCACAGCGTCCTCGGGCTCTACGATCCGGAGAGCAGCGTCGGCGTCTTCCGGCATGAGGACGAGAGCTGGTATCCCACCTTCGAGAAGTTCGCCGCGATCTATCCCGGGCGCTACAAAGTGCGCGCCTCCGTGTGGGGCTGTTGGTGGGACAAGGGCGTAGTGAAGCCGGCGCGCGGTGTCGAGGCGGCGCGCCTCTCCGTCGTGCAGCCGAATGAAAGCGGCGGCCAGCCGGCCAGCTACGTCCTCGGCTATTACGATGCGCCCTCCGTCGAGTCGCGTGTGCACGAGCTGGACGTTTGGCTCAACCAGCGCGAGATGATCGGCTTCAACGCCGCCTCGCTCGCGCCGGTCGTCATTTATTATGGCCGCCAGGATCGCGCGATGGGCTTTACCGGCCCGTGCGTCATCAGCGACTGGGTCGAAGTCGAGGGGCCGATCTACGATGTCTGGCCGCCGCGCGGCCATCAGTTGCTCTTCGGTCAGCTTCCGTTCGCGGAGTTCAATGCGGCGGATCGTGCCGGCATCCGCCCGCCGGTGCACAAGCCGATCAAACAGGAAATCCGCAGCGCCAACAATCGGCCCGAGGTGAAGAAAGACCTGTGGACCGTCGAGTCGTCCCAGCCGCTCGCGGACGCCGACCGGCTGCTCGCGGGCTTCCTGCCGAAAGCCTTTCGCCGGCCCGTCGACGCGGAGTTGCGCAAGGAATACGTCGACCGCGTCGATGCCCGCCTGAAGGCCGGCGACTGTTTCGAAACGGCGATGCGCTCCGCTTATCGCGCTGCGCTCTGCTCGCCGGATTTCCTCTATCACCTCGAGCCCGCGGGCCGGCTCGATGACTTCGCACTCGCCTCGCGCCTCTCGTATTTCTTCTGGAACTCGATGCCCGACGACGAGCTGATCGCGCTCGCCGCCAAGGGGACGCTGTACGACGCGAAGGTCCTCGACGCGCAGCTCGAGCGCCTGCTCAAGGACGCGAAAGCGCAGCGTTTCGTCGAAGACTTTCTCGGGCAGTGGCTGAAGCTGCGCGACATCGGCGCGAACGATCCCGACAAGAAACTTTATCCCGAGTTCAGCCCGTATTTGCAGGATTCCATGGTCGCCGAAACGCGCGCCTATTTCCGCGAGCTCCTTGAGAAAAACCTCGATGCCGGCTATCTCGTAAAATCCGACTTCGCGATGCTCAACGAGAAGCTCGCGCAACATTACGGCATCCCCGGCGTGAGCGGCCCCGCGATTCGCCGCGTGCCCTTGCCGGCCGGCTCGCCGCGCGGCGGTTTTCTCACGCAAGCGGCCATTTTGAAAGTCACGGCCAACGGGACCACCACTTCCCCCGTCGTGCGCGGCGCTTTTGTCATGGCCCGGCTGCTCGGTCTGCCGCCCGACCCGCAACCGCCGAACATCGCCGCCGTCGAACCCGACGTGCGCGGCGCCACCACCATCCGCGAGTTGCTCGACAAACATCGCTCCGACAGCTCCTGCGCCTCCTGCCATGCGAAGATCGACCCCGCCGGCTTCGCGTTGGAATCCTTCGATGTCATCGGCGGCGAGCGCGACCGTTACCGTGCTGTGCGCGACGCGGAAGACCCGGAGCCGCCCGCCGCGCGGGGCGCGATCGACCCGTTCATCAAGATCAACTTCAAGCTCACCAGGCCCGTCGATCCCGCGGGTCAATTGCCCGATGGCCGCGCATTCAGCGGCGTCGCCGACCTGGAGCAGTTGCTCGCCGCCAACCGCGCGCAACTCCTCAAGAATCTCACCGAACAGCTCGCCGTCTACGCCACCGGCCGCGGCATCGCCTACAGCGATCGCGCGGAGATCGCCGGCGTCGTCGCGCAGACGGAAAAGCAAGGCGGCGGCCTCCGCACGCTCCTGCACGAAATCGTGCGCAGCCCGCTCTTTCAAACCCGATGACATGATTTGCGTGCGAATCAACCTCTGCGGCGAAGCCGCATCGAAAGCATGTGTAGAGGCGGCTCTCTGTGAGCCTAGGCGAACTGGTGCCGCCTCCAATTCCTTGAGCGTTTCTGGTGAAGCGGCGCTCAAGAAAAGTGAGGCGGCACCTGTTCGCTTAGGCTCACAGAGAGCCGCCTCTACACATGATTTCGATTGGACCCGCCGCGTCCTTCTCATTGCGCTTCTCTTCATCGTGGCTGGCGGCCAGGTGCACGCCGATCAGCAGACCGCCACCTACCGCATCATCGGCCTCTGCTTCGCCGAGCGGCAGGCCGACTTTCGCCGGACGATGAAGGAACTCCCGGAAATCGAGGTCGTCGAGGTCGATTTCGACCACGCCGTCGCGACCGTCCGCTACGATCTGGACAAGCTCATCCCGCCCGGCCCCCCGAAAAAGCCGGCCGACCGCGGCGCCGAAAAAGTCCTCGCCAAGCTCAACGACCTGCTCCGCAAGGCGAGTGGCAACTCGTTCAGCTTCGCCCCTCCCTCGGCCACGCCCGAGGCTCAACTCGCCCGCGTCGACATCAAGGTCGGCCTGCTCGATTGCAAAGGCTGCCGCTACGCCGTCTACCTCGCCGTCGCGAAGCTGGACGGGGTCGAGCGGGCGACCGTCAGCGCCGACACGCTTTCCGCTTGGATCGATCCCGCCAGGACGAATCGCGCCGCGCTGGAAGAGGCGCTGAGAAAGGACCAAGTCCCGCTGCCGACGCCTTGAACCGGGCTCATTCACGGGTTGACGCTGATCTTCAAAGTCGCATGATCGGGCCAACCACCACAGCATGAAGCCGGCTTCACGCTGCACCTCCGGCCAACCTCCGACCCTATGAAAACCCTTCTTCAAGGCACCCGCGCGGTGCTCACCGCCGCCATTCTGCTCACCGGCTCCGCCTTGCTTCCGCCGGCGGTGCGCGCGGCCGATCACGGCGATGCGCCAGCGCTCGCCCACGATGCGGCCGCCGACATCGCCGATCTCTATTTCTTCATGGATCCGAACCAGGCGACGAAGGACAACGTCATCGTCATCGGCACCTTTCACGGCTTCATCGTGCCGGGGGAAGCGGGGAACTTCGCGGTCTTCGACGAGAACGTCAAATACCGCTTTCAGATCTACAACCAGCACGTCAACTCGCCGCTGCCGGCGGCCAACGCCACCGCCGCACAGAAGGCCGCCTTCGCTTTGTCGATCCTGCCGAATCGCTTCATCGACGTCACCTTCAACAAGCGCGCGGTGACCGCGACGAACGATGCGCAGATCAACCTCCGCAAGCCCGACCCGCAGACGGCGACGGTGACGATGGTCGGCTTCAACGGCAGCACGAAGCCGGTCGTCTTCACGCTCGATGGGCTCAAGCAAACCAAGCTCGTGACCACGCCCGTCACGCTCGCCGCCGCGCCTGCGTCGCAGGTCATCGACACCATCGTCGTCGATCCTGCGAACGCCGCGAAGAACATCCAGTTTTTTGCCGGCGAAGTGGACGACCCGTTCTTCTTCGACCTGGTGAGCTTCTCACGGTCGGTCAAGGCGATTCACGACGACGGCAACCTGAACAACGTCGACTTCTCCCGCGCCCGCGACACCTTCGCCGGCTACAACGTCCTCTCCATCGCCTTCAGCATCCCCAAGTCGCTCCTGCTCGGGACCAACGGCGTGAAACTCGGCGCGGACTTCCTCACGCTCCGGCATGCGCTCGAAGTGACGACCGCCAACGGCAAGGTCGGCTCCGGCCCGTATCGGACCGTCGATCGCATGGGCAACCCGGCGGTTAACGTGGCGCTCATTCCCTTCAACCTGAAGGACAGCTACAATGCCACGATCGCGCGGACCGATGCGTCCGGGAAGTTCGTGCCGGCCATCGTCGACACGATCACGCAACTGCACCTGAATACCTCCGCCGCCAACATCGGCGTGCTGGCCGGGATTGCCGTTTCGCGCGGCGACATCTTGCAGTTGGATACCTCGCTCGTGAACTCCGGCCCGAACGGCGGCGACAACGCGAACGTCGGCTTCCCCAACGGCCGCCGCTTGAAAGACGACGTGATCGACACGATCCTCACCGTGCTGAACAACAACGCTCACCTGGGCGACGGGGTCGACGCGAGCGATGTGCTGCCCACCAGCGCCTTCCCTTTTGTGGCGCCGCCGCAACAGCCGCGCGCCAGCGGGGTGCTGGACGACAATACGCGCAACTAAGCCAAACGGGCACTGCTCTACGATGGGTAGCACAGGCGTCCCGCCTGTTCCGGCGGGCGTCCCGCCCGGCGGCCCCCGAGGCGCGAGTCCTCACCGTTTGATGAATGCGACGCGCCGCGTCGACGACTCGGCGGGACGCCGAGCCGAACAGGCGGGACGCCTGTGCTACCCATCGTAGAGCCGCGCGCGTTTTGAATAGTTACGGCTAAGCGGCCGAAAATTGCCGCAAGTCGGCCGAAAAGGGGTTAGACCCCTTTGGGCGAACGGTGTAGGGATACGCCGACTGGCTCCGCTTACGGTCGGCCAGGAGTGTCCGCCCGCCCCTCCATGCCTTCTCCCACCTCCCAGCGGACGACGCTCCGGAGCAAGGTCTTGACCGGGTTCGGCCTCGTGCTCGTCATGCTGGTGCTCATCGCGACCATCAGCATCCAGAGCACGCGCGGCTTCACGCGCACCTCGCAGTGGGTCGCGCGGACGCACGAGGCGATCGAAGTCCAGGAGCGGATCCTGCGCAAGGTCGCCGAGATGGACGGCCATCGCCGCCTCTACCTGGCGACGTGGGAAGAGACGCACCGCGCCCCTTTCCGCGCCGCGCAAACCGATATCCACCAGGCGATCAATTCGCTCCACGTGCTGACCGCGGCCACGCCGGCGGAGGCGGCGCGGGTCGACGATCTCGAGCAGCGGATCACCAGCCTGTTCGAGATGCAGAATGCGCAGGTCGACGGCCGGGGGGACATCGAAAATGCCGACATCGAGGCGGCGGTCACGGAGATCGGCCAGGTCATCCAGGCGGCGCAGCGGACGGAGCGCGACTATCTCTCGGAGCGCGCCGACCTGACTGACAGCATCGCGCGCTCGAACATCGCCGCCGTCCTCTCGGGCAGCCTCCTCACCATCGTCGCGCTCATCATCGCCTGCCTGCTCATCCTGGGCGATCTGTCGGCGCGGCATCGCGCGGAGGAGGCGCTGGCGCAGGAGCACAATCTCCTCTCTTCCATCATTAACGCGATGCCGAACCACGTCTATGTGAAGGACGCGAAGGGGCGCTTCATTTTGGACAACTCGGCGCATCGCAACTACCTCGGGCTCGACGAGTCGCAGTCGGTGGAAGGGCGGACGGTGTTCGATTATTTCGCGCCGGCGATCGCGACGAAGTTCGAGCACGATGACCGGCAGGTCATGGAGACGGGCGTCGCCATCCTGGCCAGCGAAGAGCCCGCGATCCGCTCCGACGACGCGGCGAGCGAGACGTGGCTGGAGTCGAACAAAGTCCCGCTGCGCGACACGGATGGCAAGATCGTGGGGCTCGTCGGCATCTCCTCGGACATCTCCGCGCGCAAGGAGGACGAGGAAAAACTGGTCGCCTTTTCCGCAGCGCTGGAGCGCTCGAACGCCGAGCTGCAAAACTTCGCCTCCGTCGCGTCGCACGATCTCCAGGAGCCGCTGCGCAAGATCCAGGCCTTCGGCGACCGGCTGAAGGCGAAGTGCGGCGAAGCCCTCGGCGAGCAGGGACGAGACTACCTCGACCGCATGCAGAACGCCGCCGGCCGGATGCAGACGCTCATCCAGGATCTGCTCAAGCTCTCGCGCGTCACGAGCCGCGCGCAGCCGTTCGAGCGCGTCGATCTCGGCGAGATTCTCTCCCAGGTGCTCAACGATCTCGAGGTCTCCATCGAGCAAAAAGGGGCGAAGCTCGAGGTCGGGCAACTCCCGACGATCGACGCCGACCCCGTGCAAATGCGGCAGCTTTTCCAGAACCTGGTGGCGAACGCGCTCAAGTTCCAGCGGCCCGGGGAGAAGCCCGAGGTCAGCATTTCCGCGCGCCTCTTCGAGACCCGCGAGCGGCTGGCGGGCGGCACGATGCCGGGCGAGCAGGTCTGCCAGATTCACATCGAGGACAACGGCATCGGCTTCGACGCGCAATTCGCGGAGCAGATCTTCGTCGTCTTCCAGCGGCTGCACTCGCGCGAGGAGTACGAGGGGACCGGGATCGGGCTCGCCGTCTGCCGCAAAATTACTGATCGCCACAGCGGATCGATTGTCGCTAAGAGTGAGCCTGGCCAGGGAGCGACGTTCATCATCACGCTGCCGGTACACCAACCCATCTCTCCCCGCACATGAGCGTATCCAAAGCCATGCCGATAACCATCCTAATGGCCGACGACGATCCCGACGATCGCCAACTCACCAAGGAAGCCCTCGAAGAGGGGCGCCTGATCAACGACATCCGCTTCGTCGAAAACGGCGAGGAGATGATGGAATACCTGCGCCGCACCGGCCGCTACGCGCCGCCGGCGGAGTCTCCGCGCCCGGGCCTCATCCTGCTCGATCTCAACATGCCGCGCAAAGACGGACGCACCGTGCTCAAGGAGATCAAGAGCGACCCTGCCTTGCGGACCATCCCCGTCGTCGTGCTCACCACGTCCAAGGCGGATGAAGACGTCTATCGCTCGTACGACCTCGGCGTGAATTCCTACATCGTGAAGCCGGTGACCTTCGAGGCGCTCGTCGATATCCTCGTCACGCTGGAGAAGTACTGGTTCGAGATCGTGGAGTTGCCGCCGAGCAAGGAGTAGCCGGGGACGGTTCACCCCCGGCATCACCACTGCGCGATCTGCCGCGGGAAGGGGCACTGTGCGCAGTCGGAGCGATCCTGCATGCAGAAGTCCTCGTAGACTTGCAGGAAGCCCTGCTGCATCGCGGCGCTCTTGAGCAGCTCGCGGCTGAGCGCGTTGCCGCCGAGGAGGCGGATGGCGGCGACCTCGGCGCGGCGGTTGGAGAGCGGCGCGCGCAGCGCTTCGTAGGCCTCGAGACTGGCTCGGCCGGCCAGGCTCCAGAGCGGGAAGAAGACGTTGACCAGCATCTCCACCGTGCGCGATTCGCCGACGAGCGCCATCGGCCGCGCGGCGCCGCGCGAGGAGACGGTGTAATGCAAATCCCAGTAGGGATCGTGCAGGCTCGCGAAAAACTCGCGGGTCGATTTCACGTCGGCGCGCTCGGCGACTCTCCGCAGCTCGCTCCAGCGGCGGACGATCCGCGCGAGGGCGGCGAGCCGGCGCTGCGGGTGATTCGCCGGGCGCTGGCCGCCGAGCCGCCACAGCTCGCCGCCGACGGTGAGCCGCGCGAACTCCGCGCGGCGGTGCCACCACCGCTCCCAGAGCTCGCGCAAGTACGCCTTCGTCACGGGGTCGAAGCCCTGCCAGTCGTCGCCCGGCAGGAAGCCGCTGACGCCGAAGAGGAGCGAGTCGGCGCCCGCCTTTTCCTTCAGCAGCAGCGCGAGCGGTAGCCGCTGGGCGAGGAGCGAAAAGGGGAGCTTGTTGCTCTTGTAACCGAGCGCGCCGGCGAGCGATTGGTACAGCGCCTCGTCGTCGCCATGCGCCTCGCGGAGCCGGGCGAGCGCCGCGGCTTTGCGCTGCCAGCGGTGCTGCGCCGCGCTGCGCAAGATGTCGCGCACCTTCGCCTCCGGCATCGCGGAAAGCGGCGCGCAGCAGCGGCCGAGCTTCGCCTCCGGCAACTCCGCCGGCACGGTGCCCGGCAGCGCGCCGAGATCGAGCAGCACCTGCGGCACGTTGCGATGGCCCAGCGTGCGGGTGAAAAACTCGGGCCCTTGTCCGCGCGTGAACACATGGAGCACCACGCCCTCGTACGCGGGATTCGTCGCATGCCCGTGCCGCTCCCAATCGCGCGCCTCGGGATCGAACTCGATCGGCCCGCCGAGCGCCGGGCCGCCCTCGATGGAGATGGCCGCGTCGCTGAAATCCGGCCCGGCCTCGCGGTTCCAGACGCCGAATTGCACGATCCGCACCGCGCGGCCGTCGACCGTGCGAAACTCGCGCCCGAAGTCGCCGGCGAACCAATGCGCCTGCAGTTCGATCTCGCTCCACTCCGCCGGCGTATCGATCAGCAGCCGCTCGCGCACTTGCGAGGGGAGGAGCCGGGCGTATCGGGAGGCGGTCATGGGGATTTAGGATTTAGGATTTAGCATTGAGGATTTAGGAATGGCGAGCGCCGCCGCGCGCGCTACGCTTGCTTCATGCGTTTCCCCCTCGTTTCGCTGGTGCTGCTTCTGGTCCACGGAATCGCGCGCGCGCAATCCCCGGCGCTCGAATACCGCGGACGTTTCATCGAGGAATGCACGCTGCCCGGCGAGACGCGGCGCGACGATGTGGTGCCGCGCCATGCGAATGCGATCCAGCTCTCGGCCGAGCGCTGGCTGGTCATCTACTCCACGCACGGGTACCGCGGCGTGGACGACGAGCGCAGCATCATCTATCAGGTCCGCGCGGAGGGGCCGGAGGGGCGGGTGCTCAAGGAGGGCTTTCTCTCGCGGACGAGCGACGACTGGCGGCCGCCCGGCGTGCCGGCGGCGCCCGCGGGGCAGGCCTATGTGAAACAGCACGGTCACATGGTTGCGTTTGGCGTGCCGCGGGGCGCGGTCATCGCGGGCCAGCAGGCGCCGAACGCCAATTGTTTCGCCGCCATGTGGCGCGTGCTGGGGCGGCCGCTGGATGTCGCGGCAAAGCGGCTCGATAAGACGCCCGAGGATTCGGCGCTCTTCAATGGCACGCGCGGGATCGAGTGGTGCCAGTTTCGGCTGAACGACGCCGGCGACGACCTCGAGTTGACCCAGCCGGTCCGCCTCTTGCGCCAGCAGGGATTCGAGACCGGCGACGTCTTTTGCGAGCACGCGGACGCCGGCTGGATCAACCAGAGCTTCTGCCCACCCGTCCCGGCGAATGACGAGAAAACGGAATGGGCGGTCGCCGACCATTTTGCGAATCGGCGGATCGCCGCCGTGCTGCTGCGCTTCAACCCCGCGCGCAAGCTGTACGAGTGGGTGAAGACCGGGCCGTTCATTGGAAACGCCAAAATGCCGTTTTGGGAGGCGAGCCTGCTGCGCACCGGACGCGAGTGGATCGTGGCGGCGCGCAGCAATGGCAAAGTCGCGTGGGCGCGCAGCGACGATCCGTTCCAGGGATGGTCCGCGCCCGAGTATTCCGACGAGCCGAGAGTGAACGCGCCGCTCACGGCGTTCCAATGCGCGGACGGCCTCGTGCGGCTCTTCACCGGCGACGGCGCCGCCTCCCCCTGGAAGAACGGCCGCGACCCGCTCTATTGCTGGGAAATACAGACGCAGCCGCATTTCGTCGCGAGCAACCGCCGCGTCATTTTCGATAGCCGCGAAGCGAAGCTGCCCATCCGCCCGGAGGTCTGGAGCAAGATCGATTTCTGCGAGCTCTTTCCCTTGCACGGGAAGACGCAGTTGGTGGTCTTCGGCGTCAGCACGCGCGGCTACAACTTTCCGTACGAGAACACGAAAGGCATCCCGGCGATCGTGCAGGCCGAGAAGGACGCGGCGGGTTTGTACTATGCCGCGCTGACCTATGTCGAGCCACAGGCCGAGGTTTGGCATTTTCCGAAGTAGACTCGAAAACGTCCTCCTCTTCATCGTGCTCTTACTCGTACTCGTAATCGAATGCCGTCCATTGGATTCGGGAGTCGAGTGCGTCAAAACTGAACCCAGGATCTGACTACAATAAACAAGGAAAACCGAATGAAAGACGTTGCAAAAACAAGGAAGTTGTCGCCGGAGGAACGTGCGGAGATGCTCGAAGCACTAAGAGCCCGTTTCGAGAAAAACATGAACCGGCACAAAGGCCTGAAATGGGCTGAAGTGCAGGCAAGACTCGAATCTAATGCCGAGAAATTGCGGTCACTTCATGGAATGGAGGAAACGGGCGGCGAGCCGGACGTCGTGGGCCACGACAAGAAGACGGGAGAATACATCTTCTTCGATTGTTCACCGGAGACCCCCAAGGGCCGCACGAGTGTTTGCTACGATCGCGAAGGGTGGGAATCGCGGAAAGAACATCGGCCGGCGAATACGGCCATGGACATGGCAACGGCCATGGGCATCGACCTTCTGACGGAAGCGCAATATCTGGAACTGCAAGAGCTTGGGAATTTTGATCTGAAGACATCGAGTTGGGTGAAAACGCCGGCGGAGATGAGGAGGCTCGGTGGGGCGCTCTATTGCGACAAACGTTACGACCGCGTCTTCGTGGGCCACAACGGGGCGCAGTCCTACTATGCCTCACGGGGATTTCGCGGCTCGCTCAGGGTTTGAATTTCGCGCGGATGTGTGATACGAAGTAACGTCATGAGCCTGCTTGCCATCACCGCGCAGCGCTTCGATCGTGAGATCGAGGACGTGTTTTGCGCCACGATCAAACGCCTGATCTATGAGGCGATCAAGGCGGCCGACGATCCCGTGGCGATCGAGTTGGTGTGTGAGCAGTGGCAGGAACTGCTGGGCGAATTCCGAGCGCTCGAACGCGAAACTCTGCTGCCGCGCCAGCCGAGCCCGGATGAGTTGCGGAGCCATAAGGTCATCTACCAGCAGGCGATCTCCGTCGCCGGGTTGCTCGGGGCTGCGGTCCGGCGAGCACATAAGATCAGCTGGAATCTGGAAGCGAACGTGAGGAACTCGTTGAAGGAGCGGATGGAACTGCTCGGAAGGCAGGTCGAGATCATGGTCTTCGAATACAATGGCTGGCACGGCCCACGTTTGACGCCAGCGCAAATCGAACTCGCAAAAAAGGTCCTCTGTGTCGACGTTTGAGCAATTGCTCCAGCTCTACGCCGAACCGGAAAAGGTGGCGAAGCTGGAAGCCTTCAATGGTGCAGTGTACCGAGCTTCGCAAGACGGCGCCTTCAACGACCAGCTTCCGGCAGATGGCATCGCGACGTGGGTGAAGAGCGTCTGGCAGGATCGGCATTGCTAACACGGACAGCTTGCCCAGTGCGGCGGGCTCATCTCAGGTAGGTTTGCCATGTGAGCCATTGTGTGATAGGAGACGAAGTCATGAGCCTGCTTGCCACCACCGCGCAACGCTTCGATCGCGAGATCGAAGACCTGTTTTGCGCGACGATCAAACGGCTGATCAACGACGCGATCGAGGCAGCGGACGATCCGGTGGCCATCGAGGCCGTATGTGAGCAGTGGCAGGAACTGCTGGACGAATTCCGAGCGCTCGAAAAGGAAACCCTCCTGCGACGCGAGCCCCGCCCGGAGGAGTTGCGCAGCCACAAGGTCATCTACCAGCAGGCGATCTTGTTGGCGGGCCTGCTTGGCGCGGCCGTCCAGCGAGTGCATAAGGTTAGTTGGAACCTCGAACGAAGCGCCAGAGCTCTCATCAAGGAGCGCTGGGAACTGCTCGAACGGCAGCGGGAGGGATTGGTATTCGAATACAACGGATGGCACAGCCCCCCTCTGACGCCGGCCCAGATCGAACTCGCAAAGAAGATCCTTTGTGTCCCCGTTTGAACGGCTGCTCCAGTTCTATAGCGAGTTCCAAGCTTGTCTCGAAGACTCTCCGGAGTGGGACGCGAAGCGAGAAGCCTTCGAGGAAGCCGTCTCCCGCGCTTCGCAGGATGGCTCTTTCAATGATCAGCTTCCGCCTGATTGCATTGAGGCGTGGGTAGTCGCCGCCTGGAAAAAGCAGCACCGCGAACGCTAAACCCGCCGGAAAGCTTGCCCTCCGCCGCGCGCTCTCCCATGCTCGCCGACCCGACTCATGGAAGCCCAACTCGAACAAATCCGCGCCGCGGCGCTGGAGGAAGCCGCCGCCGTCGCCGACGAAACGGCGCTGGAAGCCGTCCGCGTGAAATACCTCGGCCGCACCGGCAGCATCTCCGGGCTGAGCGAGGGGATGCGCTCGCTCTCCAAGGAAGACAAGCCGCGCCTCGGCAAGCTGCTCAACGAAACGCGCGCGGCCGTGACCGCGGCGCTCGATGAGCGCAAGGCCGCGCTTGCTTCCAATGCAGACGCCGCGGCCTTTGCCAACGTCGACGTGACGCTCCCCGGCACGGCTCCGCTCCGCGGCAGCCTGCACCCGATCACGCAACTCCAGGACCGCGCGGTGCAGATCTTCCGCCGGATGGGCTTCTCGCTCGCTGACGGGCCGGACATCGAGACGGAGTGGCACAATTTCGATGCACTCAACACGCCGGCCGATCACCCGGCGCGCAACGAGCAGGACACGTTTTACCTGCCGGACGGCCGCCTCCTCCGCACGCAGACTTCGCCGGTGCAAATCCGCACCATGGTCGCCCAGCCGCCGCCCGTGCGCATCATCGCGCCGGGCGCCTGCTATCGCCGCGACGAGATCGATGCCACCCACCTCTCGCAGTTTACGCAGATGGAGGGACTCTACGTCGACCACGGCATCACCCTGGCCGACTTGAAAGGGACGCTGGAGCTTTTCATGCGGGAGATCTTTGGCAACGCCGTGAAATTCCGCTGGCGTCCGCATTTCTTCCCGTTCACCGAGCCGAGTTTTGAGCTCGATGTTCGCACGACCGCCGGGGCCGGCGAGCGCTGGCTCGAGATGGCCGGCTGCGGCATGGTCGATCCCGCCGTCTTCGAGGCGGTGAACGCGAAGCGCGGCGACGACGAGTACGATCCCGAGCAGGTCTCCGGCTTTGCCTTCGGCTTCGGGCTCGACCGCCTCGCAATGAACATGGCGGGCGTGACGGACATCCGCAGTTTCATCGAGAGCGACCAGCGGTTCTTGCGGCAGTTCTGAGCGGGGCGTCAGCCCAGTCCGTAGACCGCGACCGGCTCATCCACCCCGCGCACCGTCTGCGGAGGGTATTCGCGGAGCGCGATTTCCTCCCGCACCGCTCGCTTGGTGGCCGCCGTCAAGAGCAGCGGCGTGCCCACCGTTTTCGTCAGCCCCTCGATTCGTGAGGCGAGGTTCACCGTGCTGCCGATCGCGGTGAATTCCAGGCGATCCGGCGAGCCGATGCTGCCGACGATCGCCGGGCCGGTGTGGATGCCGATGCCGATGGCCAGCGGCTCGCCGCAGGTCCCCGCGAGGCGCTCATTCAAGCCCGCCAGGCCGCGCAGCATCTCCGCGCCGGCGCGGAGGGCGTCGGTCGCGTGGCGGTCGGAATCCGGACCGATCCCAAAGAGCGCGATGAAGCCGTCGCCGAGGAATTTGTTGATCATCCCGCCGTGCTGCGTCTCGACGATCTCGACCATCACCTTGAGAAATTCGTTCAGCAGCCGCACCATCTCGGCGGGTGGGCAGACCTCGCTCCGGCGGGTGAAGGAGCGGATATCGACGAACATCACGGTGATGATCTGCTCGACTCCGCTGAGGCCGGGATCGCGCGCCAGGATTTGCTCCGAGGCGCGCCGGCCGACATGGAGGCCGAAGGTCTGCCGGAGCTGCTCTTTGCCGCGGAGCTCGCCGATCATGTGATTGAACTCGGCGGCGAGCAGCCCGAATTCGTCCGCGCGATGCATCGGCACCTCCACGTCGAGCCGGCCCTGCGCGACGGCTTGCGCTGCGGCGCGCAGGTGGTCGATCGGCTCGGCCACGAGGCGCGCGATCATCAGCGCCGTGCAGAGGCCGAAGGCGATGCCGACCGTGCCGACAAAGATGGCGAACCACTCGGGATTCGTCCCCGGCGCGGGCGGCGCAAAGCTCAACAGCAGCAGCGAGCCGATCGGGCAAATGCCGGCCGAGACCGCCCACAACAAGCCGCGCCCACGCAGCGACAGCGACAGGGCGCCGGGCGTCTGGTCCGCGCGCTCGCGGGCGAAGAGAATGGGAAACAACACGCGATGCGTGGTGAGCTCCGTGACGAAAAAAGTGTGGGTGATCGCGATGAAACCCGAGACGAGAAACGAGATCGGCAGATGCCAGAGCAGCATCGGCGGCAGCGGCCCGGGGACGGCGGCGAGCGCGACGAGAAAGACCGGAATGCAGACGAGCCAGCCGGAGCCGGCGAGGAGCGCGCCCCACCACGGCAGATTGATCGCGCGCCGGCGCGCGGCGAGCAAAGCGGACGCCGCCACTTTCTCGCCGGCGAGCAGGCGCCGGAGGACGGGGCGCAAGGCGCCGACCGCCAGCAGCCAGGCGAGGATGGTCAGCGGGTAGGCAATCGCATTGTAGGCAATGCAGGCGGTGAAAAACCGCTGCCGCAGGGCGTCCGTCGCGAGGAGCGGAATGACGACGGAGAAGTTGTACCAGATGTTGAAGGCGCTCCCGAACAATTGCGGGAGCACCGGCGCGAGGGCGGTCGCGAGCAGCGGACGGGTCGGCGTCAGCGGAGCGTCCACGGCTGGAAGTAATCGAGGAGGATCACCTTGCTGTGCGCTTCGGCGATCTCCCGCGCGCGCCGGAAATCCGTCCCCGGGAGGAACGAGAAGCCCCGGTCGAGCGGGTTGAAAAAATTGTCCATGTGACTCGGCAGCACGAGCTTCGGTTGCAACCGGGCGAGGGTGCGCGGCCACGCTCCGAGCGCGTCCGGGGACGCCGCGCCCTGGATGGCGAGATCGATGCGGCCCAGGCCGGCGTCCGGCCGGTCGGAGGCGACGCTGCCGGAGGCGAGGTAGATCCGTTTGCCGCCGATCTCGATGAGGTACGAAAGCGGCTCGCCACAAATCCAGTCGTCGACATTTGTCGGCGGGTAATGCTTCGCGGGCCCTTCAAAGGGGACCTTCCCCAGAACGCGATCATGCGTGGCGCGCAGCACGCGCACGGTCGCGCCACCCATGTGGACCACGCTACCGGGGCGAACGGCATCCAACTGGCACGCTTGAACCCCCGCCCCGAGCGCCAGGTGAACGCCGGTGGCGGACGCATGCAGGACGGCGCGCGGACGCTGCTTCAGGATCTGCGGGACATCGAAGAGGTGATCGACGTGCCCGTGCGTGACGAGGACGCCGTCGATCCGCGGCACGCCGGCCAGCCAGTGGTCCACCCGCGCGGGCTCCGCGCGAGTCCGCAGCTTGAGCGCGGCGCGCAGGAAACTCTGGCGGGAGAAGTACGGATCGATGAGCACCACCGCGTCGCGCGACTCCAGGAGATAGGCATTCGTACCGAGATAAGTGATGCGCACGCCGGTGGCCGGCCGCACGCTGGAGGAGCTCGTTGGATCGGCTTGGACGAGATCGGGAAAGCGATCGTGCAGCGCGGCGTGGGCGACCGTGGCGCAGAGGAGGAGCAGCAGTCCGGGGAGAAGCTTGGTTTTCATGCGGGGTCGAGTTTAGGAACGCCGGCGGCGCAAAGGCGATGACGATTGCGCGTGGCAACCGCCGTTTTCGCCTTGCGATCCGAAACATCTGCATGCCTGCCAAATCCAAAAAACAGCAAATGGCCGCGGGCGCCGCGCTGGCGGCGAAACGCGGGGAGAAATCGAAGTCGTCGCTCAAGGGCGCTTCCAAATCGATGGTGAAAATGAGCGAGAAGAAGCTCGAGGAATTCGCCTCGACGAAGCGGAAGAAGCTGCCGACGAAGAAGAAGAGCTCGAAGTGACGTGCGGCGGCGCACCCGCCTGGCAGATGATCCATCGCGAGACGCTGGAGGCCTTCGCTCCGCAGGCTTGAACTTCGCATCCGCCGCCGCATGGCCGCGCGCTCACAATGGGTCGCGTGCGGCTTGAAGTCGCTCGGCGCGGATGGTAATTTGCGGTCCCATGTCGGAGCTCTACGAACCCATCACGCAAGAGTGTGCAGCTTGCGGCGCGCTGATCGATATCACGGACGAGGAGCCGCTGGGCCTCATGCATTGCCCGGGGTGCGGGGTCGCGATGCGGGTGCATCGGTGCTTTGGCAACTTCGAGCCGGTTGAGGTGCTCGGCGCCGGCGGCATGGGCGCGGTCTATCGAGCGCAGGATATTTCGCTCAATCGCTCCGTCGCGCTGAAGCTGCTGCGGCGCGAGTACTCGGAGCATCCGGAGATCACGAAGCAGTTCGAGCACGAGGCGGCGGTGACCGCGCTCATCAATCACCCCAACGTGGTGAAGGTCTTTTCGACCGGCACGGACCATGGCGTTTTCTACATCGCGATGGAGCTCGTCGACAAAGGGTCGCTCGACGACCTGATGACGCTGCAGGGCAAGGTCGGCGAGGCGCAGGTGCTGGAGGTCGGCATCCAGGTCGCGCAAGGGTTGCGCGCGGCCTACCGGCAGGGGCTGATCCATCGCGACATCAAGCCGGGCAACATCCTGTTTGCGCAGGCGCATCATGCGAAGATGGTGGACTTCGGGCTCGCGGCGCCGATCACCGATGCGGGCGAGGTGGCGGGCGAGGTCTGGGGGACGCCGTACTACGTGGCGCCGGAGAAGCTGGACCGGCCGCCGATGGAGGATTTCCGCAGCGACATTTACTCGCTCGGCGCGACGCTTTTCCACGCCCTCGCCGGCCGGCCGCCGTATGAGGCGACCGATGCCTCGATGGTGGCGCTCAAGCACTTGAAGAGCCAGCCGGTGAGCCTCGCGGCCTTCGCGCCGGAGGTCTCCACGCGCACCGCGTTCGTCATCAACAAGACGCTCTCGAAGGAGCCGGGCGACCGCCAGCAGAGTTACGATGAACTGATCGAGCAGCTCGAGTACGCGCGCAACGAGCTGCTGACCAAGGTCGCCGTGCGGTCGCAAAAGGTGCGCCGGGCCTCCCGCGTCGTCGTCGGCGACCAGGGGAACCAGACCGCGCTGAGCGTCATCACCGTCATCATGCTGCTGCTGCTGGGGGTCGGCGGCTACTTCGTTTACCAGAATCGCGAGCGCATTTTCCCGAAGAACGAACTCGACAGCGTGGGGATGACGCCGGGCCAGCAAGCGCTGCAAGCGAAGCTCAAGGAGAAGCCGCGCTATGAGGACGCGCGGCGGCTGATGGTGCAGAGCAAGTCGCCGGAGGAAGCGCAGAAGGCCGCGGCGGATTTTCGCAAGCTGGAGGCGGAGGGGAAGCTGGTGCAGCCGATGCTGAACTGGACGACGCTGCACGCGGGCCTCGCCTCGCTGATCGCCGGCGATCTCGACGGCGCGAAAGCGGACTTCGAAAAGCTGGCGAAGCGCGAGCCGATCTCGCAGGATCCGGTGGACCTGAAGATGTCGGAGTTCTTCAAGACGGTGGCGACGGAGATGGCGAAAGATGACCCGCCCAGTGTCGAGATCGGGACGCTGTTCAGCCGCGAGAACTACGAGTGCATCGGGCCGTTGATCTTTGCGCTGAAGAGCTGGGAGATGGGCGAGTTCGACAATGCGATCAAGCTCTTCGGCGAGTTCGATCGCTCCCGGCCCGAAGACCCCGATACGTGGGTCGCCGACTACAAGACGCTGGCCGAGGCGTATCCGAAGAACTTCGAGAATTACCGTGAGTTCAACGACATGACGAAGACGCTGACCAACCCTGAGAAGATCAAGGACCAGTTGCCCAAGCTCGAGCAGACGCTGGCCGGGCTGACGCTGCGCGGCGCGCTGGCCAAGAAGGGGAAGAGCACGATCCGCCGGCTGAAGCAGGAGGTGTCGGATTTCGAGGAGGCAAAGGCGAAGGAAGAGGCCGACATGTTCGCCTCGGACACCGACACGCTCAAAGAGGCGGAGAAGGCGGTGATCCCGCTGGTGGCACAGTACAAGTTCGACGAGGCCCGTGCCTCCGTGGAGAAGGTCCAGGTCATCACGGACAAGGGGAAGGCGAAGAAGAAGGACACGGTCAACAAGTACGAGTGGCTCAACAGCTTCAAGTCGACGCTCACCGGCGACGTCGGCACGGCGCCCTACAATGGCGCGGTCGCGCGCAAAGTCGGCGTCCCGGTGACGGGCAGCGTGACCGACACGAACGACACCGGAGTGGTGATGAAAGTCGGGGCCGCGACGGTGACGATCCCGTGGAACGACGTCTCCATCGACAGCCTGATCGCGATCGCGCAAACCTACTGCAAGGCCGACCTGCCGGCGGATCGCCTGGGCGACCGCCTCTGGCTCATCGGCGTCTTCGCCGCGGTGGAAGGCAAGCTGCCGGAGGCGACGAAGTACTTCGGCCTGGCGATCGCCAAGAAGGCGTCGTACAAGGTGGAGCTGAAGGTGTTCCCGGAGGTGCCGCCGCCGGGGGCGTAGGGGCGGAGAAGGGCCAAATCACAAGCATCAAGGGCCAAATAAGCTCCAAAGGGCAAGGGCCAAGGGCCAAACGGGCGCGGCCACGCGCCTCCGCGGCTCACAGGACTCGGAATCCAAACGAAGCTCAGCTTGCAAACGCCGCCGATTGGCCCTTGGTCTTTGGCCTTTGGAGCTTATTTGGCCCTTGGTGCTTGTGATTTGGATTTCGCAACCGCGGCGCCTTCACCGATTCTTCGCCCACGCCTCGAACTCCGGCAGGAGCCGCTGCTTCAGCGCCGCCTTGAACCGGATCTCGTCGGCGGCTTTTTCCACCGAGGGGGTGGCATCGGGTGACAGGCGCGCCTTCGCGATCGCCTCCAGCTCGTCGGCTTTTGCGGCGTCGGAAAAAGCGCGCGCGAGGCCGGGGAGAAAGTTGTTCGCGCGCATCACCCCGAGCTTCGCGACGAGCTCCGGCAAATGCTCGCAGGCGAAGGCCCACGCGAGCGCGCGGTGCTCGCCGTCGTGCAAGACGCGGGAGACGAGGCCGCTCGCTTCGTTCGGCGCCAGCTCGTCGGTCAGTGAAATGGCGAGGGTCCTTTGCGCGAGCTCCGGGTCGCGATTCGAGGCGAGCGCCTGGTAGAGCTCGTTCTTCAGCTCGGCGGAGGTCTCGCGCTTCGCCCACTCGTGAATCTGCTCGTAGGTCGCCGCGTCGGCGGAGCGGCCGGCGAGGTGGAGCACGCAGCGGCGCAGGTCGCCCGGGAGCGACGCGCGGTCCTCGACGAACCGCGCGAAGCGGCGCTGCGCCTCCGCGATCACCTCGGGCTTCTCCCAGCGGCCCGCCGTTTCCAGCACCTCGGCACGCAGCGATTTGTCGAGCTCCGGCTCGCCCGGGCGCGGCTCCCAGCCGAGGCGTTTCAGCGGGATGGAAAGCAGGCCGCGCCCCTTGTCCTGGAAGAAGGCGCGCCTCGGCTCGTCGACGTAGAGATTGTCCATCGTGCCGGCGGCGCTGAAGATTTGCCGCCAGACGGCGTAGCTCGTCTCGCTTGCGCAGATCCGGCGGACCAGCTCGAAAATGCGGTTGCCCGGCAGCCGGCCCGCTTCCACGAGGGCCCACGTGTCCGCGAGCAGGTTGAGCCGTTCCGCGTCCGGCAGCGAGGCGGCGACGCGCGAGAGCCGGGCGAAGGTTTCCTCGTCGTACAGCACGCGATAGTAACCCGCGCCGCCGAGGTTCACTTTCGGCAAATCGTCACACGTTCCGAACGTGATGACCTGCGGCTCGCCGCCGAGCCGCACCACCCGCGTATGGTTCAGCGCGAAGAGCGGCGCGAGCGTCACCGGCGTCTGCCAGGTCAGCGCCGGCGCGTCCTTCTGGTTGATCGTGAACCGCTCCTGCGAGAGCGTCACGTCGAGCTTTCCGTCGCGGCAGACGCTGCTCGCGCGGATGAGCGGAAAGCCCGGCTGCTCCGTCCAGTTCGCCGCGACCTCGCGCACCGGCTTCTCCGGATTCGTCTCGAGCGCCGCCCACAAATCCGCCGTCGTCGCGCTACTATAGGCGTGCTTCGCCATATAGGCGCGGATGCCGTCGCGGAAGGGGGCCTCGCCGAGATAGGCCTCCATCATCCGCAGAAACGACAGGCCTTTGGAGTACGTGATCTCGTCGAAAGAATCGTTCGCCTGCGCCTCAGTCTCCACCCGTTTCTGGATGGGGTGGGTGGTGCGGCGGGCGTCGAGAGCCATCGCGAATTCCTTCGAGCCGGCGGCGCGCAGCCACATCTGCCAGTCGGGATGGAGGTGGGCCGTCACCTTCGTCCCCATCCAGGAGGCGAAGCCTTCATTCAGCCAGAGGTCGTCCCACCAGGCCATCGTCACCAGGTCGCCAAACCACTGATGCGCGATCTCGTGCGCCACGACCCCGAAGACCCGCTCGCGATTGCTCTGCGACGCCATCGCGGGGTTCACGAGCAGCGTCGTGTCGTTATAAAAGATGGCGCCCCAGTTCTCCATGCCGCCCATCGGGAAGCCGGGGAAACAGAACTGGTCGAGCTTCGGCAGCGGATAGCGGACGCCGAAGTACTCGTTGTAATACGACAGGATTTGCTTCGTCGCCTCCATCGCGTACCGGCCCTGCTCCTTCTTCCCCTCGGTCGTGACGATGCGCAGCTTCACCCCCTCGACCTCGTCCTCGAGCGCCTCGAACTCGCCCGCGGCAAAGGCCACGAGATAGGTGGCCATCGCCGGCGTGCGGCCGAAGCGCACCTCCTTGCGCCCATCCGGCAGCGCTTTCTCGTCGGTCTGAGGCATGTTGGAGAGCGCCAGGTGCGCCTGCGGCACGACGGCGGTCAGGGTGAACGTCGCGCGGAAGACCGGCTCGTCCCAGCAGGGGAACATGCGCCGGGCATCGGTCGGCTCCATCTCCGTCGCGAGCGCGCGCTTCTCGCCCGTCGCTGTCGTGTAGCGCGTGATATAGAGGCCCTCCGTGCGCTCGGTCAGCTGGCCCGTCCACGCGAGATCGAGCTGATACGCGCCGGCGGGAATCTCCTCCTCCGCGGTCAGCGTGAGGAGTTGCGTCTCGCCGGCCTCCACCCGCAGCGGCGCATCTGGCCGGCCCTCTTGCCGCAGGATGGCGCTCGTAATCGTGAGGTCGGTGGAATTCAGCACGAGCTGCCGCGTCGCTTCGCCGACCTGCAGCTCGATGCGTTCCCGGCCGATCACCGAGGCCGTTTCGATGCTCGGCTCGAGGCGGATTTCGTAAGCCGTGGGGATGACGCCCTTCGGCAAACGCCCCGGCGTTTTCGCGTAGGAAAACCGGTCGCCGGCATGTGCGGAGAGGAGGGACACGGCAAAGATCGCCACCAGGCTGGGGAAGCGAAGAAAGGGGCGCATCGGCGGATCGTAGCGGGCTCGAGGCGGGAGGACAATGCAATCCGTGGGGCGCATTGTCGGCTGAACGGGCCGCCGACGGCTTACGGGTGCCAGCCGGCGGCCGCGAGACCGCGCAGGAGGCAATACGCGATCGCCCCGGTCGCCGGGATCGTGAAGATCCACGTCCAGAGGATGCGTTCGACGATCATGTAATTCAGCGCCCCGAAGCGCCGCGCGCAGCCGACGCCCATGATCGCCGTCGTGATCGAGTGCGTGGTGGAAATCGGCATCCCCAGCGTGCCCGCCACCGCCAGCAACGTCGCCCCGGCGCACTCGGCCGCGAAGCCGTGGATCGGGCGGATGCGCACCAGCTTGTGCCCGAGCGTCGCGATGATGCGCCAGCCGCCGATGTAAGTCCCGAGCGCCATTACGATGCCGCACGCCCATTTCACCCAGGTTGCGATCTCGAACTTCGGCGTGTGGAGAAACTGGAAGACCGACGGCACGTGCGTCCAGTCGACCGACTTGCTGGCGGCAAAGAGCGCGAGCGCCATGATGCCCATCGTCTTCTGGCCGTCGGCAAACCCATGCGCCCAGCCCATATAGGAAGCACTCAGGATTTGCGCGCGCCCAAACGTGCGATTCACGGTGACCGGCTTCCAGCGGCGGATGATCGC
>DASYIS010000365.1:0-5155 GCA_035997375.1 Chthoniobacteraceae bacterium
CCGCAGCCTGCTGCGGGTGGGGCGGAGCGTTGGACGGCATGCTCCGCACCGCACGCAGCAGGCTGCGACCTCCACAAAGCGGCAGCAGGCTGCCGCAGTCCAAGGCGCTTCGCGCAGGGCTCAAGCCGCCTTCTGCTTTCCGACTCCCGCCGGGCAACGAGTTTCGGGAAGAATTGACGACTTTTCACCGGCCGGCGCGATCCCTCCGGTCAGGGGAGCCACCGCTTGGGGCGACCGGACCGGCCGCGCGTGAGTTTCGGGAAGGTTTGACGCATTTTCCCGCACGGCGCCTGGAGTCGGCGCCGTCGGCGCGGCAGGGGTTTCGGGAAGGTTTGCACATTTTTGCGCGGCCGCGGCGGCCGGCTTTGCGGCGCGTACCGGTTTCACCACCCCCTCCGCGGAGTAATTCTTGAGCACCCAGACCTGCGCGCGCCAATCCGGCGTTCCGTCGGCTTTGCGGGCGTTGTTGATTTTTTGGATGAGCTTCCACTCGAACTCCGCGCGGGCCAATTCCAGCGCGAGCGCGAAACCTTCATCTTCCGCTTTCCAACGCTCCAGGGTGGCCCGGCGGACGCTGGCCAACGCACCGGCGTGGTGGTCGGCCAACCCGTCCAGGCGGATCACGTCGCAGATGAGTTTGGCGACCTCCGGAGTCAGTTCGTCCAGCCGCAGGGGACGCGGCGAGGGGAGGATCCGGAGGGTGGGGGTTTCAGCGGTTTCGGAGGGCGATGCGGAGAGTTGTGGTTGCAGCATCCCTCAATCGAAACACAGCTTTTCACAACACCTACATGAATTTGCATTTTGGCCTCTTTCACCTAGGGAACGGGGCTCAAAAAGCGCTGAAAACGACCGATTTTGTCACGCGAAATTCGCCCTGAATCGCGGTGAAACAGACTGCGGGTGGGCCGCCGGCGCCGAAGGCCTTGGACTGCGGCAGCCTGCTGCCGCTTTGCGGGGGCGCAGCCTGCTGCGTGCAGTGCGGAGCCGCGAGTGTCGTCCAGTTGCTCCGCCCCGCCCGCAGCAGGCTGCGGCCTTCACAAAGCGGCAGCAGGCTGCCGCAGTCCAAGGCGCTTCGCGCAATTTCGCGTCGGCATTGACCAATCTCGCGAAACCGCCTTTAACTTCTCGCCCCCACCGCAGTCCCACCCGCCGAACGCACCTCCCGATTGACCCCACCCCGCCGCACAGAGGACTGTGCGGACCACATCCCCTTCCCCATGAAACGTCCCCTCGTCCTTTCGAAATCGCTCACGTCCCTCTTCGTCCGCTCGCTCGCCCTTGTGGCCGCTTGTTCCGCTTTGCCCGCTCGGGCCGATGTAAAACTGCCGGTGATCTTTGGCGATCACATGGTGCTGCAGCGCGACCAGAAAGTCCCCGTCTGGGGCTGGGCCGATGAGGGCGAGAAGGTGACCGTCGAGTTCGCGGGACAAAAGGCGGAGGCCACCGCGGCGAAAGGCGGCAAGTGGTCGACGGCGTTGCCCGCGCTCAAGGCGAACAGCGCCGGCGCGACCTTCACGGTCAAAGGCAAAAACACCGTCGAGCTCAAGGACGTGCTCGTGGGCGAGGTCTGGTTCTGCTCCGGGCAGTCGAACATGGAGATGACCGTCGGCGGGTCGAAGGACGCGAAGGAGGAAGTCGCCGCCGCGAACAATCCGCGCATCCGCCATTTCAAGGTGCCGCACGTCACCGACATCACGCCGCAGACCGAGGTGAAGACCCAGGGCGGCTGGCAGGAGACGACGCCGGCCACGGTCGCGCCATTCACCGCCGTGGGCTACTTTTTCGCCCGCGAGATTGAAAAGGAAATGGACGTGCCGGTCGGCCTCATCGGCTGCAACTGGGGCGGCACGCGCATCGACCCGTGGATCCCGCCGGCGGGCTGGAAGGCCGTGCCGGCGCTGAAGGAGAACTTCGCCGACAAGCTCGACACCTTCCCCGCGCGCGCGCCGGTGATGGAATCCTACACCCAACCGGTGCTCGATACCGACGGCAAGCCGACCTTCGACGCCAACGGCAAGCCGAACGTGGTCACGGTGACCGAGACCAACGGCCGGCCGAAGCTGCGCCCGAAACTCGACGCCGATGGCAAGCCGGTCATGACCGCCTCCAACAGCTCGCCGATGGGGATCTACAACGCCATGGTCGCCCCCATCATCCCCTACGCCATCCGCGGCTCGCTCTGGTACCAGGGCGAGTCGAACAACGGCGAAGGGATGCTCTATTTCGAAAAAATGAAGGCGCTGGTCGGCGGCTGGCGCACCCTCTGGCAGGAGGGCGATTTTCCGTTCTACTTCGTGCAACTCGCCCCCTACCACTACAACAAGCCCGAGGCGCTGCCCGGCATCTGGGAAGCCCAGGCGGCCTCGCTTTCCATCCCCAACACCGGCATGGCCGTCATCACCGATGTCGCCACGGTCGGCAACATCCATCCGCCGGACAAGCAGACCGTTGGGCATCGGCTCGCGCTCTGGGCGCTGGCGAAGACCTACCAGAAGCCGGTCGCGAGCTACGCCAGCCCGCTCTTCGACACCCTCAAAGTGCAGGGCAACCAGGCCCGCCTCACGTTCAAGAATGCCGAGGGCGGCCTCAAGTCGCGCGACGGCAAACCGCTGACGTGGTTCACCGTCGCCGGCGAAGACAAGAAGTTCGTGGAAGCGAAGGCCGAGATCTCGGGCAACGGCGTGGTTGTCAGCGCGCCGGGCGTCGAGAAGCCGGTCGCCGTGCGTTTCGGCTGGAACGAACTGGCCGAGCCAAACCTCGCCAACGCCGCCGGCCTGCCCGTGTCGCCCTTCCGCACCGATACCTGGACGGATGCGACCATGCCGGTGGTCGCGTTTCCAGAGCCGCCAAAGAAGTAGGCCGGCGCGGGCCACGCGCCGCAGGGATGCGGCGCCTGGGCAGCGGTCCTCTCTTACTCTTGCTCTTGCTCTTGCTCATACTCCCACTCGGAGCGCCGTCTTCGATTACGAGTATGAGCAAGAGTAAGAACGCCCCGCGGTGGCGTACGTCCCGCACGCCAACTTATCAATCTCCTCGTGACGAAACGGAGAGACTGTGTGAAAATTCAGTTTCCCGCAGGCCGGAGGGTTTTGAACCACGGATTTCGCAGATTTCACGGATCTTTCCCTATCCGTGCAATCCGTGGTTCCTCCATTTGACCTGCGAAAATTCCCGTTATCACACAGTCTCTGAGTTTCGCTCCGCAGTGCGATCCAAAACGGAGTTGGGGACCGAGGAATGGCTTCACGCAACCGATGGGCGGCGGCTCAAAACAGCCGCATCAACGTCACAGCAATCTGCCCGTTGAAACAGACATCCACATCCGCGCCGGGCGTGCGGCGGCGCGCCTGGTAGTCGCCATTGTAGAGCGCCCCCTCCGTCTCATCGTGGTGAAAACTGAGCGGCAATGGATGCGGGTCGAGCGGGCAGAAGACGATCTCCGGGTCGGCCTCCTCGGCGCTCAAATGCGGCAGGTTGACGTTATAAAACCCGCCCGTCGGCGGCGGCTCGGCCAGCAATCGTCCCAGCACGCGCGCGGTCCACTGAGCCGCGCGCGCCCAGTCGTATTCACGCTGGTCGTGCCGATAGTGCGAGAACGCAATCCCCGGCCAGCCGTGCAGCACCGCCTCGCGTACTGCCGCGATCGTGCCCGAGTAGTGGACATCCGCGCCGAGGTTGCCGCCATGATTGATCCCGCTCAGCACCCACGCCGCATCGGGCGCGAGCCGGTGCAGCCCGACGCGCGTGCAATCCGCCGGCGTGCCATGCACCGCAAAGCGCCGCACCCCGCGCCCCTCGACCTGAAAGCGCCGGTCATAGGTGATCGAGTGACTCATCCCCGACTGCGGCGCAGCCGGCGCGGCGACCGTCACCTCGCCAAAGCCAGTCGCCGCATCGACCAGCGCCTGCAAGCCCGCGGCGTCGATGCCGTCGTCGTTGGAGAGGAGAAGTTTCACAAATGAGGACGCTGAGTGATGAGCAGCCTTGCAGCAGTGGAAGGAAAGAGGCCGGCATCCGACAACTCTCGCCGGAGGGTAAGCCGATGTGGGTCGTTCAAGCCGAGCAGTTGGATAGTCGCGCGCCCGACCGGAGTATGAGCTGCGACGACCAAGGTTGACTCCAGGTGGAAATGCTCGGGCCAATGATCGATCCGAGGGTTATAGAGGCGAACGAGAGTCTCACCCACCAGACCGGCGATATCGCTGCCTTTGGCGCGATTGCAGAAAGGACAACAAAAGGCAAGGTTGTGCTCCTCGCTCTGCCCGCCATGCTTCTCACTAATGACGTGGTCCACCTGAAAGGTATGCACGCCGTCGCCTTCTGAGATCAGGCAATACTCGCAGAGTCCATTCGCGCGCCGGCGTACGCGGGCGCGCAGGTCCGACGAGAGGTGAGTTCGACTCACGCTTCGCCGCGGTTCAGTCTGGCGCAGGCGCGAGCCTTCGCGAGAGAAAGGACGCGCTCAACTTCCATGACCCGATCGAGTTCCGCCTTTTCCTCAGGCAGGAGGCCATCTGTTTTCTCCTTTCGGATCAGCCACTCGTAGCGCTCGCTCGAAGCGGCGGAGGGACGGAACGCAACGAGTTCGTCGGCTGTCATTCCGCGAGAGATAAACTCGATAGCTTCGTCGTAGGCCGATTGCATGACTGGCAGAATACTGCAGCGATCAGAATGTGACAAGGAGCGATGCCCTCATCGGAAAGTCATCGCGTTACGACACAGCCCTGTCATTTCAAATCATTCAGCAACTCCGACAGCCCCTTATCCACCTTCGCGGCCGTCGGGTCGAGGTGGGCGTTGGCGGCTTCGTCGTGGAAGCGGATGTGGCCCCAGAGCTCGGGGTGCAGCTCGGCTTCGCTCGGGGCGTCGGCGATGATTTGGGTCGCTTTGTTCGACCAGTATTCGCGGCGAAGGACTTCGGTGCCATTCGGGCCGCTGACGAGGACGCCCCAATCCATTTTCAGCCGCAGGCCGGGCGTGATCTTTAACCCCAGCGACGCGAGCGGGATCGACGCTTCCACGACGTAGCGGTTGTCGCTTTCGTTGGTGACGAACTTCGGCTTTTCCAACTTCGCGACCCGATCAAAAGTGACCTGGCCTACGGGGCTGACGACCTGCCAGGCTTTGTCCTTCGGCGTGCCGGGGACGACGGCTT
>DASYIS010000366.1:0-28018 GCA_035997375.1 Chthoniobacteraceae bacterium
AACCTGCTGACGAATGCGTTCAAGTACACCGGGAAGCGCGAAAACGCCGTGGTGGAGATCGGTTGCGAGGCGGCGCCGGAGGGGAGCGTCTATTTCGTACGGGACAATGGCACGGGCTTCGACATGCGCTACGCGGGCAAGCTCTTTGGCGTCTTCCAGCGGCTGCACCGGGCCGAGGAGTACGAGGGCACGGGCGTCGGCCTCGCCATCGTCCAGCGGATCATCCACCGGCACGGCGGGCGCATCTGGGCGGACGCCGCCCTCGATCGTGGCGCCACCTTTTACTTTACCCTCGGAGGAGAAACCAAATCATGAACGAAAGCACTCACGTCGAAATCCTGCTCGTCGAAGACAACCCGCAGGACCTGGAGCTGGCGCAGCGCGCTCTGCGCAAGGCGAATGTAACGAACCGCATTCACGTGGCGCGCGACGGGGCGGAAGCGCTGGACTTCATCTTCTGCGAAGGCCCGCACGCCGCGCGCCGGATCGAGGACACTCCCAAGGTGATCTTGCTCGATCTGAAACTCCCGAAGATCGACGGGTTGGAAGTGCTGCAGCGGATCAAGGGCGATCCCCGCACGAGCATGATTCCGGTGGTCGTGCTCACTTCCTCGAAGGAGCAGAACGACGTCGTGGAAAGCTACCAACTTGGGGTGAACAGCTACATCGTGAAGCCGGTGAACTTCGAGGGCTTCGTCGCCGCGGTGCAGCAACTCGGCATGTACTGGCTCCTGCTCAATCAACCTCCGAAACTGGAGCAATAACATGCCGCGACCACTCCGGGTTCTCCTCGTCGAAGACCGTCCCTCGGACGCCGAGCTGGTTGTGCTTGCCCTGCGCCGCGCCGGCTTTGCCCCCGAATGGCAACGGGTGGAGACCGAGGCCGCCTTTGCCGCCGGCCTCCATCCCGACCTCGACCTCATTCTTTCCGATTACGCCTTGCCGGAGTTCTCCGGACTGCGTGCGCTCGAGGTATTGCGCGAGAGCGGACTGGAGCTTCCGTTCATCATCGTCTCCGGCACCATCGGTGAGGAGACGGCCGTGGCGGCGATGAAAAAGGGCGCCTCGGATTACCTGCTGAAGGACCGCCTGGCGCGGCTGGGGCCGGCGGTCGAACACGCGTTGGAACAGGCACGCTTCCGCCGGGAACGCCGGGAGAGCGAAGCCGCCTTGCGCGAAAGCGAGGAGCGCTTCCGGCAGGTCGCCGAAAATATCCAGGATGTCTTTTGGCTGACCGACTTGGAGAAGCAGCAAATGGTCTATGTCAGCCCGGCGTACGAAAAGATCTGGGGGCGGAGCCGCGGGGAGATCTACGCTTCGCCCCAGAGCTGGCTCGAAGCGATTCACCCCGAAGACCGGGCGCGCATCTACCAGGCGGCGACCACCAAACAGGCCGAGGGGTTGTACGATGAGGAATACCGGATCATTCACCCAGATGGCTCGCTGCGCTGGATTCGCGACCGCGCCTTCCCCGTGCTCGATACCAGGGGCCGCGTGAGTCGGGTCGCCGGCGTGGCGCGGGACGTCACCGCGCGCAAGCAGGTGGACGAGGCGCTCCGGGAGTCCGAACGGCGCTTCCGCGAAATGCTGGAAAACGTGGAGCTGATCGCGATGACGCTCGACCGCCGGGGCATCGTCACTTTCTGCAATGACCACCTGCTAAAGACGACCGGCTGGAGCCGCGAGGAAGTCCTCGGCGCGGACTGGTTTTCCAAGTTCCTCCCGGAGAACTCGGAAGCCGAGCGCATCTTCTTCGCGACCATCGAGGCCGGAAAGATTCCAGCCCACTACGAGAACACGATCAAGACCCGGCCTGGCCAGCTCCGCGACATCGTCTGGAACAACACGATGCTCCGGGATGGAGCCGGCAACATCGTCGGCACGGCCAGCATCGGGGAGGATGTGACGGAACGGAGGCTCGCCGAGGAGCGCGTGCGCGAGCAGGCCGCCATGCTCGACCATGCGCACGAAGCGATCATCGTGCGAGAAATCCACACCGGGCGGATCACCTTCTGGAACCAGGGCGCGGAACGCGTGTATGGCTATGGCGCGGCGGAAGCGATGGGGCGCGAGATTGGAGAACTGATCTGCGTGGAACCGGAGATCCAGCAGGAAATTACGCGGAAATTGCTCGAACAGGGTGAATGGCACGGCGAACGCAAGCATCTCTCCAAGGCGGGCAGGATCCTGACCGTCAGCAGCCACGCGACCCTGGTGTGCGACGCCAAAGGCCGGCCAAAATCGGCGCTCGTGATCAACATCGACGTGACCGAGCAAAAGAGCCTGCAGGAGCAGTTCCTGCGCGCCCAGCGGCTGGAAGGCATCGGCACGCTCGCCAGCGGCGTGGCCCACGACCTCAACAACATTCTCTCGCCGATCCTCATGTCGGTCCCCCTGCTCGAGCAGGCGCTCGCCGGCACGCGCTCGGCCTCGCTGGTTTCCATCATCGAGCAGTCCGCCCGGCGTGGGACGGCCATCGTCCGCCAGGTGCTGACCTTCGCGCGCGGCGTCGAGGGCGAGCGGATGTGCGTGCAGGTGCATCATCTCTTGCGCGAGATGGAGAAAATGGCGGGCCAGACTTTTCCACGTTCGATCACGATTCGGAACACGGCTCCCGCCAATCTGTGGCCCGTCATCGGCGATGCCACCCAGCTCCAGCAGGTTCTGCTCAACTTTTGCGTGAATGCGCGCGATGCGATGCCCACGGGCGGGACGCTGACCTTGCACGCCGAGAACCTGCAGATCGATGCCAGCTTCGCCGCCATGAGCCCCGGAGCGAAGCCTGGGCCGTATCTCTTGATCGCCGTCTCCGACACCGGCGAGGGCATCCCACCGGAGATCGTGCAGAAGATTTTCGACCCGTTCTTCACCACCAAGGAAGTCGGCAAGGGCACGGGGCTCGGCCTTTCCACCGTGCTCGGGATTGTGAAAAGCCATGGCGGCTTCGTCTCCGTCGACAGCGCACCCGGCCAGGGCGCCGTGTTCAAAGTCTTCCTCCCCGCGGACCCCGGCGCGGCGGAGGCGGAGGCCCCGCCGGAAACGGTCGCGCCGGGCGGGCATGGCGAACTGATCCTCGTCGTCGACGATGAATCCTCCATCCGAACGGTCGCGGAGACCGTGCTGCAAGGCCGTGGCTATCGCGTCCTGCTCGCGGCCGACGGCCCCGAAGCGCTCGCCCTCTTCGCCCAGCACTCCGCCGAAATCGCGGCGGTGCTCACCGATCTCGCGATGCCGTTCCTCGATGGCCCCACGCTGATCCGCGCGCTGCGCAAGATGAAGCCGGGCCTCCCCGTTATCGTCTCGACCGGCCAGGGCGAAAAGGCGCGCATCTCCGACCTCGCCGTGGAAGTCTTTCTGAATAAACCGTACGGCGCGGACACCCTGCTGCGCGCCCTCCATTGGGCGATCGATCCCGCGGCGATGCGACAGCCCTGACGGTGCGCTCCGTGGCGTCCTGAAATTTCGTGGTCGCACATCGCGCTTTGTTGCGCAAAGTAATCTGCGCGGCCTCTACCCCTCATGAAACCACCCCGTGCCTGGCGCTTCACTCCCTGGCGGATCTTCCGGGCCTCACTGCTGGCGCTGATCGGCGTCGCGGCCGGCCTTTACCCGGCGTACTTTCTCACGCGTGTGATCTTCGATCCCGCCCTCAATGGCGCGGGTCTCTCGCTGCCGGCGCGCCGGCTTCACGAATCGCTCGCCGGCCGCTATGCCTCCTGGGCGACGAAGCGCGTGGCGAGCGGGAAGGCGACGCTGCTTTCGCACGAAGACATCTCCGGGACGGAGTGGCCGCTTTACGGGTCCGTCTTTTACCTCTGGGCGGAGGAGGAGCTGCAGGCGCAGTGGGAACGCGATCACTCGTTGTTCAAGGAAGAGCCGCGGCGGTTCGCGCGGCCGGCGATCGATGCGGCGGCGCGGCTGGTCGCCGACCCCGGACACGCGGCCTGGGTGAAGAAGCACTGGGGCGCGTCTTATCTCGAGCAGGAGAACTTGTTCTACCGCATGCTGGTCATCGCGGCGCTCGGTTCGCATCGGCACCTCACCGGCAGCGACGAGTTTCTGCCGCTGCTGCGCTCGCAGACCGACTCCCTCGCCGCCGAGCTCGCGGCCTCGCCCACGGGGCAGCTCGACGACTACCCCGGCCAGCGTTTCCCGACCGACAACATCTCCGCGTGGTATGCCATCCAGCGGGCGGATCGCGTGCTCGGCACAGATCATTCCAGGGAGATCGAGGAGGGGCTGCGCGGCTTCGTCGGTGCGCGCGCCGGCTTGCTCGGCCTGCCGCCCTTCGCCTCGGAGTCCGGGAGTTCCCGCCCGCTCGATGGGTCGCACGGCTGCGGCAACTCCAACGCCTGCATGCTGGCTCCCGCCCTCTGGCCGGACACCGCGCGCTCGTGGTACGCGGCCTACGAGAAGCTCATGTGGCAGCGCGACTGGCTCGCCGCCGGCTTTCGCGAATTCCCCGTCGGTTACCCGGACGGCGAATGGTACTTCGACGTCGATGCGGGCCCGGTCATCCGCGGGAACGGCTTCGCCGCCTGCGCCTTCGGCATCGCCGCCGCGCGCCGGCATGGCCGGTTCGATCACGCCTATCCGCTGAGCGTCGAGGCCATCGCGCTGAGCTGGCCGCTGCCGGGCGGGCGCCTGCTCATCCCGCGGCTCGTCTCGAATGCCGCGGACGCACCGTACCTCGGCGAGGCGGCGCTCCTCTTCCAGTTCAGCGCGCAGCCGCTCTTCGCGCCGGCGCGGCATCACGCGGGCGCGCTGCCCGCGATTGTTTTCGTGTGCCTCGGGCTGTATCTCGGCGGCGGCCTTCTCCTGCTCCGGCGCGCCTATGCGGTGCTGCGGCCGAGGATGCGAAGCCGCGCTTCATAGCGTAAGGTCGGACTCGCCCTCTGCAGTTCGGGCGAATATCCTTGCCGCATGCCCCCTCCCCTTTGGCGCCTCCCGGCGCGTGTGCTCGCTTGCGCCCTGGCCATCCTTCCCGCGCTCACCGGCTCCGCACAGGATCCTCCGTCGCCGGCCGCGCAACGCGCCGTGAAGGAGATCGCGACGTTCTATCAGGACGAGAAGACCCTCCCATCGTTCGAGGCGGCCATCGCCGATCTCGCGACGCAGGACGCGGCTCGGCGGACGGAGGCGGGACAGTTTCTTCAGGCGCTTTTGGAGCGGCTGTTCGACGATGAGGAGCACGGGCGCGCGCCGGTCGTCCGCCTGCCGTTCTTTGGCGGCGGCGCGCAGAACGCCGCGCGGGAGCTGCGCAAAAAGATCGCGGAGGCGCTCGGCAAGACGGCCCGGGGCGACGAGGCGCTGGCGCCGGCGGCGTGGCTCATCGACCGCGAAGGACTCGCGGAAAGCGCGCTCGCCGGTTTCCAGGTGGTCGCGCGCACGCGGACGCCGGCCGCCGATGCGCTGGTGCAAAAACTTCTGGCGACCCCGCACCCGAATGCGCGCCTCTTGCAGCAGGCGATCGAACAATCGGTCGCGCGCAAACTCGCCGTCGCGGCGGAGCTGAAGCAACTCGCCACCTCGCCCCGCCAGGCCGTGCGCGACGCGGCGCGCGCAGCGGCGACCTCCCTCGGTCTCGGCGAAATGCCGCCCTTTGTCGCCGCGGAAGCCTTCACGCCCGCGCTGACCCAACTGCTCGGCGACATCGCCGCGATGGTTCCCGAGTCGATTCCCGCCGGCGCGAAATGGGTGGGCGTGAGCAGCCGCGATCCCGCGCAAGAGCCGGCCGCCGCGGCGCCGCGCCCGCTCAGCGGCTGGCTGCTCAAGGAGCAGGACGGCCGCTCGACCGTCCTCGATTTCTTTGGCCGCACATTGCTCGCCCTGCCCGGCCCGGCCGACGCGCCGTTTGGGATCGACGCGGAAAACGTCGTCCCGTTCGCCACGCTGACCCCGCGCGATTTCGCGGACGACGCCAAGGCCTTTGCCGCCCTGCGCGCGGACGCAGAGAAAGACCGCGAGCGTCCGCTCTCGGCGCGCGGCGGCCTGACCGGACAGTTCGAGCCCGGCTTTATCTCCCTCCCGGAGGCGCTGGTGGCCGCGTGGAGCTTTCAGCGCGGCCGGCGCGAGGTCGCCGCCTCCATCCTCTTCCCGCGCCTCGAGGCGACGGCGGACGACCGCTGGATCGGCTGGGCCGTGCGCGATCTGCTTGGCCACTCGGCGCATCATCGCATGCTGGAATACTTCTCGGCGCGCGACTACCCGGCGGCCCTTCGCCTCGCGAAGCATCACGCGCAGCCCGTCTTCGCCGGCTACGGCTACCAGGGCCGCGCGGTGGAGCTTGCGGCGCAACTGGAAAAGCGCGGGAGCGACTTCAAGGAATTCGCCCTCCCAACCGTCCCCGATTGGGAGAAGCTGAAGGCGGGGATGGATCGCCCCGCCCAGATCCGCTACCTCGCCGAGCACCTCCGCCTGCTCAATTGCATCCAGCAATCGCAACCCGGCGGCGTCTCGTACGGCGACGAGCAGACGGCCGGCGGAAAGCCGGTCATCAACCCGTACAACCAGCTCCGGCGCATGAATCTCTCCCCCGCCGAGCTGCCGGCGCTCATCCCCTTCCTCGCGGATGAAAACTTCATGCCCACTTTCAGCTACTGGCGCGACTTTCATCCGAATCGCACGCTGCATCGGGTCAACTGGGCGGTGGCCGAGATCATCGACAGCGCCGCGCACCGCCGGCTCTCCGACCTGAAGGAATACCAGTCGCTCGATGAGAAAGGGCGGGCCGCCTACCTCGCCAAGCTCGAAACGTGGTGCCGCGAAAACGCCTCGAAATCCCCGGAGACGCTGATCCTCGACGCGCTGCAAACCGCGAAGGACCGGCGTGATTTCCTGGAAGCCGGCGCGCAAGCGGTCCACGGCAAGATCGGCGCCGCGCTCCCGGTCATGACGAAGCGGATGAAGGATTTTCCCGACGCCCAGGAAGAGACCGCCGAGCTGTGCGTCGCCCTACCCGGGCCGGCGCTGCTCGCCGCCGCGCGCGGCTGGGTCAAGCAGAAGGACGATCACCTCCGCTTTTGGGGTGGCGTCGCTCTGCTGCGGGACGGGACGGCCGCGGAGAAGGCCAACGCCGTGAAAGTGCTCACCCCGATCTTGCAAAAAGACGATGGGTCGTACCGCTATCCGCAGGCCTTCGAGGCGCTCCTCGCCTCCGGCGTCGAGCCGGCGCTGAAGCTGGCGTGTGACGCTTTGGAGAAAGAAGGCGTCCGCGGCGACCTCGAGCCGATGCTGTTGCGGCTCTTCCTCCGCGGCCGCGAAGAGGCACTCCAGTCGCTGCTCACCCGCCTCGACAGCACTAAGCAAACGAGCACCGCCTCGACCTTGCGGGACGGCAAACCGGTCGAAGTCCAATACACGCTCGCCGACGACACCGCCGAGTACGTCGACCGCTGGCACAAGGCCGAGTCCTACCGGATGGAGCTGCCGGCCGCGGAGCGCCAGGCGCTCCGGGAAAAACAGAAAGCCTGGCTGCGCGAGCAATTCGCGCTCATCAAGGCTGGCCAGAAGCCGGCGATCGATCCACCGCCGCCATTGCAGGCGCGGCATTGGGTGATCGACGCGCCGTAGATCATCTCGGACCTCCCCCTTCCATGAAGCGTGTTTGCGGAACGAGGGCGGAGAGGCGCGAGGCGCTCCAAAAACATGTGTAGAGGCGGCTCTCTGTTCGCTCTACGCGAACAGAGAGCCGCGCTCTACACACTCGAACGAGAACTGGCGTTGCGTTCCAGCACCCCGGCGCATCCAGCCCGCCCTTTGGTTCCAGCTCTCCGGCTTGGTTGAAGGCTCAGTACGCGCCCTTCACCCGCATCTTCACGCCATAAACCCGTTTGCTCGCCGTAATGAACAGGAGGTGACGGTCCTGGCCGCCGAACTTCACGTTGCCGGTCCACGGCTCCGGGATGGGAATGTTCGTGAGCTTTTTCCCGGTCTTGTCAAACACGGTGACGCCTTTGCCGGTGAGATAAACGTTGCCCTCGGCATCGATGGTCATGCCGTCCGAGCCCAGCTCGCAAAAGAGCGTTTTGTTTTCGAGCGCGCCGTCGGGCTTGATGGAATACGAATACGTTTTGCCCGCGCCGATGTCCGCCACGTAGAGCGTCTTTCCATCGGGCGTGCCGACGATGCCATTCGGCTGTTTGAGATCCGTGGCGACCGGAGTCGCCTTCTTCGTTTTCACGTCGAAGAAGTAGACGTACTGGCCGGGCTGCTGCATCGCCTTGTCGCGCTGCCAGTACGGGCGCGCATACAAGGGGTCGGTGAAGTAGAGATTCCCGTCCGGACGCAGCCACAAATCGTTCGGGCCATTCAGCAGCTTGCCGCCGAAATCGCTCAGCAACACCGTCACCTTCTTGTCGGGTGAAATGGACCAGAGTTCGTTCTTCTCATCCGCGCAGGTGAGGAGGTTTCCCGCCTGGTCGAAGGCGATCCCATTGCTGCGGCCGGCCGGCTTGAGCCAATCGGAAAACGTCCCGTCCGCCGCATGGTATTTGACGATGCGGTCATTCGGTTGGTCGGTGAAAAGCACGTTGCCGTCGCGATCGGCGGCCGGCCCTTCCGTGAACAAATAGCCATCGCTCAGCACTTCGACCTTCGCACCCTCGGCCACGAGACCCGCGTCATCGGCCGGCGCCGCGAGGCTGAGGGCGAAAAGAGCGGAGCAGAAAATGGGAAGGGAATTCATGGCCCCAGCGTATTCCGTGCGCCGCGCGGCACAAGCCTCCCGTCGGGGCCTACCGGACGGCCTGCCATGCCGGCGGTTTGCTCCGGCTGGCTGGCGCTCGCCGAAACGACTGAGCTCTTTCCTTGCGGTGGTGACTTGGGATCCGATCCGATGCTTCCGAATTGCAGCTTGCCGCAGGCCCGTGAACCTGGCAGCCTCCCAAGGCATGTTTTTCCCAGGATGAAGGAAAACGAATCCATCGCCAAATCGGCATTTGGACGCATCGGGATGATTAAGGATCAGTTGCTGGGCTCCGGGCTGATTGGCGGGATTACCATGATCGGGATCAGCGCCATTCCTGGCCAGGGAGCGCGCGCCTGGGTCTTTACCATTTGCGGTCCGGCGCTCGTGATCTTCGTGGTCATCGTCTATGTGCTCCGCGGCAATGGCGCGCCGAGCAGCGGGCAGGAAGCCGCGGTCGAAAACACCGTCCCCAGGCAAATCGCAGCCGACAAAAAGAAACGTCTTGCCACCGGCACGCCCAATCGGCGCAAGAAGAAAACTGAGCTTGCCCCACCGCCGGCTGCACCGGTTCTCGAAGGATGAATCCCGAGCCTCTCATCATCGCCATCGCCAGCGGCAAGGGCGGCGTCGGCAAGACCATGCTTTCCGTCGCGTGCGCCTACGAGCTTTCCCTCGGCGGCCCCACCCTCCTGCTCGATCTCGACTTCTTCAACCGCGGCCTCGCCGGCCTCTTCTCCCAGGGCGAAATCATCGCTGAAGTCGCGCGCCCCGATTTCCTCGCCGCCGCCGATGCCGGCGAAACGGAACCGTGGCGGCTCATTCGCATCGCGCGCGATCTCTACCACGTCACCTTCCCCGACCTCGGCCCCGCCGAGCTTTCCGGGCTGGAGATCAGCAGCGTCGGCGCCATCCGCAAAAGCCTCGGGCGCTTCATTAAGACAGTCCGGAAAAAGTGCGGCGCCATCCGTGTGGTGCTCGATTGCCATGGCGGCCCCGATCACACCAGCTTCGCCGCCGCCATGCTCGCCCGTCACACCCTGCTCATCTCCGAGCCCGACCGCATCACCTTCCACGGCACTCTCAATTTCCTGCGCCAACTCGACCGTTCACTCGACCCTCAGGTCGGGGGTGGCCCCGGCGTCGCCGCCGACGTGCGACTCGTTTTCAATAAAATCGTCCCCGCCTTCCGCGCCCCTTTCCTGCGCCGGCTCTACGACGAAAACCTGCGCGAAGAATTCGGCGGCTTCGACCTCCTCGGCATGTTCCCCTTGGAACTGCCCCTCGGCAAAGCCTTCGAGGAGACCCCGCTCCTCACCCGCGCCTATCCCTACAGCCTGCTCGCCCGCAAGATGCGCGTCCTCCTCCTGGACCTCCTCGAAGACCGCGCCAAAGATTACCTCGCCCCCAGCGCCCCAACCCTCCCCGGCTGGGTCCGCAAATACCGCCGCCGCACCCTCGGCCGCATGCCGTGGTTTCTCGATCAAGAGATCATTCTCCAGATCGTCACCTTCGTGACGTTTTTCTTCATGATCGTGAGCTTCTTCGACACGCGCTTTGTTAAAACTCAGGAACAAGCGTACGCTCGGGCATCAATGCTGGTAATTGTATCCCGCCACCCCATGTACAGCAGCGAAAAAGAACTCCTTTTCAGAGGCTTCGACCGACTTTTCAAGGAAGGAGAACGGTTCGGTGAGGATCCGTTTTATGACTCGGGGATCCCACTTCCCTACATGGGGATTCATGAAGGCAAACGGGAGGTAAACTATTTCGACGTGCAAAATCTCATGCCGCTAGTGGACGAGATGTTCGGTCCTGGCTTCGCATTGCACGGGCCAAATGAACATTCAACTGGCCATATATCCTTTCCGAAGGTCATTGATTGGCGAGCACGTTACTCTCATTTCCTCGAAAACGTTACCACGATGTCTGCACCTCCAAGCTTTGAGGGGCAATTGGCTATCGACCTCCAGACCTTGCGCTCCGCGCGATGGTGGAATTGGTCGCTGCACTCCATTCGCATGTGGTGGCACGCTTGGTACTGGCACGGGCTGGTCCTCGCCCTCGCTTGGCTGGGCAGCGCCTTTTATCTGGACTGGACGCGGCGGCTCGACGCCACCTTCACCCGCATCCTGCAGACCAATTACCTCGCCGGGCTGCTCATCCTCCTCTTTACGATCGCAATCTGGCTGCTCCCCGCCGCGCTCATCAACGACGGGCTCAGCGTGCGCAGCGGCAGCGGCGATCTCACTGCTGCCGAGGCCGCGGCGATCCTCCTCGTCCTGCCCTACCTCTTCGTCATCGGCCACCAAGTCTATCGGTGCTACCTCATCTATCACGACCGCATGGTGGATCTCGTCGCACGCGAGGTGCAGGAGGCTGTCTTTACAAAAGACTGGCGCACGCGTGCGCGGATCGGGTGGAAACTCTACCGGCAAGACCTTCGACTCGATGATGAATCGCATCTCCGCGTCATCTTCGTGGTCTCCCTCATCGGTGCGCTGTGGATCTTTTATCTCCTCATTTTTCATCATGGGTCGCTTTAGGGCCCTCGGGCGGCAGTCGGAGCGGGCCTGAACGGTGAATTACGGACGCAACTCTCGTGCGGAAAGGCACTTGCGTTCACCGATACGGGTTTTCGAAAACGGCATGCTATGATGTTGGCCGTGGACCCACTTGTCGCTTCGAATTCCTCCGTGCCCTGCGTGGTGACTCGCTTATTCCCGAGCCCCGCCCGGGCGGTTTCCGATCCTTGGTGCACACCACCGCCAAGGCGCACGACCGCAGCGCGTTTGCGCGCCCCAAGGAGCGGCGTCCGACTCGGTGCCGACCCTCAAACGGCGAAGCCGCACGCCAATGGCGTGGTGCTCCTCCGCGCCACTGAAACACGAACGCACGAGGGAACGGTCGCTTCGCGAGAGCAAGGTCGGCACCGGGACGGACGCCGCTCCTTGGGGCGCCCGGTTTCAAAAAACGCGACAATTCATCCCGAAATTCATTCGCCTGAAGGAGCGCGCCGGAGCAAATCCGCGCATTCTCTCTGGAGGCGATTCCCATTATTCCCGAAAATCCCCCGGACGGCCGGCCGTTGTCCGAGCTCGCCCGCCCTGCTTCCTCCCTTGTCCCTTCCGCCTCCCCTCGGTCCTCGGCACCGATTCCAACGCCCGCACACCTTGGCGTGGGATGGTGCCCACCGGCGCTCGTGCGCTCAGCGAAAATATGCGCAATCCTTCCCGAAACCCTTCGACAGGCTCAGGGCCTCTGGCTCCAACGCCATTCTTACTCTGAGGCCGATTCCCATTATTCCCGAAAATTCCCATGGGCCGACCGCACCGGCGCAAACCGTGTGCTCGGCAAAACCGCGCAATCCTTCCCGAAACCCTTCGGCAGGCTAAGGGCCTCCGGCTCCAACGCCATTTTTACTCTGAGAACGATTCCCACTATTCTTGAAAATTCCCATGGTCCGACCGCACCGGCGCAACCGTGCGCTCGGCAAATCCACGCAATCCTTCCCGAAACCCTTCAACAGGCTCAGGGCCTCCGGCGCCAGCGCCATTTTTTACTCTGAGACCGATTCGCATTATTCCCGAAAATTCCCGCCGGCCGACGAAGAAGGGCGAAAGCGCGCGTTTCTCCCCGGCCGGCCAGGCGCAGGAATTCGCACTCCCTCTCGCGATGAAATGCGCTAAGGCTCGCCGCAAACCCGTGCTTAACTAGCAGCCATGCGCCACTCCCGTCCGCCTTCGCATTCCCGATCCGAGGGAATCACCCAGCCCCTCCCGCCGGCGCCGCCGCCGACGGCGGTGAAACCGAAGAGCAAGCGGAAGGCGTGGATCCTCTGCGGGGTGCTGCTCGTGGTGGCGATCGTGCTTTATTTCCTCTGCCGTCCGCGGCCGAAAACCGACGCCGAGCTGGGGGCGGCGCCGGCCCCGGCTCCCACCGTCACCGAGCCCGCGACTCCCGTCGCCGAACCGGCCGCGGCGGCTTCGCACGCGCACAAGGCCCGTGCCGCGGACCCGGTGCAGCAGGTCGCGAATGCGGGGCTGCCGCCGGCGCCCGTCGCCGAGTCGGCGAAGCGCGCGGAGCTGCCCAGCAAAGAGCCAAAGAAAGAGAAGGACAAGAAGAAGGACGAGGAAAAAGAAAAGGAGCGCGAGTCGAAGCAGAACCGGAAGGAGATCGACGAGTTCTTTGCCGCGCAGGGGCCGATTCCGACGCTCATGTTCAAGTTCATTCCCGAGGAGTGGGAGTACTTGAAAAAGGACCCGCGCCGCTATGCCGATGCGATGATGGTCGATATCGGGGCGCAGGAGGTTTTCAAAGGCGTGGCGGTGAAATGCAAAGGCTCCGCCGGCTCGTTTCAGCAGCCCGATCAGCGGCCGGGCCTCACCATTTCCATGAACAAATATCGCGGCGCCGAGCGGTGGCGCGGCTTCCTGAAGTTTCACCTGAACAACGGCGTGCAGGACAACAGTTTCCTCAACGAGCAGATCTCGTGTGAGATGGCGCGGGCGGCGGGCGTGCCCGCCTCGCGGTGCGCGCATGCCCTCGTGAAGTTCCAGGGCCGCGACCTCGGGCTTTATGTGTTCAAGGAGGCTTTCGATCAGGATTTCCTCTCGCACTTTTACAAGAACCCCGAGGGAGATCTGTACGACGGCGGCTTCGTGCAGGAGATCAGCATGAACACGGAGAAGGACCAGGGCGAGCCGATGCAAAGGGAGAACCTGCGCGAGCTCATCGCCGCGTCGCAAGAGCCGAACCAGGAGAAGCGCTGGGCGCGGCTGGACAAGATTCTCGATGTCGACGAGTTCCTCTCCTTCACCGCGATCGAGTCGCTCACCTGCCACTGGGACGGCTACAATTTCAACCGCAACAACTACCGCTTCTACTTCGACGTGACGACGGGCAAAGCGCAGTTTTTCCTGCACGGGACGGACCAGACCTTTGGCGACGTGAACTTTCCCGTGGCGCGCGATTCGGGGTCGATGGTCGGGGTGGCGGTGCTGAGCAATCCGGCGTGGAAAAAGGCGTACCGCGAACGCGTCGAAAAGATCTACAATGAGGTGCTGAAGCCGATCGACTGGGGGGCGCGCGTGACCGAGGTCGGCGAGAAGGTGAAGGCCGACCTGGCGAAGGTGAACCCGCAATGGGCGAAGGATTACGATGCGCGGATCAACGAGGCGCGCAGCCGCGTGACGGGCCGCATCGCGGCGGTCGGCAAACAGCTCGGCGACATGCCCAAGCCGTTCAAGTTCGATCCGAATGGGACGGCGGTCTTGAAAGGCGGCGAATGGCAGCAACAAGGCACGGCGGCCGCCGTCGACACCGCGACGCGCGACGGGAAGACGTGCCTGCACATTCGAGCGGATGGCGAAAGCAGCGCCTCCTGGCGCAAACCGGTTTCGCTCCCGCCCGGCAAGTACCGCATCGAGATGCGGATGGCGACCGCGGGCGTCGTGGGGACGAAGACGCCCACCGGCGAAGGCGCCGGCCTGCGCATCTCCGGCGGCTCGCGCACCGCGCCCGATGCGGTGACCGGCGACACCGGCTGGCAGGAGATCGGCTTCGAGCTCGAGACGCCCGGCGGCGACGTGGTGCTGGTCGCCGAACTGCGCGCGACGAAAGGCGAGGTCTGGTTCGACCGCGACTCCCTGAAGCTCCGGCAGGTGAAGTAATCAGTAATCAGTCGGGCAGTAATCAGTGCAAGACCCATCGCGACGCTGGCCCCTGCACTGAATACTGGCCACTGATTCCTGATTACTTCCGCCACCCTATTGATTTTCCCAAAGCACGCACTACGATCCCGCGTTTGCCCAGCCCTACCCTGCTCCTTTGAATCACCGTCTCGACCGTTTTGAGCTCAAGTTCATCCTCTCCGCGGAGCAGCGGGAGCGCCTCATGCCGGAGCTGCTCCCGCACCTGCGGGCCGATGAAAATGCGGTGACCGGCGCCCATTACCCCGTCGTCTCGGTCTATTACGACAACGCCGAACGCGACTGCTATTGGGAGAATCTCAACGGCGCGCAAAGCCGGCGCAAGCTGCGGGTCCGGCTCTACGGCTCGCAGTGCGGCGGCACGCCGCCGACCTGCTTTGCTGAGGTAAAACACAAAGTGGACGGCCGCAACGTGAAGCGCCGCGCGCGGCTCAGCATCGCGGAGGCGCTCGCGGTTGCGGCGGGCGAATACACGCCGGCGGGGCTGAGTCCGGGCGAGCAACGCACGGTGCAGGAGATCCACGAGTTGGTGCACCGGCGCGGCTTGGCCCCGTGCGTCTGCCTGCGCTACGATCGCCATGCCTATGCGGCGGTCGAGGAGGCCGACGATCTGCGGATCACGTTCGATACCGGCATCGCGTACCGCTTCGAGCGGCTGACGCCCGTGCCCGACGACCGCGATTTCTCGGACTTTCTGCACGCGGAAGGCGCCTCGGTCATGGAGGTGAAGGTAACCGGCGCGGTCCCGTACTGGCTCACGCGGCTGCTCGGGGAAGCCGGCTGCGTGATGCAAGGCCACAGCAAATACTGCCGCATCATGGAGGCCGGCGACCCCGGCCTGCGCGCCCAGCGCGCCCGCACGGCCTGCGCCGCCTAACCCATGAATTCTCTCGAGGAAATGTTTCATCACGCTGCCCACGCGGTCGGGCTCGACCAGCCCGCCTCCTCCATGCCCGAAGTCCTGCTCGCGATCGGGCTGAGCTTCGCGCTTCAGTGCCTCATCTCCTACACGTACAAGCGCACCTATCGCGGGTCCGATTATTCGCAGGATTACGTCCACTCGCTCATCATCCTCGGGACGGTCGTCACCGTCGTCATCCAGGCGGTGCACGGCGATACGGCGACCGCCTTCGGCATGTTCGCGGCGTTCTCGATCGTGCGCTTCCGCCACTCGGTTCGGCATTCGCGCGACATCGGGTTCATCTTCCTCGCGATGGCCGCCGGCCTTGGCATCGGCGCGCGCCACTATGGGATGGCGATCGCGACCACGCTCGTGCTCTGCGCGTGCATCTATCTTTTCTCCAAGGCCGATCTCTTCGCCGCGCAGCGGCTCTCGCATTACCTCCGCATCAGGGTCACGAACGACCTGAACTACGACACCATTTTCGAGTCGTGTTTCGCCGAATACCTCTCGCGCTGGGACCTCATCTCCGTCGAGTCGATCCAGGCCGGCATGATGACCGAGCTGCGCCTGAACATCTCGCTCAAGGACGAGAGCAAACCCGGCGCCTTCGTCGCACGCATCCAGCAGCTCAACGGCAACAACCGCGTGCTGCTGACGACGGCGGCGCCGGCGTATGACATGGGGGAGTAGCGTGCGGAGTTGCGCGTTCAGGCGCCTGAAGGCGGAACTACGCCGCGCCGCACCGATTCACCTCGCCGCTGGGGTGAGTCCCAGCCCGGCCTCATCCACGATTCTTATGAGAATTTGCTGAATGAAATGTCCGCCCGTCAGTCTCATCCATATCTTCGTTATGAAAATGTCGCGCACTCCGGTTTTTCTCCTGCTCCTCGCCGTCTTCCTCGTTTTCGCCGCCCCGCGGGTGCGCGCGCAGGAGGAGGGTTCGTTCGATTACTTCTACGATAACCTGAAGCCGTACGGCGAATGGATCCAGGTGGAGGGCTACGGCCTCTGCTGGCGTCCGACCGACGTGGATGAAGACTGGGCGCCGTACACCGACGGCTATTGGGCTTACACCGACGCCGGCTGGACGTGGGTGAGCTACGAGGACTTCGGCGACATCGTCTACCACTACGGACGCTGGGCGCGCGTGGAGGGCGAGGGGTGGTGCTGGGTGCCGGACAACGACTGGGGCCCCGCGTGGGTTTCCTGGCGCAACAATGACGAGTATGTCGGCTGGGCGCCGCTGCCGCCGGATGCGCGCTTCGACCCCGGCGTCGGGATCAGCGTCTGGGTGGACGACACGTACGACATCGGCCCCGACTACTACCGCTTCTGCCGGGTGCGCGATTTCGGCGCACCGGTCATTCGCGAGGTCTGTTTTCCGCGGTCGCGCAATCTCGTGTTCTTCCGCGAGACGATCAATATTACGAACATCAGCTTCCATTCGGGCTTCGCCTTTTGCGGCGGGCCGCGGTACGACTTTTTCTCGACGCGGGTGCTGCGTCCCATTCCCACGCTGCGGTTGGTGCGGGAGACCAATATCACGAATGTGAACATCAACCTGGGCGGCGGCCGGCGCCGGGGGTTTGCCTCCATCCAGCGCGGCAACGCGCTGCTCATGCCGGCCCCGCGCATTCGCGCCGTCGCGGACCGGACCGCCCCGGTGGCGAATATCCACCCGGCGCGTGTGCTGGCGGCCGACCGGGTGAGCCATGGCTGGTCCGGCGTAAAACAGCAGGAGCACGACGAGATCCGCCAGGTGATCAAGCAACAGACCCAGGGGGCGACGCCGCAGACGGCCCATGCGCGGCCGGTCGCGCCGACCGAGTTGAAGCCGCTCCCCGTGAAGGTCATTGCCGAGGGCCCGGGGGTCGCCGCGACGAATCGCACTCCGGGCAAAGGAACCGTGAACCCTGTCGGCACCCAGAGGCCCGTCGTCACCACCGGCGAAGGGCCGAAGAAGGGGATGACGGGCGATCACCGCGTGGTCACTCCGCAGACCCCGGGCGTCATTGCGCGACCCGGCGGCGAGGAAATCGACCCGCGCGGTCCGCAAAATCCCTCGTTGGTCGGCAAGGGCAAGACGGTCGCGCCGAACACGTCGGCGCCACCGGCGACGACGGAGCATGGCAAGCCGCTGAAGCGTTTCGACGAGGAGACGCGCCCGAGCGGCGTCGCGCCGGTGCAACCGACGCAGCCCGTCCAACGCTTCCAGCCGGCGCAGCCGGCCCAACCGGTCCAACGCGTGCAACCGACGCAGCCGATTGAATCGACGCGGCCGACCCAGCAGGTTCCCGTCGCGCCGCCGAGCGGCGGCGGCTTCAAGCGCGGCGCGGTGAACACGCCCACACGCCCAAGTACCGTGGACGTTCCCGAAGTCAGCCGAGCGCCGAAGCCGGACTACGAACAAATCCAGCGCCAGCAAGCCGCCGCCAAGCAGCAGCAACAGCAGGCGAACATCGCCGCGCAAGAGCGGAGCGCCGCCGCCGCGGAAGCGAAGCAAAGGGCCGCCGCGGCCGCCGAGTCTCGCAACCGGGCCGCGGCCGCGGAGGACGCTCGCGACCGTGCGCAGGCCGCCCAAAGGCAGGCCGCCGCGATGGCCGCCGCCCGCGAGCGCGCGGTGCAGGCGCAACCGCCATCCGTCCCGGCTCGTCCAGGTGCCCCGGCCCAGGATCCCCGCGCCGCAGCGAAGGGCAAGGACAAGGACAAGGACGACGACAAGAAGCGGTAGCGACCGGCGGCGCGGAAATCGCGCCGGCCCGCTTGATCCGTCTCGCTTTTCCCGCCGCGTGTGTTACGAGACGCGCTGCCGCTTTTCCAACCTCATGGCCAACGTCACCACGCCCACCCCCGGAGTGCTCGCCCTGGAAGGTGAAATCGATCTCCACGAATCCCCGCAAATCAAGGAGCGGATGCAGCCGCTCCTCGCGGCCAAGCTCCCGCGGATCGTGATCGATCTTGGCGAGGTCGCCTACATCGACAGCTCCGGGCTCGCGCTCTTCATCGAGACAATGCAGCGCGTGCAGGCGTACGGCGGGACGTTCGCGCTGTGCAGCCTGCGGCCGAGCGTGAAGAGCATCTTCGAAATTGCGCGGCTCGATCAGGTCTTTCGGATTTTCCCGGACCGGGAGTCGGCGGTGGCAGGCGCGTAGTGGTCCGCACAGTCCTCTGTGCGGTCCGGCCGGACAAGGCCGCACAGGGACTGTGCGGACTACTTCTTGAACTCGATCTTATCGAGCTCGCACCAGACGCTGCCGACGGTCAGTTCGCCCTCGATCCGCAGGAGGAGGCGGTCGGGGTCGTCCGAAAGGTAGATCGTGGCGCGCTTGAATTTCTCGTGCGAGTCGAGGGTGAGATCCTTCGCGATTCTCCAGAGCTTGAGGTTGAGCTGAATCGTCGCGCGTTTCGCGCCGGCGATCTTGCGCTGCGGGCGCCCCTGGACTTCGACTTGCGCGAGATAGGGATCGACCGAGGGGTAGACCACCACGCGGTAGACGTCGCCGGTTGCCAGCTTCTGGCTGCGCAGGAAGTGAAACGCGCTCTGCAGGTCGTGGACGTTCGGGTACTCGAAGGTCTTCACGCGCGGCTCGCCGTGCGCCGGCGTCGACTCGCGCAAACGGGCGACCGCGGTATCGGTATAGTCGACCTTCGTCTTCTCGCTCTCGGTGCGATAGACCTCCGTCTGGTTCAGGGAAATCGGGCGCATCGTGTCGGCGCTCATGGTCGAGACCGCCTGGGAATCCATCTTCCACATGCCGCGGACGACGCCGATGCTCTTCGCGGTAACCGCCAGCCGGGAGACCCCTTTGGCCTTGGTGAAATCGAAATCCGCCTCGGCCGCGGAAAAGGCCGTCCAGCCAAACTTGTAGTGCGCCTTCAGCGGCCGCAGTGGCGGAAACGTCCCCGCCGTGGTGGTGAGCGATTCCTGCCAATCGGCGCGTACGTTGGCGCACAGGAGAAGGAGCGCCACCGCGAGCAGGCCGCGGACGAACCTTGCCTGACCGCGTCTCCGAAGCGCCGTCATGCGGAGTGCGTCACTGGTTCGATGCTCCGGCGCGGCAGCCATCCGCGACCGCCGCCGGGCAGCTCGCAGTAAATCCAGTCGCCGTGCTCGCTCAGCACGCGCACGTCGCTTCCCGCGGGCAGCGTCTCGGCGATGCCGGCGCGGTCGGCGGCATCGAGGCGGGCGACGGCTTCGGAGACCACGACGACGGCCGTCGCTTGATGGCGCGCCACGCTCCAGAGCGCCGACCCCGCATACGCGGCGAAGAGGGCGCACCCGACGCAGACGAGCACCAGGATGCGCGGGGTGCTCCGCCAGAGCAGCAACGCCGCGCCGCTGAGGAGGGCGCCCCAAAAGGCGAGCGCGCCAACCGAAATGTAGATCGGCGCCGACAGCGGGAGCAGCAACGGCTCCACCGGCGAAGGCGGCAAGCTCTTGGCGCCCGCCTGGGTGCGCAGCAGCGCGAGATTCGCCGCAGCCTCGGGATGCCGCGGCTCGAGGAGCAGCGCGCGTTCGTACGCCAGCGCCGCATAGCCGGGGCGCTGCAGGCGGTACTCGGTATTGCCGAGATCGTAGAAAATATTCGCCGACAAGACGCCGTCGGCCAGGAGCTTCTCGTACTTCGCGCGCGCGGCTTCGTAATCCTGCGCCTCGTACAAATCCGCGGCCTCCTTGAAAGCCGGCGGCCCGGCCAAAGCCGGCATCGCCGCGAGGAGAAAGAGCAACAGCAGGCGCAGGTTCATGGGCGATTGAGCAACGGCAACAGAGCATCGACGATGCGCCGCCGATCATCGTCGGACAGCGGGTCGTCGAGCGGCACCGCGCCGCCGGAATAATGCGCCTGCGCGTGGTTTTCCAGGATCTCGCGCGCGATCGGCGCTTCGTCGGCGGTCTCCAGTTCCACCACGCCGGCTCCCCCTTCGCGCCGCAATGAGGCGTCGACGTGCAAGAGACGCGCGGCCGCGGCGAAGAAGCCGGCGCGCGTTCGCTCGCGGCCGAGGCGGGCCAGCAACTCTGTGCGTTCCCGGCGGAGCGCCAGGGTGGCGCGGTCCTCGCGCCGGCGCGGCCGGAAACGGACGGCAACCATGCCGCAGAGCAAACTGAACGGGACGAGCTGCACGAGAAGAAAGGCGCGCTGCGAGTACATCGGCTGCGCGGCCCGCACCGTGCCGACTTCGTAACGCAGGCCGACGATGTCGGTCGGCTTCGGCGGCGGCGGCGTGGGCGCGGGAAGTTGCGTGGGCCCGCGCGTCTCGGGCGCGGTCAGCGGCGCTTCGCCCTCCACCTGGAGCGGCAGGCGATCGCTCTTCAGCGTGACGTACTTCTCCGCCTCGGGATCGAAGTACGAAAACTCATAGACCGGCATCTCCTGTTTCTTCTCCTCCGGGATGACGGCGATCTCGAAATTCTTGGTGCCGTTCACGCCCGTGATGTCCCGGCCCTTGTAGGAAGAGGTCGGCGGATACGCGCGCCAGCCGGCCGCCTCGGCCAGCACGGGAGCGGTCACCCGGTCGAAGCTCCCGGTCCCGCTGACCGTGACCGTCATCGTGATCGGGTCGCCCATTTTGATGTGCGCCGGCGAGCCTTGCGCGCGCAAGGTGAACTGCCCGACCGCACCCGAGAAATTCGCGGGGCGCCCGGCGATCGGCAGCGGCTTCACGTTGAGTTCCACGGGGTTCGACGTCGCGGTGATCTGCTGGAGCTGCGAGAAACCGTTCATCGAATTCCCCAGGAGCTGTTCGAGGAGGCTGCGGGGGCCGCCGGGACTGCGCGGTCGCGGAATCTCGGCCACGTATTGAAACTCGACGGGCCCCACCGTCAGCTTGCCGGCCTTGGTCGGCGTGAGCGCGGTGCGCACGGAGGTGACATCGTACGAGCGGTTGTTGCGCACGAGGTTGTTGGTGCGCACGTCGCCCGGCTTGGTCTTCGTGAAGGCCTCGGCCTCCAGGATCGGCAGGCTCTCGAGGCGCGCGCGCAGTTGATCGTCGACCGAAAGCCGCAGCTCGGTCAGCAACGTCTCGCCGACGTATGCGGTTTTCTTGGGCAGGATGATCTCGGCGCGGCCGCTGCGATCCGAGGTGTCCGCCGCGTTCTCCTCCGGTCGCACCCGCAGCGCGACGGGGTTCGTCGTATAACGGCGCCCGCCGATTTGCAGCGGGATGGCTGGAACCGTGAAGTTGCCCGCGCGCGTCGGCGTCACCTGGTAGATGTACGAAATGGTCTGGACGGGGACGAACCGGGAATTCTCCTTGCGCACCCCCGGCTGCCGGGTCCGCGCCACGAACTGGCAGTCCAGCCCGTCGACCTTGAACATGGGCGCCCGCTCCACGTCGTCGCCCCCGGCAGTGATCTCGATGTACAATTGGACCGTCTCGCCGACTTCCGCGCTGTCGGGACTGAAACCGGCCTGCACCTGGGGTTCCTGCGCGCGCAGGGAGCCGGCCGCGAGGAGCAGAATGAAGAGGAAGAGCAAAGCGCGCATCGTCATTTACCAATCGCGGATGGTGCGCTCGCGGGGTGCTTTGTTCAGGGGATTGAGCAGGCGCACGCGGTCGTCCTCGCTGCGGAGCGATTCGAGAAGGTTGCGCGCCTGGGCCTCGGTCATTCTGCCGGCCAAAGCCGCCGCGATCTCCTCGGCGGCCTGGGCCTGGTCGGCGGCTTCCTGCGCCTGGCGAAGCTGTTCTTCCTTGCCCTTTTCCGTGGCCTGAATCTCGCCGTCTTTTTTCTTTACCACGCCTTTCTCCTTCCCGTTTTCGTCCTCCTTACCCTCCTTCACCTCCTTGCCTTCCTTCTTTTCGAGCTCACGTAGGTTGCCCTTGCCCTCCTTTAACTGGCGACCCTGGCCTTCCTTCCCCTCCTGCTGCTCCTGGCCTTCCCCTTCCTTCCCCTCCTTCCCGTCTTTCTTTTGGTCGCCCTTCTCGTCACCCTCCTTCTCCTTTTTCTTCTTCTCCTCGACCGCTTGCTCGACCATCTGCACCGCGACCTGGCGGTTGTACGCGGCGTTGGCCAGCTTCGGGTTCACCCGCAACGCCTCCTGGTAATGCTGGAGCGCGTTCTGCAAATCCTGGATCTTCGGCGTCAGCTCCTTTTGCGCCATGCCACGCTCGAACAAGCTGTTGCCCAGATTGTACTCCGCCTTCGAGCGCAACGACGGGTCGGGCGAGCGGATCGCGTCGGACAAAGCATCGACCGCCTTGTCGTATTCGCCGGACTTCAAGGCGGACGTGCCGAGGTCGTACTGGATCGCGTCGTGGTTCGGCCGCTTCTTTTGCTCCTCCTCGAAATGCTGGAGCGCGCCCGGATAGTCCTTTTTCGCGTAGCGATCCAAGCCCGGATTGGAGGCGCGCGCCGGGACCGGCAGAAAGAGCAGCGCGAGAAGAACCGCGGCGACCGGGCGAACGCGGCGGCGCTCGCCGATGAAGAGCGTGCCGATGAGGAAAACCACCGCGGCACTGAGCGGCCACTGGAACCGCTCGATCGGCCGGCGGCTCGTCTGCTTGTCTGAATCGTGCGCGGAGAGTTGCATGCGAAGGCTGGCGGCGATCTGCTTCATTTCGGCGGGACCGCTCGTCAAGTGAGTATAAAATCCCCCGGTCGCTTCCGCAATGGCGCGCAAACGATCTTCGTCGAGGCGCGATTTCACGATCCGGCCGTCGGAATCCCTGAGATACGGCGACCCGTCGCGCGAGTCCGGCAGCGCGACGATCGAGCCCTCGCGGGAGCCGGCGCCCACGGTGTAAATGCGGACGCCCTTGAGCTCTTTCGCCGCGGACACACTGTCGGCGTCCAGCTCCTCGCCATCGGTGAACAGCACGATCGCGCGCTGCTCGCTTTCGCCTTTGCCGAAGGCGTCGACCGCGGTGTGAATCGCATCCTCGATGTTCGTGCCGCCGCGCGGAATGATGTTGGTATCGAGCTCGTGCAACGAAGCCAGCACCGCGTTGGTGTCGGCGGTGAGCGGCGCCTGGAGGAAGGAGGTGCCGGCAAACGCCACCAGCCCGATGCGGTCGCCTGGCAGCGCGCCGATGAGGTCCTCGGCGGCGAGCTTCACGCGCGCGAGGCGGTTCGGCGCGAGATCGTTCGCGAGCATGGAACGCGAAGTGTCAACGGCGAGAATGATGTCGCGCCCGTGCGCGGTTTGGACCGTCACGATCTCGCCCCAGCGCGGTCGCGCGAGCGTGGCGAACAGGAAGGCGAGGCCGATGAGCAGGAGCGAGAGGCGGAGCCAGCGTTTGCCATCGCTGGCATTGGCGGCGAGGCGCGCCTGGAGGCGGGCCGCCACGAGCTTCTTGAGCAGCTCGCGCCGGCGCGCTTCCGCCCACGCCTGCACCGCGATCAGGACGGGGAGGACCAGGAGGCCGAGGAACCAGTAGGGATGGGCGAAAGGCATGGGAAAAAGCTAGGCGGTTTCCGCAGCCGGTCCGGGGAGCGCACGCGCCCTCGCGTGCCCGGTTCGGCGCCCTCGCCGAACCGCCGCTCGGACGCCGGCTCTCCAAACACCACCGGGTGCATGCGCACGTCCGTCGTGCGAGACGGCAGCGGGTGTTTGCGGAGCGCCGGCTGTCCGGCGAGGGCGCCGGCCAGCACACGCGAGGGCGCGTATGCTCCCCGGACCGTGTGTGCGGCGCCGGCGTGTCGGAAATGTTGGATGGATGGGCATGGTTCAGGGGAGGCCGCGCCAGACGAACAGCTGGAGCACGATCGAGAGGGCCAGCAGCAGCAGGCCCGTCTCCACCACCCAGGGAAACAGCTCCAGGTAGTTGGTCGAGCTGCTCAGCTCGACCTTGGTCTTCTCCAACTGGTCGATCTCCTTGAAGATCCGCTGGAGCGATTTGCCATCGGTGGCGCGGAAGTACTCGCCTTCGCCGATCTTGGCGATTTGGCGCAGTCCAGGCTCGTCGACCTGCACGGGAATCTGCACGTACGCGATACCGCCGCCGGGTTGCGGGACGGGGATGGACGCCGTCCTTTCAGAGCCGACGCCGATGGTGTAGATCTTCATGCCAAGGGCGTGCGCGGCCTCCGCGGCGGTGATCGGCGCGATCTTGCCGGCGTTGTTGTCGCCGTCGGTAAGGAGGACGATAATGCGCGATTTCGAGTCCTTGCGGTCTTTGAGCCGATTCGCCGAAGAGGCGATCGCGAGACCGATGGCGGTGCCATCTTCCACGAGGCCGATGCGGAGTCGCTGGAGGTTCTTCAACAGCCAGTCATGGTCGAGCGTAAGCGGCGAGACGAGGTACGGCCGGCCGGCGAAGGCGGTGATGCCGATGCGATCGCCCGGGCGGCCGGCGATGAATTCGCCGGTGATTTTCTTCACCGCCTCGATGCGATTGCCGCTCTCGTGGCCGATGACGATGTCGTCGGCGAGCATGGAGCGCGAGACGTCGAGCGCGAGCATGATGTCGATGCCGCTCGCCTCGACGCGCGAGCTGACGCTGGCCAGCCGCGGCCGGGCGAGCGCGAGCATGAACACGCCGAGCGAAAGCAGAAAGAGGCCGAGCATCCAGGCGCCCGCGTGCGAGCGACGCGCCTTCCCCAGCGCGCGCAGCGTCTCGACCGAGGAGAAAAGGACCGACGGCGCGGCGCCCCGCGCGCTACGCAAGATCGCGAGGAACGGCAGGATGAGCAGCAGCCAGAGCAGCCACGGATTGCCCCACTCGAGTCCTCGCCAGGGCAGCGAATTCATACCGCCACGCCCTCCACAAAGCCGCCGCGCACAAAGGCGAAGGCGCGCTGCAGCAGCGTTTCATTGACCGTGAGGTCCGCGCCGACGCGCGCAAACTTGATCTGGTCGCACACTTCCAAAAAGTCCCCCAGCAGCCTCCGCTCCGCCGGGCTGAAGTGAACGTCCTTCGCGATGGCGGCGAGAAATTCCGGCGAAGTCTGCTCGAGTGCGGGGACGAGGTACTGCGCCTCGATGTAGCGTCGCAGCACGTCCGAGACCGCGATGGAAAAGGCGTAGGGATCGAGCGCATTCGTCTCCGGGCGCAGCCGCTCCAGTTCGGCCAGCGCGATCGTCCGCGGGCGCGGCGGCATGACGGGCGCCGGCGTCCGCGCCCACTTGATGAGGTAATATGCGAGCACCGCGAGCAGCACCGCCGCGACCACTCCCGCGACGACGTAAACCCACGTCGGATGCTGCCAGTAGTCGACCGGCGCTTCCTCCGGACGGATCAGCGGAGGCGTCGGCGCGGGCGTGCCGACCGGGAGCGGCGTGGCGGCCGGCGGCAACGGGGCCGGCGGCGATGGCGCGGCTTTGATGGCGGCGAGCAGGGCGAACATCAGGCGGCGATGGAGAGGCGCTTTTCACGCCGCCGGAAAAAGCCGCGCAAGGCCGGGACGTAGTCGCGATCGGTCCGCAACTCGATGGAGTCGATGCGAAAGCGGCGGAACTCGCGCTCGCGCTCCGCCTTGCGTTTCTCCGAGGCGCGCAGGAAGCCCGTACGAACTCGGCGGTCGCTCGTGTCGACCTCGATCTGCTCGCCCGTCTCCGAGTCCTCCAGAGTGACGCGCCCGATGTTCGGCAGCTCCTCCTCCCGATGATCGACGATCGCCACCGCGACCAGATCGTGCCGGCGCGCGGTGGTCGAGAGCTCGCGCGAAAAATCGGGCGCCTGGAAGTCCGAGATGAGGAACGCGACGGAGCGATGGTGCACGACGCGATTGAGAAACCGCAGCGCCTCGTCGGGCCGCGTCGTGCGGCCTTTCGGCTCGAAATACAGGATGTCGCGAATGATCCGCAGCGTATGTCCCCTCCCCTTTTTCGGCGGCACGTAGTGCTCCACGTCCCCGGAAAAAAGAATCAGCCCGACCTTGTCGCTGTTCCGGATGGCGGAGAACGCGAACACGCACGCGACCTCCGCCGCGAGCTCGCGTTTGCTCAGCTCCACACTGCCGAAATTCCCCGACGCGCTGACATCGACCAGCAGCATCACCGTGAGCTCGCGCTCCTCGGTGAACTTCTTCACGTACGCGTCGCCATGCACCTCGCCCAGCCGCGCGGTCACGTTCCAGTCGATGGCGCGAACCTCGTCGCCCGGCTGATATTCGCGCACCTCCTCGAAGTTCATCCCGCGCCCCTTGAACACGCTCCGGTACTGCCCGGCAAACGCCGTATCGATGATCCCGCGCGTGCGGAGCTCGATGTGCCGGATCTTGCTGATGATTTTTTGAACGGAGTCCATGGAGGAGAGAAAATGACGAATGACGAATGACGAATGACGAAATTACGGCGCGGACAGGTCAAGTTTCGTCATTCGTCATTCGTCATTCGTCATTTCATTCGTCACGGCACCGGCAATGCGCCGAAAATGTAGCTCACCATCGTCTCGCTGGTCATCGATTCGGCCTCGGCTTCGTAGCTGACGATGATGCGGTGGCGCAGGACTTCGGCGCCGATGCTCTTCACATCCTGTGGGGTGACATAGCCGCGGCCGTTCAGGAAAGCCCGCGCCCGGGCGGCGAGGGTGAGGGCGATCGTGGCGCGTGGCGAGGCGCCGTAACGGAGCATGCCCTGGAGTTTCTTTAGCCCGTAGGCGCCGGGGTCGCGCGTGGCGAAGACGACGTCCACGATGTAATCTTTAACCCGGTCGTCGACGTAGATTTCGTTGACCAGACCGCGCGCGGCAACGATGTCCGCCGGCTCGACGACGGCGGCCACGTCGAGCATCGGCGCGGAGGTCGCCATGCGGTCGAGCACCTGCCGCTCCTCCGCCTTGCTGGGATAGCCGACGCGCAGCTTCAGCATGAAGCGGTCGAGCTGCGCCTCGGGCAACTGATACGTTCCCTCCTGCTCCAGCGGATTCTGCGTCGCGAGGACGAGGAAGGGATCGGGCAATTTGTAAGTGGTGTCGCCGAGCGTGACCTGCCGTTCCTGCATCGCCTCCAGCAGCGCGCTCTGCACCTTGGCCGGCGCGCGATTGATCTCGTCCGCCAGGATGAGGTTCGAGAAAAGCGGCCCGCGCTTGGTCGTGAATTCCCCGGTGCGCGGATTGTAAATGAGCGTGCCGATCAAGTCCGCCGGCAGCAGATCCGGCGTGAACTGAATCCGCTGGAACCCTGTGCGAATGCAGGCCGCGAGCGTTTTGACCGTCAGCGTCTTGGCCACGCCGGGCACGCCCTCGAGCAGCACGTGACCGTTCGTGAGCAGCCCGATGAGCAGACCCTCGACCAGATATTTCTGCCCGACCACCACGCGCCCGATCTCCGCCTGCACCGGTGAAATCCAATGGCCGGCGTCCTTGACGCGTTGGGTGAGTTCCTGGGTGTTCATTCGTGGGGAGAGTAGACCGTGCGCGACGTGAATCGTTCAAGCTCGGCGAGGTGGCTTTCGCACGGACCTAAAACCCTCGCAAACCCCAGCCCGTCTGCGCACCCAATCTTCCTCTTAATCTTCCTCTATTGGAAACCGCTCCACCAATTTTGTCCCGTTGCAGCGCGCCCTCAGCTGGGACAAAGACGGTGGAGCAATTTCCAATAGAGGAAGAGGAAGAGGAAGAGGAAGAGGAAGAGGAAGAGGAAGATGTTTCACGGAATGCGCGCGGTTTCTAAGAAGTCCCTGCCGCCGCCCGTATACCCCACAGACTCACCCATATGCTCCCCATCGACATTCCCGCGCTGCTCGCGCGCTATGAAAGGCCGCTCGTGCGCTACGCTTGCAGTGTCCTCAACGATCTCGATGGAGCGCGCGATGTGGTGCAGGACACTTTCATCCG
>DASYIS010000367.1:0-4542 GCA_035997375.1 Chthoniobacteraceae bacterium
GGTCGACGTCGAGGCGGAGCACGCTGGAGAAAAGGTCGCTGATGTCCTGCCCCGTGACGTGGCCGTCCGGCGGGTCGGGGCGCGAGCCGTCGCCGGTCGTGATGTAAAGCATGCCATCGGGACCGAAGCGCAGGTTGCCGCCGTTGTGCCCGCCGGCGGGCCACGTGATGATCGTCTTCGCGGTGCTGAAATCGATCCGTGGCGGGTTCTCCTCCGTCACCTTGTAGCGGACGATGCGCGTGCCATTCTTGACGTTGGCGGCGCCGTGAAGGTCGAAATTGAGCCAGGTGTAAATGAAGCGGTTCTCGGCAAACCGCGGATGAAACGTGAGCGCATACGAGCGGGACATCTCGGGATCGACCGTGGTGAGGTCCGCGAACGGCTCCGCTTTTTCGACGCCCTCTTTCGCGACGAAGGAAAACATCTGGCCGGTCTCTTGGAGGACGACGAGCCGGTCCGTCCCGGGCAAGACCTTGATGTCCAGCGGATGCGAGAACGTGAGTGCCGGGAACATCCGCTCGACGACGTAGGGCGGCGGAGGCTCGGGCGTCCCGTGGATGTGGGAGGTGGTCCAGGGGACGCGCTCCGCGGCCGGCGAGAGGGTGCAAGAGAATGCCAGCACGCAGAGAAACGGCACCGCGCGGGGGAACGGGAATCTTTGGCTCATGGGGAGAAACGGGGCGCCGAAGGGGAGACGCCTCTCCTCCAGGCGCGCCGACGATAGAAGCGCCACGGCGCGGGCGACAGCCCTTTTTCCAGGCGCGCCCCGGAGGACGCGAGACCGCTTGGAGAAAAACTCGGGTTGCGGCCTCGGAATTTTCGCGGATGTTCCTTGCGTTCTGGGTGCAAGCCGGGTCGTTGATCCTCGTGATCGGCGGCCCGGCCATTTTTTCCGGCGGAGCCTCCAGTGCTTCGCTATGCGACGATGCCGCCGGAAGGCGGAACTCCGATCCCGGAGACGCTTGGCTTACGCATCGGGCGTGCTTCCCTCAGCCGCGGGCTCCGCGGGTGTCGTGCCATCCTCCGCGGTCTCGCCGGCCGGCTTTTGCGGATCCAGTTTGCGCAAGCGCCGCTCTTCCTTCTTCGCCTTCTTCTCCATGTCCCGCTTGCGTTTCTCAAACTGATAATTCGGTTTAGCCATGAATGATTCTGAACGGTGATTTACGAGATGGCAATCGCGGGGCGCGCCGGGCGACGGCTTTTCGGCGAGACCGCTTTCGTGAGCGTCCCACGCGGCTTGCTCGGCACGGGCGGTTCGGGCGGCGCGCCGCCTTCGGCTTGCGCGGCCGCGGCTTCCAGGTAGGGGACCAGCGCCTTCAGCACGCCCCGGTATTCCTTGCCGACTTTTTCCACGAAGCCGGATTGCACCAGGTTCTGCAGTTTCTCGTACGACCGCAGCCGCAGCATCTCCTCGCCGCCATTCGCCGCGTTGCGCGATTTGAGGTTGGTGTGGACGATCGTAAAGAGCGCCTTGAACTCGATCGGTTTGCTTTTCACGAGCACCGCGGCCAGCTCCTCCATTACCCGATCCGGACCCCGACGTGAGAATGCGTAGCTCGTGTTCATCGATACACATAGCACTCTTTTGAGGAAAAGCGAAAGATCATTCGCTTTTCCGTCCGGCACCCGTTTCCCGTCCTTTTCGTGTCTTTCGTGAATCCAGGGGCCTTCCGGATTTGCGAAAGCCCGCCCGTTCTGCCACGGTGCGCGCGTGATTTTGCAGCCCAAGTCGCTCATCCAGCCGGTCCGTTTCGAGGACGCGGAGTTCGCGGGGAAGCTCGACGCGCGCCGCTGGCGGGCGGGCGAGCGCAATACCCGCTACGGCCGCTCGGAGGTCCACGGCTTCGGCAGTTTCGCCGTGCGGCGCATCCCACGCGGCGCGGCAGTCATGGTGCGCGAGCCGCTGAGCGGGAATTTCCCGGTCAACCACAGCGACACGCCCAACACGGGGCGGGCGATCAATCGCGCCGGCCTGTTCGCGCTGCGCGACATCGCCGCCGGCGAGGAGATCACCGAGGACTACCGGTTTCTGCCGTATTTCGAGCAGGCGATCCCGCTCACCGGCCTGCCGCTCGTCCGGGCCACGCCGGAGGAGTACCACCGCTTCCTGGCGGTCCGCGGGTTCGGGTTCGAGCCGAAGTAGCTCCGATTCGGAGTAGAGCAGAGATTTGACCGCAGATTGCGCAGATGTGAGGCGCGGAGCTGCGCGAAGCGCTCCAAGAGAATGTGTAGAGGCCGCTCTCTGTTCGCTTTAAGCGAACAGGTGCCGCCTCCAATTTCTTGAGCGTCGCCCGTGAAAGCAGCGTTCAAGAAGAGTCACGCGCCGCTTTGCTTGGACGCCGGTACCGCGACCCACACGCAAGGAATTGGAGGCGGCACCTATTCGCCTTAGGCTCATAGAGAGCCGCCTCTACACATTGGAACGAGAACTGGCGTACGCTTCAGCGCCCGACGCCTGGAAATGCGCCTAACCGGAGACTGCGGGGCCCTGCAGCGCATGCGAGCTTGCCACGGGATGACGTTTTCTTGAGTCTCGGGGCCGTCGGAAGCGGTGCCTGAAATTCGCCGGCCATTCCCCTCCCCCATGCAAGTTCTGCACAGATCCGCGGTCGTCCACGCCGTCATTCTTGGACTCCTGCTCGCCCTGCCCGAGCGCGCCCAAGCCGTGCAATCGCCGGACGACTGGGGCGAGGGAACGCCCTTCGCGTACATTGTTTGGGACGGCCATCGCTTCTCTCAGACACCGGAGGAGCACGAGCGGGACGTGCGCTATTTCAGGGATCTGGGCTTCACGCACTCGCTCGTCGATGCGCGACCCGGCGCGATCGAGCCGAAGCAGTTGGAGTCGCGCCGCGCCCTGCTGGCGGCGTTTCAAAAGTACGACCTGATCGCGGGGCTGCGCTACGGCTGGCGTTTCGACGGGCTGCAGCGGCCTTGGGAGGAAATGACCGCGCAAGGGATGACGCTGCGCGCGACGGCCGCCGGCAAAGCCGATCCGACGCCGGTCGTCAATCCGCTGCATCGCGAGGTCATCGACTCCTACGCGTCGAGTGTCCTCGAGTCGTTCGCCGCTTATCGCGCGCTCGATCCCGGGCGGAAGATCGGCCTGTTCCTGATCGGCTCGGAGTACACGTTCGCGCTGCCGGAGCGGGAAAAGATTCCGCCGCCCGCGCTCGCGATCATCCTCCAGGCGGCCCGCGAGGATGGGGTGCTCGCGGCGGGCGAGGAAGATTGGACCAAGGTGAAGCAATGGTGGAACTCGCCGACCGGCCATGGGCGCGACTGGCGGATCCGCGAAGCCATCGCCGCCGGCGTGCACAAGGAGGCGCCCGGCGCGAAGTTCATGATCGACCCGATCTGGTGCGTGAAGCTGGTGGAGGGCGGCTTCGGCGGCCACTGGTCGTACATCGGCAAGGGGATGGTGCTCGGGATGCCCGACTCCGCCATCCGCATCATGGCGCAGTGCTGGCCGTCGCCGGCGACGCACAGCACGCAGCTCATCCGCGGGGCGCACCAGGATACGATTCAGGAGAGCAATTTCCTCAGCATGTGTGTCGGCCTGCCGAGCCTGTACCATTGGGGCGTCCACACCATCGAGCCGGGGATGGGCGAGAATCCCTACTATGGATTCAAGGGGATCCGCTCGCCGGAGATGGAGGCGTCGCTGCGCGCGGAATACGCCGCGGCGCGTCTCGACAAGGAGCCGGCGCTGCGGGCGACGGGTCGTTTCATCCGCGAGCGCGGGCAGTTGTTGCACGACTGGAAGCCGATGGAGCCGCGGGTGGCTTACCTCGCGGGAATCTACGGCCCGGCCGATCCGCATCTCGCGATGCTCGTCGGCCAGATCCCGTTCGATTTGCTGCAAAACCGGCAGCAGCGCGACTCCGAGTTGGCGAAATACAAATTCGCGATGGTCGGCAGCAGCAGCAAGGGACCGCTGGATGTGCGGGATTACGAATCGCTCCTCAAGATCGAAGCCGCCGGCGGCGCGGTGCTGGTGCCGAAAGGCTTTACGCCGCCGGAGGGTGCGAAGCCGTTGGCGCGGGCGCTCGAGTGGGATCCCGAGATCGTGGGCACCGGCATCGGCTCCAGCAAGGGGATCAACTTTGCCGCGGGCTACACGGCCCTGCAGGAGCACACGAAAGCCGGCGCCGCGCACCTGCGCGGCGTGCTGGCGCGCGCGGGTTTTCAGCCGTACTTCGACCTCGACAGCGTCGAGGTGGTGAGCCGCCCTTACACGTACAAGGGCCAGGCCATGCTGTTCGTCGTCAACGACAAGCGCACGGCCGGCGCGGCGTTCAAGGAGGAATCCGAGACCGCCGAACCGGACGCGACGGGGGCCGTGAAGCCGAAGCCAAAACAAAAGCCCGAGGCCGGCCCGCCGCCCGCGCTCGTCGGCGTGCCGGCGGACGTCGAGGTGTTCGTCCGCGACACGACCGCGGGGTTGAAGGTCATCGACATTGACACGGGCGCGGAGATGAAACTCGCGGCCGCGCCGGGCGGGCAGAAGTTCAAGGACACGATTCCCGGCGCGTGGTACCG
>DASYIS010000368.1:0-3362 GCA_035997375.1 Chthoniobacteraceae bacterium
GAGAGGGGGCGGCTGCACGTCCGCTGCTTTCTCCCTCTCTCCTTGTCTCCTTGTCTCCCTCTCTTCACCCTTCCCCCATGCGACTGTCCCTCCTCCTCATCGCCTTTCTCGCCCTGACGCCTCCCCTGCGCGCGCAGGACGACCGCATCTCGCGCGTGCTCTTCTCCACCGCACAGCTCGGCAATTTGCTGTTCCCGAAAGACCCGCGCACGGTGCAGATCGTGGTGGAAGCGCGGAGGACGCTGCCGCCAGGCGCGCGCACCATCGACTGCGACGTGCGCGACTACTGGGGCGCCGAGCAGACGGAACCCGTGCAGCTCAAGCTCGCCGATGGCGAAAGCAAGCCGGGGCGCGTGCTCTACACCGGCACGCTCGACCTCGCCGGCGCAACCCTGGAGATCGGGCGCTATTACGAGATTCACGTCGCGGTGCCGGCTGAAAAGGGAGAGCCGTTTCGCGCGCAGACTTCGTTCGCCATCCTGCCCGCGGCGGAGGCGAAGAAATACAAGCCCGAGGAGATCCCGTTCACGAGCCGAAGTTGGGACAATCGCCTCCTCGAGCACGTCCGCCTCACCGACCGCCTCGGCCTTCGCCTGTGCGGCCTGTCGGGCACTTGGGCGGCGAGGGCGCCGTATGCCGCGCAGGTGCCGCAGCTCGATCTCGTGAAGCAGCTCGGCCTGGGCTGGCTCACCGTCACGCCCGTCGCGGAGATGGAGGCCGGCAAGGCGGTGTACGACGAGACCGCGCTCCGCCAGGGCGTGCGCAATCTCATCACCCAATTCGGCGCGGTGCGGCCGATGGTCCTCAATCTCGGCAACGATCCGCGCGGCACGGGCGACCGCGTCCTCAAGAACGTCGCCGCCTACCGCGCCGTCTATGAGGCGGCGAAGAAGACGGACCCCGCGATCACCGTCGTCGCCACCGCCGTCGAGCCCAACGAAGAGTACTTCAAGGCGGGCTACGGCCAATGGTGCGATGCGTTCGACTTCCACGATTACGACAAGACGCCCGACACGGTCCGCCGGACCATCGGCGAGTACCGCGCGCTGATGAAGAAGTACCAGTGCGAGAAGCCCATCTGGTGCACCGAGCTCGGCTTCAACAGCCAGGGCCGGACGCGCCTCGCCGCGGCCGCCGCCCTCACGAAGAAGTTCACCGTCTTCTTCGCCGCCGGCGGCGCACGCGCCGGCTGGTTCGGCCTGCTCTCCCCCGATCCCGAGGGCAAGACCTCCGGCAGCGCCACCGATGCGCTCAACGTCTTCGACGGCCGCTACAATCGCTACGCGCCGCGGCTCGATGCGATCGCCTATTTCAACGCGGTCAACGCCATCGCGATCAAGAAATTCGTCGAGGAAAAGGCGTACGCGAACGGGGTCCACGCCTTCCTCTTCCGCGACCCCGACGCGCGCAGCCTGCAAGTCCTCTGGAGCGACCAGGGCCGGCAGGAGATCGGCCTCCCGCTCGCCGGCGTGCAGGAGGTGCAGGTCATCCGCATCGACGGCTCACTGCACAAATTGCAGGCCGACAACACCGACCTCTCGCTCAGCGTTAGCGACGAGCCGCTGCTGCTCCTCTACCAGGGTGGCGGCGCGCTGCCGGCCAAACTCGACGTGTCGTTCGTCACGCTCGAGCCGTTGCCGAAAACGCTCTCGCGCAACGAGTCCTCCGCGTTGACGATTTTCACCAGAAGCTTTCCGCTCGAAGGGGTCGATCTCATCGTGCCGCCCTCATGGAAGTGGGAAAGCAAAGGCCTCCAGTTCAACGTCACCCCGCCGGCGGGCACGGCCGCGCGCGAGGCGGATTTCACGCTCACCCTGACCGATGCGAAGGGCCTCCGCCGCGGCGAGCTCTACGCGCACGCGCCGCTGGAGTAGCGTTCCGGGTTCGTAGTTCCGCCTTCAGGCGGCGAGCGGCGCGACTGCTGGACGCACGTCTCAATTTTCCACCCTTCTCCGTTGGCCGGGCGCCCTCACCGCCTGAAGGCGGAACTACGAACCCGGAGCCGCCGTTCGTGCCACTGATGCTGCGGTGACTTAAGTGCGTGCGTTCCGCGAGGAGCGAACACTAACATTCGCGCCCGCTCCCATGACCACTCCCCCTCGCCGCTTCACCTCCCTCCTGCTGGCCGCGATCTGCGCCGCCTCCTTCCTCGCCCCGTCCCAGCTGCGCGCCGGCTCGCCCGGCGACGTCGCCATTCTCAAGCAAGCGCTCGGCGCCATCGAGACCAAAGGCAAAGCCGCGTTCGAGGGCGGGGTCGCCGCGGGTCTCGAGGCTCAATGGAAATCGCTGAGCGACCCCGCGCTGCAAGCCAGGGCGCGCGAGCTCACGCCGGAGCTGGAGAAAGCCGCCGCGTGGCGCGCCCGCGTGCTGGACGTGATCGCGAAGACCAACGAGGCGAAGGGGTCGCTGACGATCGCGGAAGGCGGGCCGGACTGGCTCCGCGAGCTCCTCGGCGATGATGCCATGCACGCCTTCGATCGGCTCACCGGGATCAGCCTGTACGATGGCGGGAACCCGCACGACAAGGCGTACAAACGGAACGAAAGCCTCAACGACGATTGGCTCGCGAACGTGGCCGATCTGCCCGACCTCGTCTCGCTCGATCTCGCGAACACGAGCGTGAAAGGGCCGGGATTGAAAGTGGTCGCCACGCTGAAGAACCTCGAGTCGCTCAACCTCACGCTCACGCCCGTGACCGACCCGTATCTGGAGCCGCTGCAAGTCCTCACGAAGCTGCGCGTGCTCGGCCTCGCCTCGGCGCAATGCAACGGCGAAGGCTATCGTTTCTTCGACAACCTGAAGCAGCTCGAGAACGCGAACTTCCACTTCACGCCGGTCAACGACGCGGGCCTCGCGGGGATCAGCCACGTGCCAAGCCTCATCCGCCTGGAGGTCGTGCACACGCACTTCACCGATGCCGGCACGCCGGCGCTGGCGAAGCTCGTCAACCTGGAGCGGCTCCAACTCGGCAGCCGCGAGGCGAGCGGCGCGGCCGTCGCGCCGCTGGTCGCGCTGAAGAAACTCCGCGAGCTCGACCTCCACGACGGCCAGGCCACCGTCGAGGGGCTGAAGTACGCGAGCCAGATTCCGAGCCTCACCGTGCTGCGCGTCTACGGGCCGGTCAAAGACGAAGGCGCCGAGGAGATGGCCAAATTGAAGAACCTGCAAACGCTCATCATCCCGGGCAGCGGCCTCACCGACGCCGGCCTGGAGCACCTCGCCGGCCTCTCGCAGCTGAAAAGCCTCGACCTCAAGGGGTGCAAGGTCACCGAGGCCGGCGTCGCGAAACTGAAACAGGCGATCCCCGGCCTCGAGGTGCTGCAGTAACGCGCGGGCGCTCAGTGGCACGGGCGTCCCCCCCC
>DASYIS010000369.1:0-2764 GCA_035997375.1 Chthoniobacteraceae bacterium
TACCGCAAAGTGCTCCCGCTCAAGCCGCGCACGCAGTATTGGAACTGGGCCGGCTGCGCCGCCAGCCCGACGCTCGCGGGGAAACACATTTACCTGATGGACAACCAGGGCAACACCCTCGTCATCCAGCCCGGCCGGGAATACCACGAGGTCGCGCAGAACTTCCTCGCCGAGTCCAAAGACGGCAAGGACCAGGCGCAGAATCTCGCCACCCCGTTCTTTGAAGGGACGCGCATGTACTACCGCACGCCTGGTTTTCTCTGCTGCATCGGCGAACGCTAACCATCAAACGCGGGAGTGTTTTGCCAAATCCGGAGCTATGCAGTTGAGCGCGCAACGCGAACGGCCCGGGGAGCACACGCGCCCCGCGTGTTCTGCCCGGCGCCCTCGCCGGGCAGTGGTGTTCAACACGCCGCGCGTGCAAACTCACCAAACGGTATGCCGCGCGCCACGGGATTCGGCGGGGGCGCCGAATCCAAGCACGCGGGGCGCGTGCGCTCCCCAGGCCGTTCGCGCTGCGCGCGGCAACGGCATCGTTCCGGCTAATAATGGTGCGCGCGCTCTTCGTCGTCATCCTCGCCGTGCTGGCCGGCGGCGCCTGCGCGGAGGAACTCATTCCCCTCGGTGCGCCCGCGTTTCGCCCCTCCAGCGAGCGGCCCTTCGGCTGGCGCGGCGATGGCAGCGGCCGCTTCCCAGGCGCCACACCGGTGACGGAGTGGTCGGCGACGAAGAACGTGCGTTGGAGCACCGTCGTCGGGAGCAGTTATTCGTCGCCGATCCTCACGGAGCAGTGCGTGTTTGTCACGTCGGAGCCCAATCTCCTCCTCTGCCTCGACCGCACCGATGGCCGCGTGCGCTGGCAACTTGCCCTCACTCCAGCCGACCTGACCGACCCGGAGATCCGCAAAACCGTCGCCGCCTACCAAGTGCCCAAAGACGGCTCCGGCCTCGCCGCCGCCACCCCGGTCACCGATGGCCGGAACGTCTACGTCCTCTTCGCCAACGGCTTGCTGGCCGCGGTCGATCTCGAGGGCCGGCGCCAGTGGAGCGCCGGCATCGCCGCCGCCCCAAGCTCCGGCTACGGACGCAGTGCGTCCCCCCTCCTCGTCGCGGGGAAACTCATCGTCCACATGACGAACCTCTACGCCTTCGACCCCGCCTCGGGCCGGCAGCTCTGGGTGAACGAGGACGTCCGCTCCTCCTACGGCACGCCCGCCGCCGGCCACGTCGCCGGCACCGACTTCCTTCTCACCCCGCTCGGCGACCTCCTGCGCACGGCCGATGGCCGGAGCGCCGGCAGCGGCCTCGGCCACACCAGCCACTCCAGCCCCATCGTGGGCGAAGGCCTCCTCTTCTTCGGCGACGGCACCACCGGCGCCCTCCGCCTCGACGCCGCGCTCAAGGACGAGTCCGTCTGGACCGGCATGGTCGCCGGCGAAGTCTTCGGCTCCCCGCTCCTCCACGACGGCACCCTCTTCGTCACCACGGGAGAGGGCGAGCTCTTCGCCTTCGACGCCCGCGGCAAAGGCGAGCTCGAACCGCTGATCAACGCCCGCCCGCTCTTCAAACAAACAAACGCCAACCCCGCCGCCTACGCCAGTCTCACCCTCGCGGGCCGTCACCTCTTCGCCACCTCCAACAGCGGCGAGACCGTCGTCCTCGAAGCCACGCGCGAGGCCCGGCTGGTGAGCCGCCAGAAAATGCCCGCCGGCACCGGCTCCAGCCCGGTTTTTTCAGGCGGGGACATGTTTCTGCGCGACGGCGATAAGCTCTGGTGCATCGGCCGGTGAGCCGCATCCCTGGAGTTGCAGTGCCTCCGGCACGATGGAGCGCACCGCCGAGGTGGCGGCACGCGGACAGGCGGCGGCGGCGAGGGACGGGGCGAGAATTCCGTCGGTGCCGCGGACGCGCGCCTCATCCCTCCATCCCTCCCATTCTTCCCACCGCGCCCAACGCTTGCGAAATCCCGTCGCCGCCGCAGGATGCCACCGATGGAACTTTTCCCAGTCGAGCGCGCGGCGAACCCGGAGCCGGAGATCTTCACGGTCACCGAGCTCACGCAGACCGTGCGCGCGGTTTTGCAGCAGGAGATCGGCGAAGTGTGGGTCGAGGGCGAGGTGAGCAATTACCGCAAGCAGGGCTCGGGGCACCAGTAGTTCACGCTGAAGGACCAGCAGTGCCAGCTCTCGTGCGTGATGTTCGCACGGCCCGGGTTGTGGCGAAAAGCGGTGGTGCTTGGTGAAGGCATGCACGTCATCGCGCGCGGGCAGCTGACGGTCTACGAGGCGCGCGGGCAGTATCAGCTCAACGTGCAGCACGTGCAGATCGGCGGGGCGGGCGCGCTGCAGGCGAAGTTCGAAGCGCTCAAGCGCCGGCTCGATGCGGAGGGCCTCTTCGATCCCGCGCGCAAACGGCCGCTGCCTCCCTTCCCGCGCGCGGTCGGGATCGTCACCTCCGCGACCGGCGCAGCGCTGCGCGACATGCTGAACATCCTCGAGCGCCGCGCGCCGTGGATGCGCGTGGTCGTGAGCTCGGTGCGCGTGCAGGGCGCCGGCGCGGCGGCGGAAATCGCGGCGGCCATCCGCGAGCTGAACGACTTCGCCGCGCACGGCCTGGCGCCGGTGGACGTGCTCGTGGTTGCGCGCGGCGGCGGGAGCGTGGAGGACTTGTGGGAGTTCAACGAAGAGGTCGTCGCGCGCGCGATCGTCGCCTCGGCCATCCCCGTGGTCTCGGCCGTCGGACACGAGATCGATTTCACCATCGC
>DASYIS010000370.1:0-4000 GCA_035997375.1 Chthoniobacteraceae bacterium
TGGGGAGTTTCCGTCGCCGGACGGACGGACGCCGGAGTCCGGCGGACCCTCCCCGTTCGTAGTTCCGCCTTCAGGCGGTCCGGGGCGATGTCTGCCGTTGAGCGCGGAGCACGCAGGGTCCGGGGAGCGCACGCGCCCCCGCGTGTCTGGATTCGGCGCCCTCGCCGAATCCCGTTGTGCGCGGCACACCGTTTGGTGAGTTTCACCCGCAGTTTGTTGAACACTGCCCGGCGAGGGCGCCGGGCAGTACACGCGGGGCGCGTGTGCTCCCCGGACCAAGGCTGCCTGCGGCAGCGGTGCATCTGAATCGTCCCGGCGAATCGCGGCGCGCCTCGAGCGACGGCTCGCCCTGACCGCCTGAAGGCGGAACTACGAACCCGGACTCCGAACCCGGAGCCCCGCTACAGCACCCCGCTGGTCGGATACGCCGGAGCCTCCTCGCCCGGCGGGCGGAGCTTCGCGGTGAGCGCGTTCTGAAATTCCTGCAAGTCCTCCACCACGTCCGGTCCGCGCTGGAGCACCGCGTTGGCCAGTTTCTCGAAATGCACGGGGTTCCGCTGACTCAGCTCGGAGAGCGCCATGATCACGGCCAGCGTGTTGTTGATCCCGTGCTTGAGGACCCGAAACTTCTCCAGCAAGGCCTGGAGGTCTTCGCGCGTCATTTGGAAATCGGCATCGGGCATGGCAATAACTCTGGAGACGGGGCGGTGGTTGTGGTTTGCTGGACGATTCACGCCCAGGTGGAAAATGGCAGCTCAAACTATCAAGATCACCGGTGCTCGCCAGCATAATCTCAAGAACCTGACGCTGGAGATTCCGCGGGAGAAGCTGGTCGTGATCACCGGGATGAGCGGCTCGGGCAAATCGAGCCTCGCCTTTGACACCCTCTACGCCGAGGGCCAGCGCCGCTATGTGGAGAGCCTCTCGGCCTATGCGCGGCAGTTCCTCGACCAGATGGAGAAGCCCGACGTCGACTTCATCGAGGGGCTCTCGCCGGCCATCGCGATCGAGCAGCGCTCTGCCGGCGGCAACCCGCGCTCGACCATCGCGACCACGACGGAGATCTACGATTACCTGCGGCTGCTTTATTCGTCGGTCGGCGTGCCGCACGATCCCACGACCGGCGAGCGCATCTCCAAGCTCTCCGCACAGCAGATCGTCGACCGCGTGCTCGAACTGCCAACCGACTCGCGCATCGTGCTTCTGGCGCCGATCGTCCACGGCGAGATCGGCGAGTTTCGCGATGTCTTCGAGAAGCTGAAGCGCGAGGGCTTCGTGCGCGCGCGGGTCGATGGCGAGATGGTCGAGCTCAGCGGCCAGCAGCCGCTGGTGAAGCTCCCGCGCGGCCGGGAGCACGTCATCGAGGCCGTGGTCGACCGGCTCATCATCAAGGAAGGGCTGCGCCAGCGGCTGGCCGACTCGGTCGACACGGCGCTCCGCTGGGGCGGCAACAAGCTGACCGTGCTCCTGCGCGCCGACGAGGCCGGCGTGGAGCGCTGGGAGGAGCGCAAGTACTCGACCGATTTCACGAATCCCGCGACCGGCTTTGCGCTCCCGCAGCTCACGCCGAAACATTTCTCGTTCAACTCGCACCTCGGCGCGTGCCCGGCCTGCCACGGTCTCGGCACGCAGCTCGCCGTCGATCCCGACCTGCTCGTCCCCGATCCCGACAAGACGCTCACGCAAGGGGCGGTCGCGCCGTGGGCGAAGGCCGGCAAGCGGCTGGAGAAATATTACGGCACGGTGCTCAAGGCGCTGGCGGCGGAGTATCGCGTCTCGATGGACGTGCCGTGGAGCTCGCTGCCGGAGGAGTTCCAGCGCGCGCTTTTCTTCGGGACGGGCGAGCGCGCGGTCGTCATTCCGCTCGGCGAGGACGGCCGCGCGCGCTCGGTGCCGCGGCCGTTCGACGGCGTGGTCGCGCAGCTCGAGCGCCTGCACGAGAACGCCGAGGGCGAGTCGGTGCGGCAGCGCGTGCGGCAATTCATGGGGCGGCACACCTGCCCGGTTTGCCACGGCGCGCGGCTCAAGCCGGAGATCCTCGCGGTCACGGTCTCGACGCCCGACCGCGCGCTGACCTGGAACGATGCTGCTGAGCGCGCAGCGCGAACGGCCCGGGGAGCGCACGCGCCCCGCGTGCAGGATTCGGCGCCCTCGCCGAATCCCGTTGTGCGCGGCACGCCGTTTGGTGAGTTTCATCCGCAACGTGTTGGAGACGCGCTGCCCGGCGAGGGCGCCGGGCAGAACACGCGGGGCGCGTGTGCTCCCCGGGCCAACGCTGCCTCCGGCAGCGATGCGACTGCATCGTGCCGGCTCAGCATCTACGGCTTCTGCCAGCTCACGATTGCGCAGGCGCAGCAGTTCATCGGCGCGCTGGAGTTGAACGAGCAACAGCAATTCATCGTGACCGAGGTGCGGCGCGAGGTGATGAACCGCCTCAATTTCCTCGTCGAAGTCGGCCTCGGTTACCTGAACCTCAACCGCGAAAGCGGCACGCTCTCCGGCGGCGAGGCGCAACGCATCCGCCTCGCGACGCAGATCGGCTCCGGCCTCGCCGGCTGCCTCTACGTCCTCGATGAGCCGAGCATCGGGCTGCATCAGCGCGACAACGACCGGCTGATCCAGACGCTCTTCCGGCTGCGCGATCTCGGCAATTCCGTCATCGTCGTCGAGCACGATGAGGACACCATCCGCGCGGCGGATCACGTGCTCGACCTCGGCCCCGGCGCCGGCGTGCGCGGCGGGTATCTCGTCGCGCAAGGGACGCTGGAGGACGTGATGCAAGTGGAGCAATCGCTCACCGCGCAGTACCTCTCCGGTCGCGCCAGCATTCCCGTGCCGAAGACGCGCCGGAAGCCGCAGACGCATCGCGATACTATCGATGCGAAGCACGTGCCGCCCGGCTGGATCAGCGTGCTCGGCGCCTCGGAGAACAACCTCCGGAACCTCGACGCGCACTTCCCGCTCGGCTGCCTCACGTGCGTCACCGGCGTCTCGGGTTCGGGCAAATCGACGCTGGTCGACGACATCCTGCGGCGCGCGCTCTTCCGCCATTTCTACCGCGCGAAGGATCGGCCGGGAGAGCACGCGAGCATCCTCGGGCTCGACCAGGTGGACAAGGCGATCGTCATCGACCAGACGCCGATCGGCCGCACGCCGCGGTCGAATCCGGTGACGTACACCGGCTCCTTCGGCAGCATCCGCGAGCTCTTCGCCGGCCTGCCCGGCTCACGCGTGCGCGGCTACGACGCCGGGCGGTTCTCGTTCAATGTGAAGGGCGGGCGCTGCGAGACCTGCGAGGGCGACGGGATGAAGAAAATCGAAATGCATTTCCTCACCGATGTCTACGTGGAGTGCGAGGTCTGCCACGGCCGGCGGTACAATCGCGAGACGCTGGAGATCACGTACAAGGGGAAGAACATCGCGGACGTGCTGGCGATGACGGTCGACGAGGCGGCGCGCTTTTTCCGGAACGTGCCGCAGATTGCGGACAAGCTGATCGCGCTGGAAGACGTGGGGCTCGGCTACGTGAAGCTCGGGCAAAGCGGCACCACGCTCTCCGGCGGCGAAGCGCAGCGGATCAAGCTCGCGGCGGAGCTGGCGAAGAAGGCGACGGGGCGCACGGTTTACATACTGGACGAACCGACGACCGGGTTGCACTTTGCCGACATCCACAAGCTCCTGGAAGTGCTCATGAAGCTCCGCGATTCCGGCAATACTCTCATCATCATCGAGCACAACCTCGAGGTCATCAAATGCGCCGATTGGGTCATCGATCTCGGCCCGGAAGGCGGCGCCGGCGGCGGGCGCATCGTGGCGGAGGGGACGCCCGAAATGGTGGCGGCGCATGCGGAGAGTCACACCGGATCCTTTCTGCGGAGGATGCTCAAGTGAAGCGGCGGAGCGCCGTAGCACAGGCTTCCAGCCTGTGGGGCCGGCGGGCATCCTGCCCGTCGAAAATTTCCGGCATGCACTCGGTGAAGAAATCGACGGGCAGGATGCC
>DASYIS010000371.1:0-4909 GCA_035997375.1 Chthoniobacteraceae bacterium
AATCCGGAATCTCCGCCTTGGCTAAGCGCGTTTCCAAATCGGCACGTCGGCCTTCATCCGGTCGATCGCGTCCGCGCAAAAGCGGAGCGCTTCGCCGCGGTGGCTCGCCAGCACGCGGATGAAGAGCGACGCCTCTCCCACGGCGACGAATCCGAGCCGGTGGATGAACTGCACGGCCTGGCACGGATGCGCGACGGTCAGCTCTGCAAAAATGCGCCGCAGTTGCCGCGCCGCCATGCTCTCATGCGCTTCGTAGTGGAGCCCGCTCAGCGCCGCACCGTTTTCCAGCTCGCGCACGATGCCGAGAAACTCCACGCACGCGCCGATCTCGCGGCCCGGCAGCGCGAGCGGCGGCGGAACTATCGGCGCCGTGGTGAATGCAATCGTGATCTCCATGGCTCAGCCTCCGCTCACCGGCGGAATCAACGCGAGTTCCTTCGCGAGCCCGATCGGCTCGTCCCAGGCGCGGTATTCTTCGTCGATCGCCACGCGCACCGTCGCCAGCTCGGCCGCCGGCGCGAGCCGTTGCAGCACCGCGCGCGGCGTGTCGGTTTCGGCGCACTCCACCATTCGCTCGCGGAAGCCGAGTTGCGCCGGCAGATGGGCGAAGGCGAGGACTCGTAGTTGCATGGCGCGTGGGAAAGCGGTACCGCGCACGCCGCTCGCCTGCAAGCGCCCGGCTGTGCTTTAACCTAAATCCGGGAATGGAAACGGAAGATGGACCACGGATTACGCAGATAGTCACGGATTCCTGGACACCACCCATCGGGTGACTCTCCGATCTCGCGAAATGCCTCTGTATCCGTGCCCATCCGCGATATCCGTGGTCCCCATTCCGGTTTTCAGGTTTAGTCGCGCATGCTTTCGCTCGCCCAAGGCCGGGAACTCATTCGCACCCACGTCGCTCCGCTCGACGCCGCGCCCTGCGCGCTCGCGGAGGCGCACGGGCGCGTGCTGCGCGAGGATGTGCACGCTCGCGAGGATTTTCCCGCGTTCGACCGCTCCTCGATGGACGGCTACGCCATCGCGCGCGACGACGACTCGGCGGCGTTTCGGGTGATCGGCGAAGTGCAGCCGGGCGCGGCGGAGGAGCTGGAAATCCGGCGCGGCGAGTGCGTGCGCATCTTCACCGGCGCGGCCATTCCGCGCGGCGCATCGCAAGTCATCATGCAGGAAGACGTGCGGCGCGAGGGCGAGCTGATGATTCCCGAGACGCGCGACGATCGCCTCAACATCCGCCTCCGCGGCGAAGATGCGCGCGCCGGCGATCGGCTGCTGGCGAGCGGCGCGCGACTCGGCGCGGGCGAGGTCGCGCTGCTCGCGCAGGCCGGCTGCGTCCGCGTCATGGCGTCGCCGCCACCGCGGGTGATCCACGTCACGACCGGCGGCGAGTTGGTCCCGCCGGAGGACGCGCCGGCGCGCGGACAGATCCGCGATTCCAACTCCACGCTCGTCGCCGCGCTGTTGCGCGACGCCGGCGCGCAGCTGGGCTTTCAGGGGCGCTCCGCGGACGACCCCGCCGCGCTCCGCGCCCTGATCGCCGGCCGGGCGCCGAGCGCGTGGGACGTGCTGCTCATCTCGGGCGGCGCGAGCGTCGGCGATTACGATTTCGGCGCGCGCGTGCTGCGCGAACTGGGATTTGAGATCGTCTTTTCCGGGCTCAACTTGAAGCCGGGCAAGCCGCTCGTCTTCGCGCGGCGCGAACGTCAGGTCGCCTTCGTGATTCCAGGCAATCCCGTCTCCCATTTCGTCACGTTTCACGTCGCGATGCGCGCCGCGATTGAATTGCTGCAAGGCGCCGAACCTTCCTGGCCGCTCGTGCCGGCCGCGCTGCAAGCGCCGCTCCCGGCCTTCCGCGATGCGCGTGAAACCTACTGGCCGGCGCGCCTCAGCCGCGCGGGCGAGCTCCGCGTCAGGCCGCTGAAACAGCAGAGTTCCGGCGATCTCGGCGCGCTCGTCGGCGCGAATGCGTTGATCCGCATCGCGCCGCCGTGCGCGGCCAGAGCCGAGGGCGAGCGGGTGGAGTGTTTGTGGCTGTAGTTGCGAAGCGAAGCGCCACGCTCCACCCGCTGTCTGTACAGCGAGAAGAGGATGAGCGAGCGCGCGGGAGGAGTGGAAAGCATGGGATGTTCGGAATCCTTGGCCACAAAGCCGACCCTCGTGTCGAAACTCCTGTTTCGTCACGAGGAGAACGCGGCGCCTGGCGGGGCGCGGAGTGCGCGAAGCGCTCCAAAATCGAGTGTAGAGTGCGGCTCTCCCCTGAGCCTAAGGCGAACGGGGGTGCCGCCTCTCGCAGAGGATGAGCTCGTCGAATCCCAATTTCTTGAGCGTCACTCGCGCGACCAACGTTCTTACCAAAGTGGCGAGTGCGTTTTTTGGGTGCTGCCGTCACTGCAGACGCTCAAGAAAAGTGAGGCGGCACCCCCATTCGCCTTAGGCTCAGGGGAGAGCCGCCTCTACACACGTTGACGAAAACTGGCGTCCATTCCAGCACCCCGACGCCTGCAGGAAAGTGCAACTCGGGAACGAAGGGAAAAGCAGCCGGTTCAGGCGGGCTTCGTCTCCGCCTGCAAATCCTTCAGCAGCCGCGCGAAGGACGCCTCGAACTGGTCGTGCTCCTTCCAGTGCGAAAAGTCCGGGATGAAATACTCGCGCAGCTCCACGCCGAGATCCTGCCCGCTGTCCGCATCGAAACAGCTCCACGCCTTGATCCGCTCCATGTCCGTCAGCCGCACCGGGAAAAGCTTCCGCTGCTTCGGCCGTCCGTCCTGCCCGCTCGCGCGCTCCGCCTTGAACGCCTTCCGCAGCTCCGTCTTCACCCATTCGCTCTCCAGGCTGTGCTCGGACAGCACGATCAGCAGCTTGTCGTACATGCGGATCGCCGTCTCGATCTCCTCATGCAGCTTCTTCCCGCCCGGCATATCCTCCGGCGCATACCAGACCCGCAAATGCGCCTCGCGCATTTTCCCATGCAGGCGTCGGGCAAACTCCTCGTCCTTCGTGCTGTAGGAGATGAAGCAGGAGTAAAACTGGAGGCCGTCCTCGGCGTTCACGAGCGAGCGCATTTGGGTGATGAATGACTCGGGCACGCCGCAGCCGCGGAGGAAGCTTTCGGGAATTTTGCCGCGGGATTTGTAAATGGTGTCGAGGCCGATGGTTGAGGGTCCTGAATGGTAGACGGAATCAAGGCCACGAACGTCGCTCAGGTCGCAATCGATAAAGACTGTTCCGCCGATGGAAGCATTGTCGAAGCTTGCGCCACCGAGGTTCGCGTTAGTTAGATTTGCGCCGAAAATTTTGGCCTCGGCGAGGTTCGCGTTGGCCAAATTCGCGCTGGCGAGGTTCGCGTATTGGAGGCTTGCGTCGCGCAGGTTAGCGTTGCCGAGTTGCGCGTTGGTGAGATCCGCGCCGCTCAGGCTCGCGCTCCGGAGGTTCGCGTTCCCGAGGTTCGCGCGGCCAAGGTGCGCGCGGCCAAGGTCCGCTCTACCGAGGTTCGCGCCGTCAAGGTTCGCGCCGTCGAGGTTCGCAAGGACAAGGTTCGCCCTGCGTAGGTCAGCACGGGCCAACTCGGCGTCGAAGAGGTCGGGAGGTTCCCTGCTCGTGCGGCGCCACTCGTTCCACACTTCGACCCCACGCCAAAGTAGCTTCAGATGCTCCGTATTCGCCATGCGCCTCCTCAGCAAAGCTTGCCATCCGTCTTCCTTAGCACCCCACTACCCCCGCACAATCACCTGCACCACATCGCTCGCGACCCCGATCTCCACGTCGCGCTTCACCGCGCGGGCGAGGAATTCCCAGGGCTCTGGGGGCGGCGCCGGCGAGCGGGATCGTCGCCGTGAAGGGCGAGGCGGTGAAGCGGCCGAGCAGGATCCACGTCATCGTCCCTTCCTTGCGGCCGTAGAGATTGATCCCGTCGATGTTCCCGCGCGCCTTGCGGAACTTGCCCGCGACCGTCCGCGCGGCCGCCGAGCTGAGCCCGAAAATCTCCGCCTGGTACGTCGCCGGGTTAAAGGTCGAGTCCGGCGCCTCCAGCCCGAGCAGCGCGCCGGCCACCGGCGTGTAGTTCGACGCCGCGCGCGCCCGCGCCACCCAGAGGATCCGCCGCGCCTCGATCCCCGGCACGAGCGGGGAGGTCGGCGGCGCCGGCCAGGCCGGGATGGCGGGCGGCGTCGGCGCGGGCGAGCCATCGGGCGCATCGGTGGCCACATCGCAGTAGGTCAGGATGGCGCCCTGCATCTCATCGAAGGCCTCGCGCACCGTGCGGTAGACATAGATCGCCCAATCCGCATCGCGGGCGACGATATTCATCTCGGTCGGACTGAGAAACTGGCTCAGCGCCGGTTGGTTGTCTCGGATAGTGACCCACCAGTCAGCCCGGCGGTCGTTCGGATCGGGGTAATAACCTGTGCTCATAGGGGAAGAGCGCGAATTCTGGAGTCGCCGCCCCGTCTTGACCAGAGAAATCAATGCCTCTGTAAAGAAAATACGCCGGACCTGCACATTCAGCCTCTTCCTTACAGGAAACCGCGCCCGCTCCCTCGAAGCCCGCTCCCGCTGTCTTGGAGGAGGCGCCCGCTGAATCCCGTCCAGGCCCGCTGTTTTGAAAACAGCGGCCGCTCCTCCGAGAAAAGCGCCCGCTTCGAGCCTCCCGCGCCAGCTGTATTCTTCGGAGCACCCGCTGCACGGACAGCCGCGCCAGCTGACCTGCCTTCAGCGCCCGCTCTCCGCCGAACCGCGCCCCCCCCGCCGAACCCTGCACCCACTTTCTACGGCTGCGCCGCCAGCTCCTCGGCGATCGCCTCCGCCTCCGCCCGCAGCTTCGCCGCCTCCTCCGGCGGAGCGTGCTCGGCGAGGGAGCGGAGGTCGATGCGGAGATTTTTCATCGTGTCGCGCCAGTCTTGTGGCAGGT
>DASYIS010000372.1:0-5571 GCA_035997375.1 Chthoniobacteraceae bacterium
GGAGGCGGCACCTGTTCGCTTAGGCTCACAGAGAGCCGCCTCTACACATTGGGGGGAAGCGCTGTGCGCTTGTCCCGTCAACACGAGCGCAATTACACCCCCAGTTTCGTCCACGCCGCGTTGTTCTGCGACGAGGCGACGACGGCTTCGATGAAGGCCATGCCGCGGATGCCGTCCTCGATCTTCGGATAATCGAGGATCGGATCGTCGGCGGCGACCTCGCGGTTCTCCAGCCGGGCGCGGATGTGCGAGGCGAAGTTGCGGTAGATGTTCGCAAACGCCTCGAGGTAGCCCTCGGGATGCGCAGGCGGGGTGCGGCTGTTGAGCTGCGCGGCCTGGCCCAGATAACCGTTGGCCGTGCGATAGACTTCCATCGGCTTGTCGAGCCACTTCAGCAGCAGCGTGTTCGGCTCCTTCTGATGCCACTCCAGTCCGCCGAGCTCGCCGTAGACGCGGAGATTCAGATTGTTTTCCTCGCCGACGGAGATTTGCGAGCAGTGGAGGACCCCCTTCGCGCCGCCTTCGAAGCGGAGCAGCAGGTTGGCATCGTCATCCAGCGCGCGGCCGGGGACGAAGCTCGTGAGGTCGGCGGCGAGCTCCTTGATCTTCAGCCCGGTCACGTACTCGGCGAGGTTTTCGGCGTGCGTGCCGATGTCGCCGACGCAGCCGGCGGCGCCGGATTTCGTCGGGTCGGTGCGCCAGGCGGCCTGCTTCTGGCCGCTCTCCTCGAGCCGCGTGGCGAGCCAGCCCTGCGGATACTCGGCGACCACTTTGCGGATCTTCCCGAGCTTGCCCGCGGCGACGAGCGCGCGCGCTTCCTTGATGAGCGGATAGCCGGTGTAGTTGTGGGTGAGGCCGTAGAGCAAGCCGGTTGATTTGACGAGCCGGCCCAGCTCTTTCGACTCGGCGAGGTCGAAGGTGGCGGGCTTGTCGGAGAGGACGTGGAAATCGTTTTCCAGCGCCAATTTCGCCGGGGGAAAATGGACGTGGTTCGGCGTGACGATCGAGATGAAATCCATGCGCTCGCCGAGCGGCAGCGCTTTTTCGCGCTCGATCATCTCCGTGTAGCTGCCGTAGCAACGCCCGGTCGGGAGAAAGAAATCCGCGCCGGAGGCCTTCGACTTTTCGGGATCGGAGGAGAACGCGCCGCAGACCAGCTCGACCTGGCCGTCGATGTTCGCGGCAATCCGGTGGACGCCGCCGATGAAGGCGCCGCGTCCGCCGCCGACCATTCCGTAACGTATTTTTCGGCTCATAAAAGGTGATGTGGGGACGAGGGTTTTCGGCGTTCCGGCGGGTCTTGTCGAGTCTTCTGCCGTGACCGGCCATCGCTGATGCACGTCGCCCTTGGAGTTCGTAGTTCCGCCTTTAGGCGGCGAGCGGCGCGTTGACACGAGACGCTCTGGAAGGTCGGACGCGCCCACTACGAACCCTCGGCGTCCTACTTCGCGATCGGCACCTTCGCCCAGCCCTGATCCGATTCCGTAAAATCCCGCGCGGTCAAGCACCAGACGATCACCTTTTTCTTCGCGAGGTAGCCGGGATCCTTGATCGACTTCCGGTAGAGGGTGATGCGCACGGGCGTGGAGCCGGAGCCGCGGGTGCCGATGAGTTCGGGCGCGACGCCGAGCTCGAGCGCGAGCTGGTCGAGCAAACCCGCCCGCTCGCCGGCGAACTCGTGGAAGACCAGCGTGTGGCTGTCGCCCATCAGGATCACCGGGCTCGCGGGGTCGCTTTCCACGCCCTTGCCGGTCGATTTGTTGACGATCTGGCGCAGTTGGATCTTCTCCTTCGCGGGCTTGGGCGAGCCCTTGGCGAGCAGCGCCCCGAGGTCGCCTTCGAGCTCGTACGCGACGCTCGCGGCGTTCACCGCAAACGGATTGCCCGAGGGCGGCGGGCCGAGTTTCTTCTGCACCGCGGCGGCGATGGTCTTGGCCGCCACCTGGCAGCCGGCCGGCGACCAGTGGGTGTCCGTCTTGCAATAGGGGCTTTCGTTCGGCTCCGGGCTCTTGCAAAGCGCGGCGAACTGCGGCGCGAGGTCGAGCACTTCCACGCCGGCCGCCGTCAGCTCCGCATAGAAACGATGCAGCGCCGCGAGGGTGACTTTCTCATCCGCCGCCACCCCGGTGACCGCCTTGTCGGGATAGATGCCCGCTTTCGGAGGCACCGGCACGAGCAGGAGCTCGATCCCCTTCGCCTTGAGCTGTTTTTGAAAATCGACGATCGCCTCGAGCGGATCGGCGCTGTCGGCCTTGGGCGCGCGGCTCACCTTGGCCGCGCCGGCGCCCCAGAAGTCGTTCAGCGAGAGAAAACGCAGCTCCGAGGTCAGGAACAGCCAGCCGTCCCGGCCGGCGACGGCCGCGGCCGTTTTCGCCTCCTTCGTGCGCGCGGCGAAGGCCTCGCGGGCGGCCTTGGCGAGCGCGGGATCCCCCTCCTCGGCCAGGGCATGGGCGGACAGTGCGGCGAGGAGCAGAGTGGCGCGGAAGAGGTCGCTGAGCAGCTTCATGGAAAGGCGGGTCGCGGGCGAAGAGCGCGACAGGGTCAGGGTAAAGCGCGGGGAATTCAACTTCCTTTTGTCCCGGCTTCCCGCTTCCATCCACGCACTTTTCCGCGTGGTCTTCAGCTCGCACATTTTCATCTACTATTTCCTCCCGGTGATGCTGCTGGGATACTATGCGCTGTACCGCGCCCCGCAGCGCTGGCGGAACTTCTGGCTGATCGTCACCGGCTACCTCTTTTACGGCTGGGCGGAGCCGCGCTTCGTGCCGCTGATGTTCTTCACCACGTCGATCGACTGGCTGATGAGTCTCGTCATCGCGCACAACACCTGGCGCGTCTGGCGGCACTGGCGCGCGGCCGCTCCGCTGCTGACGCGCGGCGACCCGCGGTCGAGGCTGCAGCGCGGGGCCATCACGACTTCCATCGTGCTCAATCTCGCCGTCCTGGGGTTTTTCAAGTACTTCAACTTCGGCGTCGACAGCTGCAACGCGCTCCTCAGCTCCGTGGGCGCGCCGGGCATGCAATGGGACACCGCGCTGCGCGTGGTGCTGCCGCTCGGCATCAGCTTCTATACCTTCCAGGCGCTCTCCTACACCATCGACGTCTATCGCGGCGACGCGGAGGCGATGACGAACTTCATCGATTTCTCGTGCTTCGTCTCCATGGTGCCGCACCTCGTCGCCGGCCCGATCCTGAAGTTCTCGTTCCTCGCCGATCAACTCAAGCACCGCACGCTCACGCTCGACAAGTTCGCGCGCGGCTCGACGTTTTTCATGCTCGGGCTCGCGAAGAAGATCCTGCTCGCGAACCCGTGCGGCAAGGTCGCGGACACGCTCTTCGACGCCGCCTCGGTCCACACGCTCGACGCGTGGTTCGGCGCGGTCGCCTACGCGTTCCAGATCTACTTCGATTTCAGCGGCTACTCGGACATGGCGATCGGCCTCGGGCTGATGCTCGGCTTCGTCTTCGCGAAGAACTTCGACTCGCCGTATCGCGCGGAGTCGATCACCGACTTCTGGCGGCGCTGGCACATCTCGCTCTCCACCTGGCTGCGCGAGTACCTCTATATTCCGCTTGGGGGAAATCGGCGCGGCCTCGGGCGGACGTACGCGAACCTCATCGTCACCATGCTGCTCGGCGGGCTCTGGCACGGCGCCTCGTGGACCTTCGTCATCTGGGGCGGGTTGCACGGGGTGATGCTGGCGCTGGAGAAAAAGGTCGGGCTGGCGGGCCTTTACGCGCGCGTGCCGAGGGCGGTGCGGATCGCGGTCACGTTCGTGGTCGTGCTGATTGGCTGGGTCTTCTTCCGCGCCTCGAGCCTGCACAAGGCGCTCACGTATCTCGCGAGCATGTTCGGCCTCCACCATGCCGCGCCGCCGGCGGACCTCATTGCCGGCATCGTCTACAAGCCGTACTACCTGCTCTCGCTGGGCGGCGCCGCGATCGTCGTCTGGGCCGGGCATCAGACGTGGGATTGGACGCAGCGGCTCACGCTGCCGAAAGTCGCTGTCTGCTTTTCGCTCGCCGCGCTGGCGCTGGTCGCGCTCGCCGGCCAGGAGTACAACCCGTTCATCTACTTCATTTTCTAGATGGCCGAGCCCACCACTCCCAGCGTCGGCGGTGAAGCGCCCCTCCCGCCGGAGCACTCGCTCCCGAGCTACCACGAGCCGACGCCGGAGACGCATCGCCGCATGTCGCGCGAGGAGGAAGCCGAGCTGGCGCTCACGCGCACCGAGGGCACGCGCGGCACGATGTGGCTGGTCACGGTGCTCTTTCTCCTCACGATCGCGGCGCTCCCCTTCGCGAATCTCGCGGCGCGGCTGCGGCGTGAGTCGCACAGCCGTGCGAGCCCCGGCGCCGACGTGCTGGCGCTGTTGCCGAGCAAGGCAAAGATGCAGCAGGCGCACGGCTGGCGCGGGTGGTGGAACCTGCTGCCGACCTCTCGCGAGATCAAGGCCGCCGAAAAGAACCTCGAGAAAGATTCGATCGTGACGCAGTACCTGCTGCCGCGCGTGCAGACCGTGCTCACCGGCACGCTCAACGCCGGCAACGAGCAGGTTTATCCCGGAGTCGACGGCTGGCTCTTCTACCGGCCCGACGTCGACTACGTGATCGGCCCGCCGTTCCTCGAGCCGACGCGGCTGAAACAACGGGCGCGGGATTTGGGCATCCAGTCGGACCCGGTGAAGGCGATCATGAATTTCCATGAGCAGCTCCGGGCGCGTGGGATCAAGCTGATCGTGGTGCCGGTGCCGGCAAAACCGTCGATGGATGTCGAGATGCTCAACCCCCACTGGCAAGGGCTGGACATCGGCCCTTACCCGCCCTTGGAGAATCCCTCGCTTCAGGACTTGGCGGATCACCTGTCCGATCACGGGGTCATCCTGATCGATCTGCAGCGCGACGCCGGCGGGCTGCGACCGGACCCGCCGGAGCTGACCTCGGCGCACATCGCCCGGCGCCCCGAAGTGCACCGTCCGCTCCATGATTACCTGGAGACGGACACGCACTGGCGCCCCGAAACCATGGGGTCCGGCGCGGTGAAGATCGCGGATGCGCTGCTCCGCGAAGTCGAACTCTCCCCGGAGGCTCCGCAGCCGCTCCTGGAGAGGGCGCCGGTGGAAGTGAGGGCCATGGGTGATATTGCCGCGCTGCTCAAGCTGCCAAGGAACCAGACGCTGTACCGGGCGCAAACGGTCACGATTCAACAGGTGCAAACCGGGAAAGGCTTCTGGCGACCGGACGCCGGGAGCGAGATCCTCCTCCTCGGCGACAGCTTCAGCAATATCTACTCGCTGGCGGCGATGGGCTGGGGCGAGTCGGCGGGCCTGGCCGAACAGCTCAGTTATGACTTGAACCGCCCGCTCGATTGCATCCTGCAAAACAGCGACGGCGCCTTCGCCACGCGGGAAACGCTGAGCCGCGAGCTGGCGCGCGGGCGCGACCGGCTGGCGGGAAAGAAGGTCGTCATCTGGGAATTCGCCGAGCGCGAGCTGATGTTCGGGAACTGGAAGATGCTCAGCCTGGCGCTCGGCGAGCCAAAGCCCGCGAAGTTCTACAGCGAACCGCCCG
>DASYIS010000373.1:0-2774 GCA_035997375.1 Chthoniobacteraceae bacterium
GAGGGCGCCGACCGGAGCACGCGAGGGCGCGTGCGCTCCCCGGGCCGCGTGCTGCGCACGCTTTGGTTGCGGCTTCGCCGCGCTAGGTTCATTCGTGTCCATTCGTGGTTCAACTTCTCAGTCGAGCCACGCGATCGGAATTCACGTTTCGCGCTGGATACGCAAACGAGAACAAAATGCTCGTTACCTCCCGCATAACGGTCTAACTGGATATTCAAAGCGAGGCATGCATGGGCTACGACGTCTTCATCAGCTACCACTCCCAGGACCACGCGGTGGTCGGGGAGATCGCGAAAAGACTCCACGAGCGCGGCGTCACCGCCTTCCTCGACCGGTGGTATCTTCCCAAGGGCCGGCCCTGGCGTTCATTGCTGGAGGAAAACATTGCCGGCTCGGGGGCCGTTGCGGTCTTCGTCGGCGCGCAAGGCATGGGGCCGTGGCAGCTGCGCGAGATCGACGTGGCGCTGGAGAGGCAGACCAGGCAGGCGGGGTTTCCCGTCATTCCCGTCTTGCTGCCAGGCAGTGAGCCGCCGCTCGGCTTCCTCGGGCAAAACACCTGGATCGATCAGCGGAATCAGCCGCTCGATCAGGTCGTCCTCCTGCTCGAGAAATCCATCCGCGGCGAACCGCCGGGGCCGGACAGCGCGGCGCAGTTTGCCGCGGCGAAGCATGCCGTCTGCCCCTATCGCGGCCTCCTTTACTTCCGCGAGGAGGATGCCCCCTTCTTCTTCGGCCGCGAGGCCGCGATCGAGGGGCTGCACAAGGCCGTCGCGAAGTCGCCCCTCGTCGCCGTGGTCGGCGCCTCGGGGAGCGGCAAGTCGTCCGTGGTGCGCGCCGGCCTCGTGCCGCGGCTGCGCAAGGACCGGCACACCGTCTGGGAGATCGCCTCGCTCGTTCCCACCGACGAACCGCTGAAGGGGCTGGCCGCCGCCCTCGTGCCGTTCCTGTTCCCGGAGTTGGATGCCATCGAGCGCCGCGCCAAGGCCAACAAACTCGCCGCCCACTTTGCCGATGGCTCCATCAGCCTCCGCGACATGGTGCGCGACGTCCTCGACCGCCAGACCGGCACCCAGCGGCTCCTGCTCCTTGTCGACCAGTGGGAGGAGCTCTACACGCTGACCAAGGACACCGCGCAGCGCGAGCGGTTCATCGATGAGCTGCTGGACGCGAGCACCCGCGCCCCTCTGCGCGTGGTCCTCACCCTGCGGGGAGATTTCGTCGGAAACGCGCTCGCTCATCGTGCGCTCTCCGACCGGCTGCAAGGCGCGCAGGTGAACCTCGGTCCCATGACGGCGGAGGAGCTGAAGCTCGCCATCCGCAGCCCGGCGAAGGAAGTGGGGCTGGAATTCGAGTCCGGCCTCGCGGAGCGCATCCTGGCCGATGTCGGGGAGGAACCGGGGCATCTCCCGCTGCTCGAGTTCGTCCTCCGCGAACTCTGGGACAAACGGCAGCACACGGAGTTGCTCCACGACGCCTACGATCGCATGGGCGGCCTGCACGGCGCCGTCGCCGCCAAAGCCGATGCCCTTTTCGAGAACCTCAGCGCGCCCGAGCAGGAGGCGACGCGCCATCTATTCCTGCGGCTCGTGCATGTCGCCGAAGACGGTAACGACACTCGCCGGCGCGAGTTGTTCAGTGACCTTCCGAAGTCTTCTCACGATTTGGTGAAGCACTTGGCGGACGAGCGTCTTCTCGTCACCAGCGGTTCCAGCGCCGCGGGGGGCGAATCCGTCGAGGTTGCGCACGAGACGCTCATCCGCAACTGGGTCCGGCTCACTGCCTGGCTCAACGCCAACCGCGACTTCCTGCTCTGGCGGGAACGGCTCTGTTCTCTGCTCGGGGAATGGCAGCGCGGCGCACACCATGACGAATTGCTCCTGCGCGGTCCCGTGCTCGGTGAGGCGGAGGACTGGCTGCTCCGGCAGGGAGAGGGGCTGGTCGACGACGAGCGCCAGTTCATCCGCCAGAGTATCGAGGCACGACAGAAGCGCCAGGAGGAGGAGCGCTTGCGGCAGGAACGCGAGTTGGAGCGCGAGCGCCAGCGGCGGGTGTGGCAAGAGCGGGCGAGGGCCAGCTTGGTGAAAGTGGCCACCGCCGCAATTGGCTTTGCAATCGCCGGGGTCGGGATTGCCCTGATTGCCTTTTGGTATTACCGATCGGCGGGTAAGGCGGAGCAGGTGGCTCTTTCCCGAGCCTCGGAAGCGCGTCAAGCTTCAGAGGAAGCTTCCAGAGCTCGGACCGCCGCCAACCAGCAACTCGCCGAGGTGAACTGGCAACTCGCGCAGCAGGCGCGCGGCCTGCCTTTCGCCGCGAGCGAAGAGTCGCCAGTCAACGCCACATGGCGCTTACTCCAGGCCGCCAAGGCATCGCAGGATGCCGGTCAGTTGGCGGATCGCGACAATGCGGTTCTCGCGGCCCGAGCCGCCGGCGCTCAACTCAAAGCCACGATGGTGCATGGCGGACCAGTGAATGGAGTGCTTCAGAGTGCGGACGGACGGCGCGTCTTGACCTGGAGTGGCGACGGCACGGCCCGCTTGTGGGACGCAACCGACGGCCAGCCGGTAGTCCAGTTCATGAAGCATGAAGAGCGCATATTGGGCGCGGCGTTCAGCCCCGACCAGCTGTTCATCCTCACCTGGGGTTATGACGGGACGGCCCGTCTGCGGGCCGCCGCCAACGGCGAGTTCGTTGGCCAGCCGATGGAACATCAAAAAAGCGTGCGGGGCGCGGTGTTCAGCGCCGATCAGACGCGCATCCTCACGTGGACTGACGAC
>DASYIS010000374.1:0-7299 GCA_035997375.1 Chthoniobacteraceae bacterium
GCTCGCGATAAGTGAAGCGCGCCTTCGAGTCGGTGACCGGCGAATCATAGACGAGCGCGAGCTGATCGCCGCGGCCGTGCTTTACATGATGATCGAGACACAGATAGGCGGTATTCAGCTCGCCATCGGCAAACCAACGGGCCATGCCGTCGGCATCGCGTGTCAGGATTTGCTCTGGAAAACGGAACCACTCCAACGCCTCGGCTTGCCGGCGCCAGAAACCTTCCGGGTCGCGAAGCGCCTCGGCGTGCTGGGAGGTGTAGGACATGCTTGGGGGAGAAACAGGGGAGAGTAATCGGTAATCAGTTCGGCAGTAATCAGAAAATCCGGGAACGCGACTCCGAGCAGGGTTGAGCGCGCCGGCGGCCGGAGGTGGCGGCGGCTTGTACTTCCCGCCTGAATCGCTACCTTGCCTCCATGACGACGACTTTCAATCTCAACACCGACGAGCTCGACGCGACCTTCATCGAGCGGGTGAAGGCGGCGTTTCCGCATCAGCAGATCGCCATCGCGGTCACCGAAGCCGACGAAACGGATCGAATCATGGCCAATCCGGAGTTGCGGGACCGGCTGCTGCGCGCGATTGATGATATCGAGCATGGACGCAACCTCGTGGTCCCGGATCAATCGCTTTTTCAGTGAGGTCGGTCAACTTCCACGCGAGGGCCTTCGAGCAGTTCACGGCTTGGGCGGTGGCAGATCCAAGGTAGTACCAGCGGATTGCCAAATTGATCCAGGAAGCGGCACGGGAGCCTTTCCGTGGCACGGGTAAGCCGGAGCCGCTGCGCCATCAGTTGAAGGGCTATTGGTCCCGTCGCATCACCGAGGAGCATCGGCTTGTCTACCGCGTGACCGACGAGGAGATCTTCATCGCATCCTGCCGGGATCACTACTGAGGCTGCCTTCCGGGCGACCGGAATTCATGGCGTTCCTTTCAAAGTGCGCTACCGTCTTCGCCCCGCCATGCCCAAGGTCTACATCAAAACTTATGGCTGCCAGATGAACGAACGCGACTCCGAGCAGGTGTTGCGCGATCTCCTGGCGCGCGGGTATGAGCGGGCGGCGGGGGAGACGGAGGCGGATGTGGTGCTGCTCAATACCTGCTCGGTCCGCGACATGGCGGAGCAGAAGGCGCTCGGGAAGATGGGGATGCTGAGCCGGCTGCGCGACAACAAGCCGGAGATGGTTTTCGGGCTGCTCGGCTGCATGGCGCAAAGCCGCGGGGCGGAGCTGACGCGCGTCCTGGGGCACGTCGACCTGGTCGTCGGGACGCAGAAATTTCATCGCGTGGCGGAGTACGTGGACGAGCTGTATCAGCGGCGCGTGCGGCTGCGCGACGAGCTGATGGAGGACGTGCGCTACTCGATCGTCGACGTGGAGGAGGAAGCGGGCTCGCAGGAGACGATCCGCGAGCACGTGCTGGCGGAGCGGCAGGCGACGGCGTTCGTCTCGATCATGCAAGGGTGCAACATGATGTGCACCTACTGCATCGTGCCGTACACGCGCGGCGGCGAGCGCGGCCGGCGGATCGAGGAGATCGTGTCGGAAGTGCGCGGCCTCGTGGAGCGCGGGGTGCGCGAGGTGACGCTGCTCGGGCAGATCGTGAACCTTTACGGCCGGCACGAGTTTCCGGCGGAGGGGCGGAAGTCGCCGTTCGTGCAATTGCTCGAGGCGCTGAATGCGGTCGAAGGCCTGGAGCGCATCCGCTTTACCTCGCCGCACCCGATCGGTTTTCGCGAGGATCTCGTGGAGTGTTTTCGCTCGCTGCCGAAGCTGATGCCGCACGTGCATCTGCCCGTGCAATCCGGCTCGGACCGCATCCTCCGCGCGATGCATCGCGGCTACACCGCGGAGAAGTATCTGGCGCTGGTCGCGAAGCTGCGTGCGGCGGGGCCGGAGATCGCGGTGACGACGGACATCATCGTCGGTTTTCCCGGCGAGACGGCAGAGGACTACCAGGCGACGCGGCGGCTGGTGGAGGCGGTGGAGTTCGACAACGCGTTTGTGTTCCGCTACTCCCCGCGCCGCGACACGCCCGCCGCGACGATGGCGGAGCAACTTCCCGAGGCGGTGAAGGATGAGCGCAACCAGGATCTGCTCGATCTCGTCAACCGCCACGCGCGGCAGAAGCACGAGGAGACCGTCGGCTCGCTCCAGCAGATCCTTTGTGAAGGGCGCTCGAAGACGAACGGCGAGCGGTTGAGCGGGCGGACTCCGCAGAACAAGATCGTGATCTTCGAGGGCGATTCGCGGCGGCACACGGGGCAGCTCTTCGACGTGGCGATCGAGCGTTCGAGCGGGTTTACGCTGTATGGCTCGCCCGCGGTGCTGGCGGGGCGGTAGGTGTCGGGACTCGACGAACGGCGCGCGAGGGACTAAGCCGGAAGTTGTGAATCCCTCCTTTTTGTCGGTCCCACGCCGCCTCGCGCTGACTGCGCTCTCCGCCCTGTTGCTTCAGCATGCGGCGTTCGCGGCCGAGTCGGCGGCCATTCAGCCGCAGCGCGACCTTCCGTACAAATCCGGCGACGCGCTCGACGAATACGAGCAGACGCGCTGCAAGCTGGATGTCTACGCGCCGGCGGAGGCGAAGGACCTGCCGTGTGTCGTCTGGTTTCACGGCGGCGGATTGACGGGCGGCAACAAGGGTGGCGCGATCGGTCCCGCGCTCGCGAGCGAGGGGATGGTCGTGGCGATGGTGAATTATCGCCTGAGCCCCAAGGCGACCTATCCCGCGTATTGCGACGACGCGGCGGCGGCGGTGTCGTGGATGCTGAAGCACGCGAGCGAGTACGGCGGAAATCCGCGGCGCGTCTTCGTCGCCGGCCACTCCGCGGGCGGCTACCTCTCGGCGATGGTCGCGATGGACAAGCGCCTGCTCGCCAAGTACGGCGCGAAGCCCGAAGACCTCGCCGGCGTGATTCCCGTCTCGGGGCAGATGGTCACGCATTACACGATCCGCGAAGAGCGCGGCCTCCCGAAAACGCAGATCATCGTCGATGACGCGGCGCCGATCTTTCACGCGCGCAAGGATACCCCGCCGATGCTGATTCTGTACGCCGACCACGACATGACGCTGCGCGCGGATGAGAACCGCTATTTCGGCGCCGCGCTCGCCGCGGCGGGGAACAAGAATTTCACGCTGCTCGAAATCACCGATCACGATCACGGAACCATCGGCTCCGGGCTGACGAAAGCCGGCGATCCGGGGCGGGAGGCGTTCCTCGGGTTTATCAAGGCGCATGGGGAAGTGACGGCGGCGCCGTAGATGGGAGGAATGCGAAGAATGGGAGGTATGCGTCCCCTGACTCCCATTCTTCTCATGCTTCCTATTTCGGCGGAGTTGCGGAGAGCTGCAGATTCCACAGCGTCGCCTCCGGCGCGTCGAGGACGAGGCCGGCGCGGAAGGGCGCGTAACCGGTGCAGTAGCCGCGGACCATGACCAGGTTCCAGCCGGCGCGCAGCGGGAGCTTGCGCGCGGCGACGGGGACGCGTTCGCGCGCGCCGGGTTGGTAGTCGGCCGGCTTGAGCGCGACGCGCTCGCCGTTCACGAACCAGCGGAGGAACGTCATCTGGTGGCTTTGGAAACGGAACTCCACTTCGGTCGGCGCCGCGGCGTGGATCCAGGTGGCGGCGTACCAGAGTTGCCCGCCGTCGCCGAGGATGACGCGGTTGTCGAGGTCGGCGACGGTGGCGGGTTTCCAGCGGACTTCGCGCGGCGCGGGCCAGTAGCCCTGCACCGTCTCGCCGGTGAAAACCGCGGCGGGATCGACCACGCCGTTGTCGGGCGGGTAGGTCGCGGCCTCGTAGAATTTCTCGACGTCCCTCTTCACTTCGCCACGTGGGTCGTGCGCGAATTTCTCCGCGCCAGGTCCTCCGAACGGGCCGCAGATCAGCCAATTGCGCACCGTGACGCCATCGGCGAATCCAGTGAACTCGACGGGCGCCCAGGAGCCGGGGTACAGGCGCGCTTCGCTCGGCTCGTCGTAGGTCTCGCGATTCGCCGAGCCATCGCTGTTCGCCCACCAGTTTTTCTGGTGGCCGCCAAACGTCGTCTCGAAATTGGCGAGCGTCTTCAAGCCGCCGGCTAACGGTTTCGCCAAGGCCGGAAACGCCGCGCGCGGGAGCGCCGCCACGAGCACGAAACCCTTGCCGTCCGGGTCGATCTGATGCGTGAGGTGCGCGCTCTCCAGCGGTCCGACGTGCGCGAACGCGGCGGTGCCGACGGGCGTGCGATAGGTCTGCGGCGAGGCTTTGCCTTTGCCCTGCCACTTCGGATACATGCCGGTCGCAACGGGCTGCAACTTGCCCTTGTTTTCAAAGAGCCCGAAGACCACGCGCACGTCGCCGGCGCGGCCTTCCGCGGGTCCGCCGGCGGGGGCGTTGACGTCGCCTTGCAGATAGAAGCTCAGCGTGTCGGCGGCCTGGTCGTGCGAGAAAAGGCGCTCGGGCGGCGGCATGGGACGGGCCTCGAATTTCGCCGGCAGTCGCACGTGCCAGCGCAGCAGCAACTCCTCGGGTCGATAGAGGCAGCGCACCTCCACGCTCTGGTCCTTGGCTTGCGCGAAGACGACGGGTTCCGCGGATTCCCAGCCGGCGATGGAGCCGTCGAGCGCGACCTCGCCGAGCGCCGGCGTGAAGCGCGCGAGGTTCGCCTTGCCGGCGCCGCCGCGCAGCGAAAGCGCGATCTCCGGGGGCGTCGCGATCTGCGCGGCGGAGATGGTGATCTTCGCGGGCAGGTTCGCGAGCTTGTGAACCGGGTTCTCCGTCAGCGACCAGCCCTCGGCTTCGAAGAGCATCGGCGTGTATTTGCCGAAGCCGAGATAGATGCGACCGGTCGCCGGATTCGGCTGAACGACGCCGGCGAAGAACTCGCCGGGTTGCGGATAGACGCCGCCGTTGCGTTTGCCGAGGCGGCGGCCGTCGGGGAAAATCGTGTCGACGTAAAGGCCATCCTCCGCGTTGTAAAGCAGCACCCCGCAGCGCGATTGATCGATGACGCTCAGCAGTCCGTTGATCGGCTGATGCACGCGCATGCCGCCGTACATTTCGCCTTCCTCGGCCATCCGCTCGAGCGCGGTGCGGCCGGTGCGCCATTGGAGTTTGTAGCCGCCCGCGGCATCCGGCACGTAGCGCGAGACCTTGTGCTGCGCGCCCTCGTTGGCACTGAAGTTTTTGCCGCCGCGCGCCTGGATGAAGTAGCCCTCTTTCGCCGAGCCGTCGGCCTGCATCCAGTCGCTGGAGAAGAGTTGCGCCAGCTCGTTGCCGCCGTGGATCGCGTCGGCTTTTCCCTCGGCGCGCGCCACGAACACCGGGTCGGTGAGGACCTTCTTCACCTCGAACACGGGGTTGGCATGCGGGTCATAAGACTTGACGGTGAGACTCCAGAGATCGGTGCCGCCCATGCCGAGCGCGAGGAGCGAAAAGTCGTCGCTCCAGTTTTGTCCATGGTAACTGAAGGCTCCCGGCGGCAGGTCGATCACTTGCTTCTCGTCGGCCTCGACCAAGCCGTTGCCGTTGGCATCGTGCCAGGCGGTCACGATGCCCGGCTTTCCCTTCTCCGGCACATCGCGAAAGATGGCGGCGGAGTAGACCCAGCGGTCGCCGTCGAGCCGGTAGATGTTGAACGCGCTCTCCTTGCCGCTGCCCGAGCCGGCGAGGTAGGTCGGTTGCACCGTGGCGCCATTGGAGAGGTCGAGCGCGTGGAGCACGACCGGTTTCTTCAGCTCGCGCCGCTCGCCGTCGCCGACATGCGGCCAGACGGCATCGACCGTGAACGTGTGCTTCGCGTAGTCGATCTTGTAGCGCGTGAGCCACCCTTCGTGGCCGGGGATGTACAGGTGCTCCGGGTTCGCGGGGTCGAATGCGTAACCGTCGTTCGCTTTCGTCTGCAACGTGGTGAATTCGCGCAACAGCTTGCCCTCGGCGCTCCACTCGCTGGTGCGATTCGGTCCGCCGTTTTCGACCACGAGCAGGCGGTCCTGGCCCTCGGCGTCGCGCCAAGTCGCGAGCTTGGCGGGGGAGACGAATGATTCGGGGTCATAGGCGCCAGGCTTCTGTGCGTTGAGCCGGCCAAAGACGTGCAGGACCTTGCCGGTGGCGTCGAACTGGAAGATGTGATTAGTCGCCGAAACGCTGAGGTAGATGCGGCCATGGCTGTCGACTTCCAGGTCGGCGGCTTTCTCGAGAGCGACAAAGTGCGCCCGAAACTCGGCGGCGGGAAGTCCGTTGCGCAGCTTAACCGAGCGGACCATGCAGCCACCCTCCTCCTCGCTCAGTGTGTACAGCGAGTCGCCTTGCACCGCCAGACCGAGCGGGCGGGCGAGCGGCAACTCGCCGAGTACCTTGCCGTTCTCACCATCATGAATGGTGACCTTGTCGACCTTCTCGGTCGGGCTTTCCATGTAGCTGCGATGCCTCGTCTTGTCGGGGTCGACGACGATCTTCCCGCGTTGCGCGACGTAGACATACGACTTCGCGGCGGCGGGGTCGCGCCAGGCGGCCATGGCGGTGACCCAGCCTTCGGGGAGGTAGCCGTTCGTGCGATTGGCGTCGGGGCTTTTGCCCCAGGGTTTGCCGTCGGGGCGGTAGACGTACTTCGGCCCGCCCTCCGCGCAGAAGGCCCAGACGGTCTCGCCATCGGTCGCGACGCAGGTGCCGCCGGCCGCGCCGCCGGAGTTGAACGAGCGGATGAACTGGCCGTACCCGACCGGTTTGTTCAGGTCGATCATCGGGCAGTTCAGCCCATTCTCGAGATACTGGTAATGAAAGACGGCGATGCCATTCGGTCCCACCGCCACGTCGCGCAGCGGCGAGTTGACCGGATCGCCTCCAAACGGCTGCGGCACCTCCCATTGCTCGGGCGACGGCAGCCAGGCCGAGATGCCGCCGAAGAATTTCGGCGTGACCGTATGAAACTCGCCATCGACCTGCCATTGGCGCGCCGGCATGTAGATCCCCTTGACCGCGTAATCGCCCGGCGGCACCGGCATGAAGTTGTCGTCGAGGCCGTTCCATTCCTCGCTGAACCGGCCCTTGTTCTCCGCCGTCACCGTGCGCACCGCGCCGCACGCGAACTGGCTGACGATCCAGTTGGGGTTCTTCGCGTCGACGATCGCGAGCGTCACGCGGTAGGTCTTTGGCAGCGGGCCGTCGGCGGGGAGTTGGTAGGCGACCGGGACGCCGGCGCGGGCGAGGGGAGCGAGGAGGAGAGCGAGGAGGAAAACGATGGAGCGCATGGCGTGATTCTCGCGCAGAGGAAAGTAGCCGTCACGCTCCGCGTGACGAGCGGCGCGGAGCGCC
>DASYIS010000375.1:0-3499 GCA_035997375.1 Chthoniobacteraceae bacterium
GTTTCTCAACTGCGAATGCGGCGAAGCCGCTCGAAAAAAATGTGTAGAGGCGGCTCTCCCTGAGCCTAGGCGAACGGGGTGCCGCCTCACTTTCCTTGCGCGCTGGTCTCGATGAAGACGCTCAAGGAATTGGAGGCGGCACCTGTTCGCCTATGCTCACAGAGAGCCGCGCTCTACACAGCAGGTCGGGCGCTTCGCGCTTACCGTTGGCCCAGCGCCGCCACGAGATACACACACCCGGCCAGGCACACCGCCGCCGAGCCGTACCGCATCGCGAAGCGCCGCACAGGCCCGGCCTCCCCGGTCTCCCGGCGCATCCGGCGCGCGAGGGCGAGGCCGCTGTAGATGGGGATCACGACCGCCTGGTGCCCGAGCTCGACGCCGATGCTGAAGGCGGTGATCGCCAGCGCGACGGCGATCCCTGGAAGCCCGGACATGGCGTCGAGCAAGCCGCCCGCAAAGCCGAGCCCGTGGAAGAGGCCGAAGCCGAAGGCGATCGCGAGCCGGCTCCAGCCGTGCGTCTGGCGCGGCCAGAAGATGTTCTGCAACGCGACGACCACGATGCTCGCGGCGATCATCGGCTCCACGATGTGCGAGGGGAGATTGACGAGCCGCAGGACGGCGAGGCTGAGCGTGATGGTGTGCGCGACGGTGAAGGCGGTGACGACTTTGACGAGGTCGAGCAGCGAGGTGACCGCAAGCACGAGCGCGGCCATGAAGAGCATGTGGTCGTAGCCCGTGAGAATGTGAAAGACGCCGTGGCGGAGGTACTCGCGAAAGACGCGGCCGCGGTCGAGCTCCGCCGGCGCGCTGGAGGCGGGCGCGCTCCAGTCGCACTCCTCGCGCAGCACGGTTTTCGAGTCGAAGAGGAGCGCCTCGCGCCCGGGCCGGCCCGCCTGCGCGACGCGGGCGACGAAAGTCGCTTCCCAGCGGTTGCCCGGCGCGAACTCCAGCTCGTTGAGCACGTCCTGGTGCAGCTCGACGACGCGCGGTTGCGCCGCGCCGGCGGGCAGGTCGTAGCGCAGGAAGTACTCGCCGTGGCTGGTCGCGGCCGGCGTGTCGGAGGGGTGAATTCGCACGACCTGGCCGGCGAGCGCGGCGCCATCCGCGGTGACATGAATATGCTGCCGGAGATAGTCGCCGTGGCGTTTCCAGAGCACCTCCAGTCCGGGCTCGGCCGCGGTGTCAAAGGCCGCCTGCACGAACGCTTCCTCGTTCGAAGCGCGCACGGTGACTTCGACGTGATCGGGCTCGACGCGCACGTCCATCGCCCCTTGCGCCACCGGGTGCGCGCGGGCGGCGAACGGCAGGCAGAGCAGCGCGAAGAGGGAGAAAAGGAAGGGGCGCATGGCCGGGCGATCAACGCGAAGGGTAGCGGAGCGCGGATTTATTTCCACCGTAAGCGCGCGCTCACCGCTGGCACTTCGGGCACCACGCGGTGGTGCGGCCGCCGATGGTCTCGCGCGCGAGCGGCGTGCGGTCGCGCGGGCAATGGCCGCCGGCTTTCCAGCGGACGTGGATGAGCCAGCCCTTTGGCGGATCGCTCCAGTCCACACCGATGGTCTTCATCGCGACCCGGCAGACAAAGCGGGTCTCGCGATGCAGCGCGCGCGTTTGGGCGGCGCCGAGGTCGGCGGCGTGGAGGTGCGGGTTGAGCCGCGCGCGCCAGAGGATCTCGTCGGCCATCCAGTTCCCGACGCCGGGGAAGAGGCGCTGGTCGAGCACCACGGCTTTGATCGGCGCGCGCCGGCGCGCGAGTTTCTCGCGCAGATAGGCGAGCGTGAACTCCGCGGAGTCGACGCCGGGCGGGCCTTCGCTCCACCACGCGGGCGCCTGTTTGCCCGCATGAAAACGGACGCGGCCGAACATGCGTGGATCGGTGAGGACCAGCGCCCGGTCCGCCTGGAACAGGACGAGGTGGTCGTGTCGGCCCGGCTCGAAATCCGGCGGCTCGACGTGGAGGTGGCCGCTCATGCCGAGGTGAATGCCGAGCCAGCCGCCCTTGGAAAAGCGCAGCGTCATCTGCTTGCCGCGCGTCGCGGAATCGAGGTACGTGGCGCCCTTCAGCACGCGCGCGAGCTCCGCGGGATCGGACCCGCGAAAGAGCCGTTTTTCCCCATGCACCGCGACCGCGCGGATGCGCCGGCGGAGCCCGGGGTCCCAGCGTTTGCGAAAGTATTCGACCTCGGCGAGCTCGGGCATCAGTGCGAGGTGGCGGCCTTGGGTTCGTTGGGCAGAAAGGCGGCGAGCAGGCCGATCAGCGGGAGGAACGCACAGACGTGAAAAACATACGTGATGCTCGTGATCTCGGCCAGATGGCCCAGCACGGCGGCCGCGATGCCCGCCATGCCGAAAGCGAAGCCGAAGAAGAGGCCGGAGATAAACCCCACGCGGCCGGGAATGAGCTCCTGCGCATAAACCAGGATGGCGGAGAAGGCGGAAGCGAGGATGAAACCGATGACGAAGGAGAGCGCCACCGTCAGCGGGAGGTTGGCGTACGGCAGCCAAAGGGTAAAGGGCGCGATCCCGAGAATGGAGGCCCAGATGACGCGCTTGCGCCCGATGCGATCGCCCACCGGGCCCCCGACAATGGTGCCGAGCGCCACTGCGGCGAGGAAGACCGCGAGGAGTCCCTGCGACCCCTGCCGCGTGACGTGGAAGCGGTCCATCAGGTAGAACGTGTAGTAGTTGCTGAGAGAGACCAGGTAGAAGTACTTGGAGAAGATCAGAGCCATCAGGATGGCAATCGCTCCGGCCACCTCGCGCTGGCCGCGCGTCGGGATGGCGTGGACCACGACCGTCTTGGGGACCAGCCGGGTGGAGGCGAGAATGCCGCGGTACCAGCGACCGACCACCGTGAGCAGAAGGATGGCCGTGACGGCGAGCGCGGTGAACCAGCGGATCTCGGACTGCCAGGTGGCGAGCGCAAAGAGCGTGGCCAGGGCCGGCCCGAGCGCGCTGCCGGCGTTGCCTCCGACTTGGAAGAGCGATTGCGCGAAGCCGTGGCGTCCACCCGAGGCGAGCCGCGCGACGCGCGAGGCCTCCGGGTGAAAAACCGACGAGCCGAGCCCGATCACCCCGGCCGCCAGCAGCACCGCCGCGTACGACTGCGCATGCGCGAGGAGCAGGATGCCCATGAGCGACGATCCCATGCCGATCGCGAGCGAGAAGGGCCACGGACGCCGATCGGTGTAGGAGCCGACGAACGGCTGCAGGATCGACGCCGTGCACTGAAAGGTGAACGTGATCCAGCCGATCTGCGAATAATTCAGCCGGAAGGTTTCCTTCAACAAAGGAAAGATCGCAGGCAGCAAGGACTGGATCGTGTCATTCAGCAAATGCGAGACGCTGATCGCGGCGAGGATGCTGAAGACGACCGGCGAAGCGGCCGCACGCGGTGGGCTGGACATGGGTAGAAGGGAAATCGGAAGCGGGGGCGCGCCGGGCGGTGGAGAATTCTGGCGTGCGGAGCAAGCGGCCCGGGGAGCGCACGCCCCCC
>DASYIS010000376.1:0-2562 GCA_035997375.1 Chthoniobacteraceae bacterium
TCGCTTTTCGTTCGGAAGCTGAGCTTGCGGCGACGGCGTTCCGTCCCAGGTGGCCGAAGGCCTTCCCCAAGCAAGCCCAGGGCAACGCCCTGGGTAAGATCGCAAACGGAATCAGCCCTGAAAGGGCGTTCCATGTGTTGCCCTTTCAGGGCGGATCGCGTTTCACGGATTACCCAGGGCGTTGCCCTGGGCTGGCTTGGGGAAGGCCTTCGGCCACCGGAAACGGACCGCCGGCCCTCGCGCGCAGTACTGCTTTTCGCGTTACTCCTCGCCTTCTGCCTGCCGCTCTGCCTCCCCACTCCCGCGCATGCCTACATCGAGGCGCCGTTCTCTCTCGGCAAGGTCATCCAGGATTCCACCAACGTCCTCGTCATGCGCGTCGAGAGCGTCGACCGCGAAAAGAACCTCATCGTTTACTCGAAGGTCGCCGACTTGAAGGGCAAGCACCCCACCGACAAGATCCAGCACAACATCGGCCGCGGCGGCTTCAATCCGCGCGAATGGCAGGCGATCATGGCCTGGGCCGAGGTCGGGCAGACCGCCATCTTCTTCCACAATGGCGGCGCGGGCGAATGCTGCATCAACGGCTACTGGTACCAGTGCTACGCGGGCGCGTGGTGGAACATGAGCCACGGCGAGCCGTATCTGCTCCGCAGTTGCTGCGGCAAGCCGGACAAGCTCGTCCCCGCGATCACCGCGATCCTCGCGGGCCAGGAGGCGATCGTCCCGTGCATGGTCGACGGCGACAAGATGGCCCTCCAACTCCGCACCGCGCGCATCCAGCGGATGAAGGCGAGCCTCAAAATCCAGGACTACAATCCCGCGCGCGATTTCGCGGGTTGGGGCGTCGAGGAATTTCGCGCCATCGCGGGTATGCCGGGCTTCCAGCAATACTCGGCCCTTGCGCGGACCAGTCCCGAAGCCGGCGGCGTCGCGCCGATCGATTTCGACGGCGACGGCAAGCCGGACTTCTGCCTCTACGGCGCGGCGAAAGTCGTGCTGCTGCAAAACGCCGGCGGCTCGCTGAACGAGGTCCCGCTCGGCGAACCCGGCGGCGCGCGCGCGGCGGCGTGGGGCGACTATAACGGCGACGGCAAGCCCGATCTCCTGCTCGCCACGCCAACCGGCGTGCGGCTCTACATGAACGCCGGCGGCGGCACGTTCAAGGACGCGACGGGCGTCCTCCCGCGCGGCGTCGGCGGCAGTTTCACCGCGGCCGAGTGGCTCGATTACGACGGCGACGGCAAGCCGGACATCCTGCTCGCGAGCGCCTTCCACGGCCTGCGGTTGTATCGCAATCTCGGTGGGGCCGACACCGGGCCGCTCGATGTGCAGTCGGGCAAATGGAAGATCATCGGGCCCTTTGAGAACGCCGACGGCCAGGGCGCCGCCGCCGTTTATCCGCCTGAGCAGAAGATCGACTTCGCGGCCAAATATCCGGGCAAGAATGGCGAAGAGGCAGTGTGGAAAGACATCGAGATCGCGGAGGGACAGCAGACGAGCGTGAAAGTCTTTCGCGACGAGAATCACGCCTTCATGACCGTGTACCTGACGCGCGAGATCACGGTGAATCGCGCCACCGAGCTCCCGATCTCGCTCGGCAGCGGCGGTCCGCTGGCCGTGTGGCTCAACGGCGCGCAGGCCTACGCGGACAAGGAAGCCCGCGCGCCCGCGCCCGATCAGGTCCATGTGAAACTGAAGCTGAACGCCGGCAAAAACACGCTGCTCATCAAGGCCTGCTACGTCGCCGCCGGCCGCTCGATTTTCTACACTGCGACTCCGCCGGAAGTCGCGAGCGCGCCGCTGTTTGAGGACGTGTCCGACAAAGTCGGGCTCGGTTTGAACGGCATCGCCGGCAAGCTCAAGGGCGACCGCCTTATGCTCGCCGATGTCGATGGCGACGGCCGGCTCGACTTCCTCTACTGCGCCGGCAAAGGCGTGCTCGTGCTCAACAAGAAGGAAGGATTGGTCGAGGTGAAGGACTCCGGGATCGACTTCCGCGCGGGTGGGATCACGCCGGTCTTCGGCGACTTCGACGGCGACAAAGCGCCGGACCTGTTCGTGCCGCAATCCGGCGGCAGCCGGCTCTTCCGCAACGACGGCAAAGGGCACTTCACCGATGTGACCGCAAAAGCCGGCGCGCTCGCGATGACCGGGCTGGAGCCCGCGTGCGCGACTTGGGCCGACTTCAATCATCGCGGCAAACTCGACCTGATCGTCGGCTGTCTGCGCGGGCCGAACCGCTACTTTCGCAACAATGGCGACGGCACCTTCTCCGACGCGAGTGAGGAGATCGGCTTCTTCCAGCGCATCTTCAACACGCGAGGTATCGCGGCGGTCGACCTGAACAAGGACGGCGTGCTCGACCTCGTTTTCAACAACGAAGGCCAGGAGTCCTCCGTCCTCATCGGCGATCCCCAGCGGGGCGCCCCACCCGTCGCCGCCCGATGAACCGTCACGATGTCATTGGCGCCGCAGGCGCAATCGTGGCACAGGCGTCCCGCCTGTGGGGCCGGCGGGCGTCCCGCCCGTCGAATACCTCGGCTCGCCTGCACTCGACGG
>DASYIS010000377.1:0-8065 GCA_035997375.1 Chthoniobacteraceae bacterium
GCGCCTTGGCCCCGGGTAGGGCGGGCGTCCCGCCGGCCCCGGCGGGCATCTTGCCCGCCTCGATTATTTCCGGGAGCGCGAATCTGTGTGGGGCTGCTATTCGCGTCGGGCGAAGACGGCTCGCCCGAAGGCACCTTCCCACCATTTGTCCCGTACGCCGCCGCCTCGGCCCTCCGGGGCGGGCGGGACGCCCACCCTACCCGGGGCCGCCTGCATCCGCTGCGGCGCGCCGTTTCACTCAGTCCAGGCGTAAGATGAATCGCTCCGGCCCACGAAAACGCGCCGGCCGCACAGCCTGGAAGGCTGTGCTACGCTGCGCGGGTACCGCCCTCATCCTGCTCGCGGGCGCGGAGGTCGCACTGCGGCTGACCCCCTTCCCCGCCGCGCTGGAAACCGCGCCGCCGCCGAGCACGGAATTCGTCGATCGCACCGGCCAACCGCTCCGCATGCTGCTCGCGGAGGAGCGCCGCTACGCGCAACGCTGCACGCTCGCGCAGGTGGCGCCTTCGCTGCTCACGGCAACCATCGCCGCCGAGGACCGCCGCTTTTTCACCCACCACGGAGTCGATCCGCTGGCCGCGACGCGCGCGCTGTGGCAGTACGCGCAGGGACGCCCGCCCGCCTCCGGCGCCTCGACGATCACGATGCAGCTCGTGAAGCTCTCGCAGCCCGGCCCGCGCACGGTGCGACGCAAGCTCGTCGAAACGTGGCTCGCGCTGCGCGTCGAGCGGAGCTGGAGCAAGGAGCGCATCCTCACCGAGTACCTGAACCGGCTCGACTACGGCAACCTGCAGGTCGGCATCGCGAGCGCGAGCAGGTTCTATTTCGGCAAGCCCGCGAGCGACCTGAGCCGCACGGAGAGCGCCTTCCTCGCGGGCCTCCCCAAAGCCCCGACGCGCCTGAATCCGCACCAGCATTTCGCCGAAGCCCACGCCCGCGCCGAGTGGATTCAACGGCGCGTCGCCGCGCTGAATCTTCCTCTTCCTCTTCCTCTTCATCTTCCTCTTTCCGGGATCGATGCCCCCCTCCACCTCCGCCCCCCCGCCCACGACTACGCCGCCCCGCACTTCGTCGATCTCCTCCTCTCCCGCCGCGACGTGGTCCCCGCTCGAGGCGGCGAGATCCGCACCACGCTCGACCTCGCCCTGAACCGTTTCGCGGAGCGCGCAATCGCGGAAAACCTGCACGAGCTGGCCGGCAAGAACGCGACCGCCGGCGCGGCGGTAGTGCTCGACAACGTCACCGGCGACGTCCTCGCGCTCGCCGGCGCCGCCACCGAAGCCTACGCGACGGACGTGAACACCGCCTGGATGATCCGTTCGCCCGGCAGCGCGATGAAGCCCTTCACCTACCTGCTCGCGCTGGAAAAGGGCAATCACCCCGGCACGATCGTCCCCGACGTTCCGACCGACTTCCCGACCTCGACCGGCAGCTATCGCCCGAACAATTACAACCACCGCTTTTACGGCCCGGTCAGCCTGCGGTTCGCACTCGGCAATTCGCTCAATGTCGGCGCCATCCGCGCGCTCGAGCTGGCGGGCGGCCCTGAGGCGCTCCAGCGCGCGATGCTGCGCGCGGGCATCACCACGCTCGATCAGCCGACCGACTACTACGGCCTCGGCCTCACGCTCGGCAACGGCGAGGTACGCCTCCTCGAGCTGGCCAACGCCTACGCCACGCTCGCGCGCCTCGGCGAGCACCGGCCGTTCCGGTTGCTCCTCCGCGACACGGCGGGCGCCCGGCCGGGGCAGCGCATCTTCGATGCGGATGCCGCGTATCTCCTGGCGGACATGCTGGCCGACAACACGGCCCGCGCGTCGTCGTTCGGGCTCAATTCCTGGCTGCACTTCGATTTCCCCGTCGCCTGCAAGACGGGCACGAGCTCCGATTATCGCGACAACTGGTGCATCGGCTACACGCCTGAGTTCACCGTCGCGGTCTGGGTCGGAAATCCCGACGGCAAGCCAATGCGAGAAATCACCGGCGTGACCGGCGCCGCGCCCGTCATGCACGACCTTTTCGAGCAACTGCACCGGACCCGCGGCACCGGCTGGTACGTACAGCCGCCCTCGGTGCGAACCTACACGCTCGATCCGCTCACCGGCCGGCAGGTGGCCGGGAATCACCCCGGCGGCATCCGCGAAAAATGCCTCGCGCCGCCCCCGCCCGCCGCCGCCGGCGATTACGATGAAGCCGGCCGCGTCGTCTTGCCGCCCGTCTACTCCGCGTGGCTCGCCAGCCCGCAAAACTCGCTGGGTTCGCTGGCCACCACCTCTTCCTCTTCCTCTTCCTCTTCATCCCTCCCGCCGTTGGAGATCCTCGAGCCTCCCGCCGGCAGTCTCTTCTATCTGGATCCCGATCTCCCGCGCGAAACGCAATGCATTCCCCTCCGCGCCGCGACCGGGCTCCCGCTGGAATGGAACTCCCCCACCCTCACGCTCACCGCAGGGCGCGCCCGCCTGGCGGAAGGTTGGCATCAACTCACCGCGCGCGAGCCGGCGACCGGACGCACGGCGAGCACTTGGATCGAAGTGAAGGGGCTGTGAGGGGGCGGGGGCGCTAATCGTATCCGGGTGTAGAGCGCGGCTCTCTATAAGCCCAAGCCGGAAACGATGCGTTGAGCGCAATGCGCGAACGGTCCGGGGAGCGCACGCGCCCCGCGTGCTGGATTCGGCGCCCCCGCCGAATCCCGTTGTGCGCAGCTTACCATTTGGTGACGTTCCGCCGCCGGCGTGTTGAACGCTGCCCGGCGAGGGCGCCGAGCAGAACACGGCTCGCCCGCCCATCTTCCTCCCTTGTCCCGTCCGCCGCCTCGGCGGGGCGCGTGTGCTCCCCGGACCGTTCGCGCATCGCGCTAAACTGCATCGGTCCGCAAAGCGAACAGGTGCCGTCTCTCGTCAGAGGATGAGTTCGTCGAATCCCATCTTTGTCTGGACGCGCGTTCCATCGGAGACGCTCAAGAAATTGGAGGCGGCACCTGTTCGCCTATGCTCACAGAGAGCCGCCTCTACACACGGGGACGAGGCCGGCGGCCGCCCCTACTGCTTGCTGCTGGCGCGGCTGACGCTGACGCTGGGCTGCGAGATGTGGCGGCCGGGGGAGCGGACGCACTCGGTCGGAAGCGCTTCGCCTTGCGAACCGAGCAGCGCGTCGCGCTTGCGGCGCGCTTCCTCGATCGACTTCGTGTGCAGCGAGTGGCGGATGCGCTCCTTCGTGAAAGGGGTCGGGTGCACCACGTAGTGGATGAACCACGTGCCGTGGTTGTTCCAGAGGTGATGATTGGGGTTCGCGGGATTGATGCGAACCGAGAGTTGGGTGGTCGATGTCATGGATGCGTTGGTAGTTGGACACATCAAGGGAGAAAAGGTTCGCAATTTCCGGCACGGCCGGTTGCGCACATCGCCGAACACCCCAACTCGGGGCGCCGGAATCCACCTTGGTTCTCCACCAGGTTGGCAGGCCTCCGCACTGCGCGAGGCCACTCTTGATGCATTGGTTTCAACAAAGAACTGCGGGCAAGGTAACGGGCGAAACACAGGCCGCAAGCGGAATGTGGTGTATGACACGGGGGGCGGCTTTCGTCATTTCACGCAGAATTCATGATGCTTTCACGCGACGTGCATCAAGGATTCATGGTGGGGCGCGAGTCTCGGGGGCGTGAAAACCGCCATCCTCTCCCTCGCCCTCCTCACCGCCGCCGCCTCTGCCGAACCTCCGCCTGAGCCGCCGGGTTCGCCGGAATTGCAGCGCGCTTACGTGACCATTCCGTACTCGGAGCTGCGCGCGCTCTGGGAGGCGGCGCAACGCAAGCCGGCGCCGGTCGTCCCGCCCGAGGTCGCGCCGATGCCGTTCCTCGTGCATCGCGCCGAGGTGCGAATCGCGCTCGGCGAGACGGCGAGCAAGATCGACGCGGACTTCGAGGTCGAGGCGCTGGAAAAGACGTGGCAGCGCATCCCGCTGCTCGGCGGCGAGGCGCGGCTCGACAAGTCGGAGTCCGGCGAGCGCTCGATCGTCTGGGACGACGGCGGCTACGCGCTCCTGACGAACGCGCCGGGGAAGACGCCGGTGGTGCTCCATCTCGTGACCGGCGGGGCGCGCCAGGGGGCGGCGCCGCTGAAGCTGAAGCTCGGGAGCGCCTCGGTGAAACGGCTCAGCATTTCGGGCATCCCCGCCGGACTGGAGGCGCGGGTGAATGGGCAGGCCGCCCAGGCGGTCGACGGCGCGGCGATTTTTCTGCTGCCCGGCGAGGCCGGGGAGATCAGCCTCGAGCTGGCCGCCCTCAGCAAGGTCGAGGCGCCGAAGCCGCCGGCACCGATCACGCCGAGCCATTGGCAAACGCAGTCGCAACTGCTGGTGCGGTACGCCGAGGGACGGCTGCTCTTCAACGCGCACGTCGCGGCGCGCGCGAGCGACGGCTCCGGCCTGGATCTGCTGCTCGCACTGCCCGCGAATACGACCGCCATCAAGGTCGCTGGCGAGGATCTGGCCGACTGGTCGCAAACGCGCCTGGACGACGGCAGCCGCGCGTTGAGCGTCCGCTGGAAAACGCGCGACGTGCTCGACCGCGACCTCACGGTCGCCTACGCCGTGCCGCAGTCTTCGTTCGCCGAGCAGTGGACGTTGCAGGCGCCCATCTCGGCCGATGACAAGGACGCGCGCCATCTCTACGCGATCGTCCCGGCGGAAGGACTGGAGCTGAAGGGCGACACGCTGCGCGCGGCGGTGGAATCCCGCCGGCTGCCGGAGTGGATGCGCACGGAGATCGGCGGCGCGGCGTTCGTGACCTCCGAGGGCGCGGCGCAGCTCGTCTTGCAAACGCATTGGCTGCCGACCATCGCCACGGCGGAAGCGATCGTGAGCGACGCGAAGTCCGCGCTGCGGCTGGTGGCCGACGGCGCGACGCAGACCACCGCCTCTTATACGATCAAGCACCAGGCGCCGCTCGCGTGGCGGCTGGAGCTGCCGGAGAAAGTGGAGCTTCTCTCCTGCACGGTGAACGGCACGGCCGCGCAGCCGATCCAGCGCGAGGCCGGCGCGATCGAGCTCTCCTTGCCGACGCCGAAAGATGGCTCGACGACGGTCGCGCTCGTCTACACGGCCAAGCTGAAAGCGCTCGACGCCGTCTCGGGCGACGTGGCGCTGGAGCTCCCGCGCACGCCGCTCTTCATCGAGCATCTCGAGTGGTCGATCACCGTCCCCGAGGCCTTCGAGGTCGTCGCGGTTGACGGCAACGTGACGGTGGCGGACGGCGAGACCGCGAAGACGCGCGGCGAGCACGCCATCGCATTGCGGAAGGACTTCTGCCGCGCCGAGCGGCCGGCCGTCTCGCTCTTCTACCAGCGCCGCGGACTCGAGAAATAACACCACTCCATTACTCCAACACTCCCTCACTCCTACTCCGCCATGACCATCAAACGCCTCATCGCCATCTGCATCATCATCGCCTGCACCACGGCCGCCTGGTTCCTCCTCGGCGGGACCTTGCAATACCGCTCCAGCCAAACGGACGACCGCCTCGGCTCCGAAGTCGTCAAGAACTGGGGTCCCGTGCTCGAACAGGAGCACCCGTCGCTCTTCTACGAAGCACCGACGAGCGGGCACGCGCGGCGCAACATCCAGCCCGAGAAGAGCGACATCGCCGTCACGCTCAACTCCGAGCCGAAGCAGAAGGGGCTGCTCTGGTACCGCACTTACAAGGCGGAGTTCACCGGCAAGTACGTGGTCAAAAACCCGACGCCGATCGCGCAGACGATCTACGCCTCGTTCAAGTTCCCCGCGGCCGATGCGCGCTACGACGCCTTCTCCCTGCAGTTCGGCGACAAGGTCACCGACAAGTCGCCGGTCAACGGCGAGATCCGCGAGTCGCTCCTCATCCCGCCCGGCGGCGAGGCGCCGCTCACCGTGACCTATCGCGCGACGGGGCTGAATCGCTGGACCTATTCGCTGAAAAGCGCGCAGCGGTTGAAGAACCTGCACCTCGCGATGACCACCAACTTCACCGAGATCGACATCCCGCCCTTCGCCGAGTCGCCGACCTCGCGCACTGCGGCCGGCGACGGGATGACGCTGCAGTGGGACTACACGGACGTGATCGGCGCGAATGCCATCGCGATGGACATGCCCGCCGTGACGAATCCCGGCTCGGTCGCCGGGCGCATCACGTTCTTCGCACCAGTGTCGCTGTTGTTTTTCTTCTCGGTCCTCGTGCTCGTCGGCATTCGCGAGCGGACGAATCTTCACCCGATGAACTACTTCTTCCTCGCGGCGGGCTGCTTCGCGTTCCAGCTCCTCTTCGCCTACCTGGTCGATCTGCTGCCGCTCACGCTCTCGTTTTTCATCGCCGCCGCCGTCTCGCTCGTGCTGGTCGCCGGCTATCTCTGGCGCGCCACCACGCCGAAGTTCGCGGCCATCGCCGCGCTGGCGCAGTTCGCGTACATGGTGCTCTTCAGCTACAGCTTCTTCTTCGAGGGGCTCACCGGCATCACGATCACCATCGGCGCCATCGTCACGCTCGCGCTGCTGATGGCCTTCACCGCGCGGATCAAGTGGGAGACCGCGCTGACCTCCGGCACGGTCCCGCCGCCGATGCCTTCCCGCGCGGCTTGATCACGCCGCCATGACCACGCACGCTGACGGCATGAAACCGCGCATCCTCGTCGTCGAAGATGAGCCGTCGATCCTCGACAACATCATCTACTCGCTGGAGACCGAGGGCTTCGAGCCGCACGGCTGCCCGACCGGCGGCGAGGCGCGCGCGGCGCTGCTTCGCGGCCCGTGGGCGCTCGTGGTGCTCGATGTCGGCCTGCCGGATGTCGCCGGCTTCGAGCTTTGCCGCGAGATCCGCCGCACGTCGAATGTGCCGATCATCTTCCTCACCGCGCGCTCGAGCGAAGTCGATCGCGTGGTCGGGCTGGAGATCGGCGGGGACGATTACATGGTGAAACCGTTCAGCCCGCGCGAGCTCAGCGCGCGGGTGAAGGCGGTGCTCCGGCGCTTCCAGGCCGCGCCCGCCGCCGCCCCGGAGCCGGCGCCCGCCGCCACCGGAGACTTCCGGATCGACGAAGAGCGGGCGCAGATTCACTTCACCGGCGTGCGGCTCGTGCTCTCGGGGACGGAGTTCCGCCTGCTCCGCGCCCTGTGCGAAAAACCGGGCCGCGTCTTCTCCCGCGCGCAGCTCATGGACATCGCCTGGGACGACCCCGGCGCCGCCCTCGAACGGACGGTCGACGCGCACATCAAAAGCCTGCGCGCGAAGCTGAAAGAGGTGAGCCGCGACGCCGACCCGATCGAGACGCACCGGGGGTTTGGGTATTCGCTGCGGGAGGCGGTGTGAATGACGAATGACGAATGACGAATGACGAATGAAGGCCCAGGGTGGCTCGTTCCTCGCAATCTTGGGCTGGCACGATTGAACAATCATTGAGGCTTAAACCGGTCGGACTCCTTCGCATTTCTGACGGCCCACTTCGTCATTCGTCATTCGTCATTCGTCATTCGTCATTCGTCAATGAGCTCCACCTCCCGCATCCTCATCGCCTTCCTCGTCGTCCTCGCGATCGGCCTCTACATCTTCGACCAGCAGCTCAACGACCGCGTGGAGCGCCAGTACCTCGAGGCGGCGGAGGAGTCGATGGTCGACGTGGCACAACTCCTCGCCGCCCGCCTGGAGGCGGAGTCTTTCGACATCCCCGGCCTGCGCCGCGAGTGGGAGGCGGCGCGGCAGCGCAAGTTTTCCGCGCGGATCTACGACATCACGAAGACGACGCTCGACATGAATCTCTACGTGACCGACGCGGCGGGCATGGTGCTCTTCGACTCCAACGGCGGGCTCGCCGAGGGGCAGGACTACCACGTGAAGCGCGACGTCGCCCTCACGCTCGGCGGTTTCTACGGCGCGCGCGCGACGATGCTCACGCCGCCGGATCGCGAAAGCGCAATCATGTACGTCGCGGCGCCGATCCGGCGGGACGGGCGCATTGTCGGGGTGGTGAGCGTCTCGAAGGCGCAGCGCAGCCTCTACGGCTTCCGCGACAAGACGCGCGTCTGGATTCGCAGCGTCGGCCTC
>DASYIS010000378.1:0-3761 GCA_035997375.1 Chthoniobacteraceae bacterium
CATCGTGCTCAACCGCGTCGCGGTCACCAATGGCTTCACCCGCATGCCGCCGCTCGGCAGCACCGAGCTGGACCGGGCAAGCGTGGCGCTGCTGACCGAGTGGATTCGCCAGTCGCTGCCCGCGCGGCAGTCGTACGACCAGTGGCGCCAGGCGGTCTTTGGCTCCGCCACCAGCGCGGAGGGCGAGCCGGGCTTCGATGCCGATGGCGACGGCTCCGGCAATCGCGATGAATGGCTCGCCGGCACCGATCCGCGCGACGCCGCGAGTGTGTTCGCTCCGCAAATCGCGGCGGATGGAACCACCGCGAGCGTGACCTTCACCCTGCCGGCGAACCGCTCGGCGCAGGTGGAAACCTCGCCGGATCAAACCAACTGGTCGCTCTGGGATGTGCCGGGAAATCAGGGCCTGCCGCTGCCCGGCGGAACGGTGACCTTGAGCGGCGCACAGCAAAGCCCGGCGCAGACGTTCCGGCTGCGGATTTGGGAGAACTAGTGGGCGCCGGCGGAGTTAGAGAGCGCGGGTGAGAACCTGGACGCGCAGCCTTGGCTCGACTTGGGCGATGAAGGAGTAGTCCTCATCGAAAGAGATTACCTCGGCGTCGTGCGCAAGTGCGACCGTGGCGATGAGGAGGTCGAGCGGGCCGATGGTGAATCCGCGATCGCGGCAGCGTTGGCCAAGAAGGGCCGCGGACAGCCAGTGGGCGACCTCGAAAGTCAGGACGGAAACCGTTTCCAATTGACTCCGAACTCGCCGCCGCTCGTCGGGGCGAATTCCACGAATCACTTCAAACAAGACGGGCCAGCATGTGACAGCGTCCTCGTGGTCGATCCACATCCCCGCTTGGGCGCGCAGCGCGGCCGGCGTTTGGGTGCGAAAGTAGTCGACCCACAGAGTCGAATCGATCAGGCGTTCCACGGATCTTTGGCCTTATCAAGCTTCCTCATCTCTTCCCATGAGGGAAGATCTACGCTCCATTCGCCGGCCATGAGCTGCCTGGAAACCTCTCGGCGCCGCGCGAGCATTTCCGGGGTCGCCTTCGGGGTGGTGCGCCGGCGTGCCGTCTGAACGAGCGATTCCAACTCGGCCAACTCCTCCGCGGTCAGATCAGGGACTCCGGCTTTGATCTCGCTGAAACTCATGTGGGAAAGCTAAGGATGGATGGGGTTCTTTGCAACGGGACTTTCAAGATCGCCCAGAGCGACGCTTCAATCAGTCGGCACGTCGCCTGTGGACTTCCTCATTCTTCTCCCGGTCCCTGGCTTGGTCAGCCTCATAGCATGGCAGTTCGGCGCTCCACTCACCGCGCATGATCTCCTCCGACAGCCGACGACGCTCCGCCAACATTTCCGGCGTGGCGCGTCTCCCTTCTTCTTTGAGTTCGGCGAAGCTCATGGCGACACGATAAGCTCTGCCGCCACAGGTGGCAACGCTAGGCGAGCGATAACGCGTTCGATAGTTCACACCCCCGCCCGCAACACCGCCAGCGCGCGGTCGATCTCCTCTTCCGTGTTGTAGAAATGCGGACTGAAGCGCAGGTACTCGGTGCCAGCCTTGTCGTGCCGGAGCGAGGCGACGACGCGGTTCTGCTCCAGCGCGCGGAAGAGCAGCTTCGCGTCCGCCGTCGGGTGGCGGAAGGTCGTGATGCTCGAGGCGGCCGGGCCCTCGCGCGGGCCGAGCACTTCGAAGCCCAGCGCGTCGAGGCCGGCAAGCAGGTCCGCCTTGAGCGCCAGCAGGCGCGCGCCGACTTGCGCCATCCCTTCGGCCATGAGTAGCTCGATGGCCGCCATCATACCATACACGCCGGCGATGTTCAGCACGCCCGGCTCGTAGCGCTGTGCGGTGGGGACGAAGACGATCTCGGGTTGCGCGATGAAGTTCGGCGAGACGACGTTCCAGGCGCCGAGCAGCGTCGGACGCAGCAGGTCGAAGTGCCGCTTCTTCACGTAGACGATGCCGATGGCAAGCGGCCCGAGCATCCACTTGTGCGCGTCGGCGCTGAGGAAATCGACGTGCTCGACGTTCAGCGGGAACGCGCCGAGCGTCTGGATCGCATCGAGCGAAAAGAGCACGCCGCGCTCGTGCAGCAGCCGGCCGATGGCGTCGACGTCGATGCGACAGCCGGTGAAGAAATGGCACGACGCCAGCGCAACCAGGCGCGTCCGCGGATTCAGCGCGGCGGCCACCAGTTCGGGGGTGATCTCGCCGGGGCGCTCCGGTTCCAGCAGACGCACGACCACGCCGCGCCGGCGCAGCTCAAGCCACGGGTAGACATTCGCCGGGTAGTCGCCGGCGTAGCAGATCACCTCGTCGCCCGTCTCCCACGGGATGCCGTTCGCGAACAGGCTGAGGCCGAGCGAGGTCGGGCCGAGCAGCGCGATCTCCTCCGGCCCCGCGCCGATGAACTCCGCGCAGAGCTTGCGCGCGCGGCGGACATCGCGCAGCACGTCGCCGAACTCCTGCGGATGCGTGGCGCTTTGCAGCGCGTACTCGCTCATCGCGTCGGCCACGGCGCGCGGCAGCGCCGTTACGCCGGCGTGGGCAAAGTAGATCTGCTCGCGGCAGATCGGGAACCGCTCCCGCCGTTCCGCCTCCGTCATTTGGGCGCGACCTTCGACTTGGCGATCTGCTCTTCCATGCGCTGGATCATCGCGGGGTCCGCGAGCTTCGTGCTCACCTTGTACTCGCGATAGACGATTTTCTCGCCGGTGGTCGAGTCTTCGTACACCATCTCGTTGCCGATGAAATTGGGGCGCGGCACCTGGCGCACCTTCGGCAGCGCGCGCGTGTGGGACGCGAGGTAAAACAGCCCCACATGGAAGAGGATGGCCGCGGCGATGATGTAGAAGATGGTCCGGCGGCTCATTTGCGGCGGGTCTTTTCTCCTTCCTCGATCAGCTTCCAGAAGCCCTTCTGTTTGCCGAGCTCCGCGTCCTCCGCCGGCATCGGCAGCTTCGCGCGGAAGAGGAAATCGCGGATGGTGTTCTTGTGCAGCACGCGGTGCACCGTAATCCCTTCCCCGGTGTTTTCAAAATAGATCCGATAATCCTTCGCGCGATACCGCAGCAGCTTCTTCCCATCGCGCTCGATGCAGCCGAAGTGCTCGCCGCCCACCGACTCATCGAGGTCGGAAGGCATCACCTGGAACTCGGCGAGAAGGTCGAGCTGCAGCTGTTTCGGCAGCGCCGCCATCTCGGCGGCGGAGAGCTCGTTGAAGATGATTTGGAACATCGGAAGCGACGGAAGTTTTTGGCCAACGAATGGCTCGAATGGGAACGAATAAGGAGCCGCTACCACTAAGCGGGAACGCGCGGCTCGTAAATAGGAACCTCGGGCTCGCTGCGATGAGCGCGGAGTCGAGAGCGAAGCAGCCCAGGACCGCGCCGGCGACGCGCGAAGCAAGGTTGAATTTGGCACATTTTGCAACGGCCTCCCAGAGTAACCGCGCGAACCGCGCGAACCGCGCGCCTGGAGCGCACCACTCGCTCGCCCTCGTGGCTGCTCGGGCCCTCGGCTGAGCCTTCGGAGGGAGAAGCTGCGCTGCATTATGCACATTTTGCAAAGAGGTCTCAGAGTAAAAGCGGCGATCCAGGGCGTAGAGGGCACCACGCACTCGGTGCGGGGTTGGCCAGCGCAGCGTCCCCACCAAACCCAAGCAGGAAGCGCGGCCGGGATTTGGCCAACGAATCGCGCGAATTGAAACGAATAGGAAGCGGCCGCGTGATTCGCTTCCATTCGCTCCGTTCGTTGGCCAAAGCAGCGG
>DASYIS010000379.1:0-7416 GCA_035997375.1 Chthoniobacteraceae bacterium
CCACGTTGACTCCGAGCAGCCGGTGCATCATGCGGGCGGACTCTTCCACGGCCTCGTTGAGGTGGACCTGCTCGACCGTCAGCACCTGGTTGCGGCTGAAGGTGAGCAGCGGCCGCGTCAAGCCGGCGGCGCGCTCGGCCGCCTGCTGCACGGTCTGGAGCAGGGGACTCGTGGCATGGTTCGGGCCGAGCTGCCGCTGCACGCTCTCGGCGCCGCCGATGATGACGGTGAGCAGGTTGTTGAAGTCATGCGCGATCGAGCCCGCGAGCTTGCCGAGCGCGTCCATCTTCTGCGCCTGGTAGAAGTCCTTTTCCACGCGCTCGCGTTGCTCGATCTCGTCCTTGAGCGCCTTGTTGGTGCGAAAGAGCTCCGCCGTGCGGGCCGAGACCTTGAGCTCGAGGCTGTCGTGCGCGGCGCGGTAGCGCTCTTCCGCCTGCTGCTGGGCGTCGAGCATGCGGTTGAAGGCCTCCGCCAGCTCGCGCAGCCCCCCGGCCTGGAGGGGCGAGGCCCGCCGGCGCGCGCGCCCCTTGGTCACGTCGCCGGCGATATCGATGAGGTGCGCGAGCGGTTGCGTAATGCTGTGGCTCGCGAGTCGCGCCACCACCACGACCGAGACGACGCAAAGCGCTCCCGCGGCCAGCAGGAGAAGGGCGAAAGAGTCGCGACTGCCGACGACCCCGGTCGGGTGCAGGCCGCTCACTTTTGCCACTTCGGCCCGCGCCCGGTAGCCGCTCATCTCCGAGTACATCAGGCTCAGGACACAGACGAGCCCCACCCCCAGGGCCGCGACGGAGAGGATGAACGCCCGGCGCAAATGGCGCGGGGCGAGAGGGAGCGAGGACATGTTAAACACTGATATAGCGATTTCCGTGCGAGGGCCGTGTAGGGTTCCTCCGACACGGTCAGGACACGGCCGCGCCGGCGGGCTCGTTCAGCATGGCATCGATCTTCAAGAGCAGATCCTGCTGCGAGAACGGCTTCTGCAAAACCTCCACGCCGGGCTCCAGCACGCCCTGCTCGCTGATGTCGTTCTCCGAGTAGCCGGAGACGAAGAGCACCTTTATCCCCGGTTTCATTTCCGTGAGCAGGCGGGCGATCACCGGGCCGTGCATTTCCGGGAGGATGACGTCGCTGACGAGCAGATCGATCGGCCCGGCGTGCGCGCGCGTCCGCTCGAGGGCCTCCGAAGGTGCCGCCGCGCAGAGGACCCGGTACCCGGCATCCTGCAGGACGGCGCAGAGCAGATCGCGCACGACTTCCTCGTCTTCCAGCACCAGCACCGTCTCGCCGTGCAGCTCGTGCGCCACCTGGGCCGGCGCCGCTTTCGCCGGCTCCAGCGGCGAATCGACCCGCGGCAGGTAAATGCAAAACGTGGTGCCCTCTCCCTGCTCGCTCTTCACGCTGATCCCGCCGCCGCTCTGTTTCACGATGCCGTAGACGGTCGCGAGTCCGAGCCCCGTGCCCTTGCCCACGCCCTTCGTGGTGAAGAACGGCTCGAAGATGTGCATCTGGGTCTCGCGATTCATGCCGTAGCCCGTGTCGATGACGCAGATCTGCACGTATTCCCCCGGGGCCAGCGCGCGCTCGTCGTCGAGCGGATGCTCCGGGTCGACCACCTTGCGTTCGGTCGTGATCCGGAGCATGCCGCCCGTCGTCATGGCATCGCGGGCATTCACTCCGAGGTTCAGGATGACTTGTTCCAGTTGCGTGGCGTCGGCCAGCACGCGCATCTCTGCCCCGGCCAGCTCGAGGCGAATGACGATGTGCTCGCCGATGACGCGCTGGAGCAGTTTTTCCATGTCGCGGATGAGCTCATTGAGATCGAGCACGACGGGCTGCAGGAGCTGCTTGCGGCTGAAGGCGAGCAACTGCCGCGTGAGGCCCGCCGCGCGCTCGCCCGCCCGGCGAATGAGGACCGCCTGCTCGCAGTATTCCGGCTGCCCCTTGAGCTTCAGCTCCAGCAGCTCCGAGTAGCCGATGATCGCGGTCAGCAGGTTGTTGAAATCGTGCGCCACGCCGCCCGCCAGTCGGCCGACCGCCTCGAGCTTTTGCGAATGGCGCAGCAGCTCCTCCGTGTCGCGGAGCTCGCTCTCCGTCTGGCGCGAGCGCAGGATGAGCGCGGAGAGTTTCCCGAGCTCGTGCGGCTCGCCCCGCAGCCTCTCCAGCGTGTGCGAGTCCCCGCTTTCCAGGCAGTGCGAGATGATCCGCAGCGGCCGGCGCACCCACCGCATGAGGGCGCCGGCGAGGATCAGCGAGATCAGGCACGCCGCCGCGATGAGCCAATAAAAGAGCCGTTCGGCCATGCGATTCATCTCGCGCACGATCGGCGAATCGTGCTGCACCTGGAGTTGCGCCACCGGTTGGCCGTCCCAGCCCGGCAGCAGGCGCGAGAAGGTGATGAGCCCGCGCTCTTCCTCGCTCGGCTTTTGCGGGATGACCTCGTCCCGCGGCACGATGCGAATGCTGTAGCCCGTGAACATGACCATCCGGCGGATGTTCTCATCGATCCAGATGCGGCCCGCGAAGAAGTACCCTTGCGGCGTCGTGACGCGCCCCGGGTCGTCGGATTGATGGATCGTCGCGCCGCGGATTTCCATCCACCCCTGGCGCACCTTGAAGAAGAAGTGGCAGGTCCGATCGCGCGAGAGATGAGAGGCGATGCTTGCCGGCGGGACCGGCAATTCGTCGAGGTCCTTCGCGTAGCGGTTGTTGCGCGAGAAGAGCAGCGTGCCATCGGGCTTGTACACCCAGACGGCGTTCAGGTCGTACGTGCTCAGCGTCTCGAAGTTCTCGTTGCGATCGATCCACGGGCGGTCGCTCTGGGCGCAGGCGCGCGCCATGTCGGTCCAGATGGAGGCGTCGTCGACCACGGCGCTCAGCTTGTCGCCGCGCTCGCTCAGGAATTCGTCGAAGGCCCGGTCGCGCTCGATCGCCCGCTCGCGGCCCATGCGCTGGAGCACGCGCCGCTCGGTGATCTTCAGCGCGAGCAGGCCGCCGCTGAAGACCGCCACGACCGCCAGCAGGAGCAGCAGGATCTTGGATTGGACCTTCATCGTGGTGGGGAAGCGCGGCGCACCCTCTCAGGAAGCACCTGTCGGGCCTTGGAATGCACGCCTAAGATTCGCGCCGCGTCGGCCGGGCAGCCGCGCCGGCTTTCGAGGCGGAACCTTGGGCAGGCTGCCGCCCGCCATTTCCGGACTTTCCGAACAGATCTGCATGGTTTTTCGGGGAGAGTTGGTGATTTTCGCGCACGCGATTATTGGGAATAAGGGAATCGGTTTCAGAGTGAATGAGCGAGGTCCAGGCAGGTTTCGGGAAGAATTGCGCAGTTTCGCGTGAGTGGAAGCGAGTTTCGGGAAGGTTTGTAGTTCCGCCTTTAGGCGGCCAGGCGCGCGAGCAAGGAGGCGTTTGGCTTTCCGAAGCGTTTTGGAGCATGCCGCGCCTGGGCCGCCTGAAGGCGGAACTACGAACTTTGGGCAGCGGCGCTGCGCACTTCGGTTGCGCCTGAACAACGACACCGAGCCGGTTTTCGGGAAGAATTGCGCTGTTTCGCGTGCGGCGGCTCGCACTGAAAGAGCAATAACCGCATGGTTCCGGCATGGTGGGCTCGGCCATCGCGTCGGCGCCACGCCGCGTTGGCAGCGGGCGGCGAGCACAGGGAAAGTGGTCATCCCCTCATTCCAGCATCCTTTCTCACAACACCTACATGAAAATTGTTCCACGGCTCTTTCCTCCGAGAAAAATCGGCAACCGGGCCGTTCCACAACCGAATTTGTCACGCGAAATCCGCCCGACATCTGATCCGGCGGGCTTCGGAGCGCAGGCGTCCCGCCTGTTCGGCTCGGCGTCCCGCCGAGTCGCCGACGCGGCGCGTCGCAATCACCCAACGGTGAGGACGTGCGCTTCGAGGGCCGCCGGGCGGGACGCCCGCCGGAACAGGCGGGACGCCTGTGCTACCCATCGTGGGGCGGCGCGCGTCTCCCAGGCAGCCCCTAAACCGCGACCATCATCTCCTTGATCTGCTTCGTCGCGATCCCAATCGACCGGTCCAGCGGGATGCCGGCGCACGCGAGGAGGGTGGTGAGCAGGTCGCCCTGGTTGCCTTTGGTGTCGGCCAGGAAGCGTCCGGTGTTGATGGAACCGCCGCCGCGGCCGGCGATGATGAAGGGAAGGTTTTCGCGGGAGTGTTTGTTGCCGTCCTCGAGGCCGGAGCCCCACATCATGATGCAGTTGTCGAGCAAGGTGCCGTCGCCCTCTTTCAGGCTCGCCATCTTTTTCACCATGTAGGCGAACTGGGAGATATTGAAGGCGGTGATTTTCTCGATCTTGTCGACCATCTCCGGCCGGTTGTTGTGATGCGTCTGCGAGTGATGCTCGTCCTTGAACCCGAGCTCCGGATAGGAGACGCCGTTCGGGGTGGAGCCGATGTAGGTGCTGACACGCGTGGTGTCGGTCTGGAAGGCCAGCACGTTGAGGTCGCACATGATCTGCATGTACTCGCTGCGTTTGTCGCCCTCGGGAATCTTGATCTCGATGGGCGGGGAATCGGACGCGTTCCGTTTGCTAACGCTGACGCCGGCCTTTTCCAAAGCGGCTTCTTTTTGGCGAAACTCGATGGCCGCGATGCGGCGTTCCACCGAGCGCACGCTGTCCAGGTATTCATCCAGCTTGTGCCGGTCGTCCTGGGGCAACTTCTGGCGCAGATCTCGGGCGCCGCCGAGGACCAGGTCCAGCATCTGTCGATCCAGCGGGTCCGCCGGCGCGCTCTGTCCGGGGACGTCGGTCTTGCCGAAGAGCCGGTTCAGCACGCTGCGCGGATTGGTCTCGGCGGGGACGGCCTGGGTGGGCGAGCGAAAGCTGCAGTGCGAATAGTACCCCTCGTGCAGCCCCTCCTGGTGCTCCATGTGCGTCTGCGGCATGGTGGCCAATTCCAGCGACGGCAGTGAGGTGAGCCCGCCCACGAACGTGGCGGCGATTTGGTCCGCGGACATCGCGATATGGATCTGACTCCGGCGGTCCGCGTCGGGCAGCGAGGCCGTGAGCCAGGTCGACAATTCGAGCGCGTGGGGCGCGCCATTGAAGGGAGCGATCGGCACGCCCGAGATGCCCTTCATCAGCAAACACTGGTCGAGGACGGGCCCCAGCGATTCCAGCGCCGGCGGCGGTTGCATCAGGAAACTCTCCGGATCGGTGGGCCAGAATTGATCCATGATGACCCCGTGGGGCATGTACATGAATCCGAGGCGCACCGGCGGTTTGACCGTCTTGCCCTTGCCGGGCTGGGCCCAACCCATGGTTTCCAGGAGAGGCAAGGCGAGCGCGGCTCCGATTCCCTTCAGGCAGGTGCGGCGGTCGATGAGGTAGTTATTTCCCATTGGAGGAGGTGGTGGCGAATTCCCGGATGCGATGGTTCCCGAAAGGATAACTGGTGACGATCTCAGAGATTAGAGTCTGCATGCGGTAGCCGTCATTCGCGATGGTTTCCATGAGGTGATCGACGACGATTTCGTCGTAGCCTTCCAACTGGCGGCCCAAGGCATAGGCCAGCAGTTTCTCCGTGAGGTTGCGGGCCAGCTCATCCGCACGGGCGGCGATGATGGTTTTCAGCTCCTTGGGCGAGGTGAAGCGCTTGCCGCCCGGCAGCTCGCCGGCCGCGTCGATCGCCCCGCCCGTGTCGTCCTGGTCGCGCCACCGCCCGATGGCGTCGAAGTTCTCCAGGCCGAAGCCGATGGGGTCGAGGATCTTGTGGCAGTTCGCGCAAACGGCGTTCGTGCGGTGCAACTCCGTGCGCTGGCGCAGGGTCAGATTTTCGATCTTCCGCTTGTCCTGTTTTTCCAAGGCCGGGACGTTCGGCGGGGGCGGGGGCACGTCTTCGCCCAGCACTTGCTCGAGCACCCACACGCCGCGTTTGACGGGGCTGGTGCGATTGGGAAAAGAGGTCGTCGCCAGGATGGCGGGCATGCCGAGGATGCCGCCGCGATTGGCGTCCTTGAGGTGGACTTTGCGCATCTCCGGGCCGGTGACGGTTTTTTCCAGGCCGTAGAGGGGGGCGAGCGTCCCGTTGAGGAAGGTGTAATCGCAATCGACGAAACTGACGACGCTCCGGTTGTCGCGCACGATGCTTTCAAAGAACAGCCGGGCCTCGTCGTACATCGCCGCGCGCATCTCGCTCGTCATTTGCGGGAATTTGGCGGTGTCGAAGGTCTTGCTCTCCAGATTCCCCAGCCCGAGCCACTGCGCGCCAAAGCCATCGAACAGCGCCCGCGCACGATGGTCCTGCAGCAGGCGCCTCACCTGCGCCTGGAGGACCGCCGGCTCGTGGAGCTTGCCGCCATCCGCGAGCGCGGAAAGCTCGGCATCCGGCATGGTCGCCCACAACAGATACGACAGACGGGACGCGAGTTGGTGGTCGTCCAGCGGGACGATCGGCTGACCCGCTTCCACTTCCCGCGCCGGCGTAATGAAGAGGAATTGGGGAGAGACGAGGACCGCCTTGAGCATCAGGCGCAGGGCCGCCGGGTAGGCGAGTTTGTTTTCGCGCCCCAAGTCGAAGACCCGCAGCAGAACCTCCAGCTCCGCTTCCGTGGGCGGCCGGCGGAAGGCGCTGCGAGCCAGCGAACTCGCGACCTTTTTCGCGGCTGCCCGGGCATCATCCCCCGGCGCGGGCGATTCACCGAAGAGGCGCTTTTGCACCTCGGTGGGCGGCGCATCGGTGGGCGCGAGAATCCGATTCAGCACCTCGTTGGCGATGCCGAGATACTGCTCCGACTGGAGGGGGGACAGCGTATTCAGATAGCCCGCGCCGGATACTTCGTCCGGCAGTTCCTGGGCGACCGCGGGATCGACCCCAAAGAGATCGCGCAGCGTGTTGCCATACTCCACCTTGGTCAGGCGACGGATCACAAACGGACCCGGGTCCTTCGGGCCGAGGAACTTGAGCTTGCCCAGCCAGTCGAGGAACAGCTGGCGCTCTTCGTCCGTCGGCTGCTTGTCTGCCTCTTCCGGCGGCATGTCGTGGGCCTTCACATTGGCCAGCGCCTGCTTCCAGCGCTTGGCGGACGCCGCGTCGCCGGGATTCCCCAGAGCGGGCAGGAAGTTGATGCCACCCTTCCGCTTCTTCTCGCCGTGACACTCCGTGCAGTAGGTTTTGACAAAAGGAGTCACCCCGTCCCGAAAGGACTTCTTCGCATTCGCCTGCTGCGCGGCGAAATCCTCGGCGGTCGCCGGCTCCGCACGGCCGCGCACGGTGAGTGAAACCGCCAGGGCAAAGAGCACCATGGCGATCGCGCCACGGCTCAGGGCTCTGCAGGTGATCATTCCATTCTCATCGTTTCGGCAGCGGTTTCTTAGCCGTAACCATTCAGTTGGCACGCGGCGTCGGCGTGGCACGGGCGTCTCGCCCGTGGGGCCAGCGGG
>DASYIS010000380.1:0-8034 GCA_035997375.1 Chthoniobacteraceae bacterium
GGGCGTCCCGCCCGTCGAAACAGAGAGTCACCGTTTTGTGAATGCGATATTCAGCGGGCAGGATGCCCGCCGGCCCCACGGGCAGGATGCCCGTGCCACGTCGGCGCCGCCTTCGGCGCTACTTCGCGCTCGCGTCGACGCAGACCATGTCCCCCTCGTTATTGCGCAGGTAGAGGCGCCCCGCGTCGAGGGTCGGCTGCGCCCAGCAGCGGTGCTCGAGCACCCGCGAGCGCGAGAGCGGGTGGAAGCCGGCGGGCGACGCTTCGCAAATGACGAGCTCGCCCTTCTCGGTCAGGATAAGCAGCTTGCCGTCCGCCAGGATCATCGCGCCGCCCTTCACGCTCTTTTCCTCCCAGCGCCGCGCGCCGGTCGCCGCGTCGAGGCAGACGAGGTTCCCGCCGCCGGCGTTCCCGTCGATTCCGTAGAGGGAGCCGTTCGCCGCGACGGGGGAATTGAAGTGCGCGCGCAGATTTTTGTTCCGCCAGACCTGGCTCGCCTGGCCGCGAGCGATCTGGACGAGTGCACAGCCTGTCCCATAGCCCGAGGAGATGAAAATCTGGTCCGTTCCGAGGAAGAGCGGCGTGGCGGCGTTGATGTCGTAAGAGGTCTTCCAAGGGAAACGCCAGAGTTCCTTGCCCGACTTGAGCTCGCACCCCACCAGCGCCTCAGCCCGGAAGGAGACGACCGTCGGCTGCCCGGCGACTTCCGCGAGCACCGGCGTCGCGTAGCCCGGTTCGTCGCTCCCACTCTTCCAGACGACCTTGCCGGTGAGCTTGTCGAGCGCGACTGTGGATGCTCCCGGCCCGCCCGCGTCGCAGATGACCAGCGTGCCGGTGAGCAACGGCGACCCTGAATATCCCCAATCCGGCCGGCGTCCGCCAAAGTCGCGCGCGAAGTTGTGCTCCCAGATCTTCCGCCCGGTCGCCGCCTCGAGGCAGCGCAGATCGCCCAGATGGCTGACGACGTAAACGCGGCTGCCATCCACCGACGGCGTGGAGCGCGGCCCGCCCTCGAAGAGCTTCGGGTCGAGGCTCACCGTGAACTGCTGCCGCCAGATTTCGCGGCCCGACCTGGCGTCGAAGCAACAAACGTTGTCCGTGCCGTTCGTGTTCCCCATCGTGTAAGCGCGCCCGCCGAGCACCGTCACCGACGAGATCCCCTTCCCCACATTCGTCTTCCACAGCACCGCCGGCGCATTCGCCGCCGCCGCGTTGAACCCCTTCTCCGTCGAGACGCCATTCTGCAAAGGCCCGCGATACTGCGGCCAATCCGCCCGTCCCGCGGCGGAGAGCAGCAGCAGCGAAGCCGAGAACCGGGAGACAAGAGAGAGCAATTTCACGAAACTGATGTAAGGCCGAGCGCCGCAGGGCGAAAGCGAAAGTCGCGGCCGGCGCGTGAGGACGGCGGGTTACATTTTGGTGACGCCGGGAGGACGAACTTCGACGAGGGTTTCGGCGCGGCTCCTCGCTGCGGCGCGGCCCTCCGGGTTCGTAGTTCCGCCTTCAGGCGGCGAGCGGCGCGTCGGCACGCGGCGCTCGGGAAGGTTCGACGCGCTTGCGGAAGGCCGCGCCTGGCCGCCTGAAGGCGGAACTACGAACCCGGACGGCGCCGCGCCCTTTCAAATCGGCGCGCCTTGCGCCGGCGCGAAGCCGCTCCCGCGTCCACCGCCGCCGTCCGTGTCATTATGACTCGTAGCCGCGCCCGTGGCTTGCACCGCGCCGCCGCCCGGCTAGAGTGACCTTCCCGCACGTCATGATTAATTGGCTCATCAAAAAGGTAATCGGCTCGAAAAACGCCCGCATGGTCAAATCGCTGAAGCCGATTGTCGAGCGGATCAACCAGCTCGAGCTCGAGTACCAGGCGCTCAGCGACGACGAGTTGCGCGCGAAGGTCGCCGGCTGGAAGAGCGAGGTTTCCGCGATCGAGGATTACGACGAGCGCGAGCGCAAGCTCGAGGAGGTGCTCCCCGAGGCGTTCGCGGCGGTGAAAAACGCGGCGCGCCGGATGAACGACCGGCAGCAGAACTTCACGGTCTGCGACATGCCGGTCTCCTGGTACATGGTCCATTTTGACGTGCAGCTCATCGGCGGCATCTGTCTCCACCGCGGCATGATCTCGGAGATGGCGACGGGCGAAGGGAAGACGCTGGTCGCGACGCTCGCGCTCTTTCTCAATGCGCTCACCGGCCGCGGCGCGCACCTCGTGACGACGAACGATTACCTCGCCCGCCGCGACTCGGAGTGGATGGGGCAGCTCTACGGCTTCCTCGGCCTGACGACCGGCGTGCTGCAGCACGACCAGCCGCCGGATGTCCGCCGGGCGATGTACGCCTGCGACATCACGTACGGGATGAACTCGGAGTTCGGCTTCGATTACCTGCGCGACAACGGCATGGCGACGAGCGCGGAGCAGCAGGTGCAGCGCGGCCACAATTACGCGATCGTCGACGAGGTCGACTCCATCCTCATCGATGAAGCGCGCGTGCCGCTCATCATCTCCGGGCCGGCCACGGTCTCGACGCATCAGTTCGACAAATACAAGCCGATCGTCGACGAGCTCGTGCGCAAGCAGTCGATGCTCTGCAACCGGCTCTACTCCGAGGCGGAGGAGGCGTGGACCGCCGGCGAGCATGAGAAATTCGGCCTCAGCATGTTCAAGGTGAAGCTCGGCCAGCCGCGCAACAAGGGGCTGATGCGCGCGATGGAGGACCCCGAGAAGCGCCGCGCGATCGAGAAGGCGGAGCTCAGCTTTTACGCGGATGCGCGCAAGGAGGAGCTGTTCGCGCTGAAGGAGGAGCTCTTCTTCACGATGGACGAGCGCGCCCACGAATCGGACCTCAGCGACCAGGGCCGCGAGTTCATGAGCCCGGGCGATCCCGACGCCTTCACGCTGCCGGATCTCATGACGCAATTCGTCGAGATCGACAACGACACGCGGCTCGATGCGGCGCAGAAGATCGAGGAGAAGGCGAAGCGCCAGGCGTACATGGATCAGCAGAGCGAGCGCATCCACAACATCTCGCAACTGCTGCGCGCCTACTGCCTCTTTGAGAAGGACGTGCAGTACGTCGTCGAGGAAGGGAAGGTCGTCATCGTCGATGAATTCACCGGCCGCAAGATGACGGGCCGGCGCTGGAGTGACGGCCTGCATGGCGCGGTCGAGGCGAAGGAAGGCGTGGTCGTGGACAAGGAGACGCAGACGCTGGCGACGATCACGATTCAGAATTATTTCCGCCTCTACCAGAAGCTGGCGGGCATGACCGGCACCGCGGAGACGGAGGCAAACGAGTTCAGCGACGTCTACAAGCTGCAGGTCGCGGTCATTCCGACCAACCAGCCGTGCGTCCGCGAGGATCTGAACGATCTTATCTACAAGACGCGCCGCGAGAAGTTCAACGCGGTCATCAACGAGATCAAGACCGTCCATGCGAAGAACCAGCCGGTGCTCGTCGGCACGGTGAGCGTCGAGCAGAGCGAGATCCTTTCCCGCATGCTCAAGCGCGAGAAAATCCCGCACGCGGTGCTGAACGCGAAGTACCACCTGCAGGAAGCCGAGATCGTCGCGCGCGCCGGCCAGCCGGGCTCGGTGACCATCTCCACGAACATGGCGGGCCGCGGCACCGACATCAAACTCGGGCCGGGCGTCGCGGACGTCGGCGGCCTGTACGTCGTCGGCACGGAGCGGCACGAATCCCGCCGCATCGACCGTCAGCTCCGCGGCCGTTGTGCGCGCCAGGGCGACCCCGGCATGAGCCGCTTTTTCGTGAGCTTCGAGGACGACCTGATGCGCAACTTCGGCGCGGCCGATCGCATGACCCGCATGATGGAGCGCTTCGGCCTGCAGGAGGGCGAATCGCTCGAGCACCCGTGGCTCAACAAGTCGGTCGAGACCGCGCAGAAGCGGGTCGAACAGCGCAATTACCTCATCCGCAAACGCTCGCTCGAGTTCGACGACGTGATGAACAAGCAGCGCGAGGTCATCTACGGCTGGCGCAACGAGGCGATCAACGGCGCGGACCCGCGTCCGCTCATCTACGAGGTCATCGACGAGGCGATCCCCGAGAAGGTCATTTTCTTCCTGCCGCCCGACGACGAGCAGAACCTCGAGGGCCTTTTCACCTGGGTGAACAACACCTTCCCGCTCGGCCTCTCACCCGAAGCCGAGGGGCTCGAGGGGAAAGACTCGGCGACGGTCAGCAACTACCTGGTCGACAAGATCAAGAAGAGCTACGAGCTGAAGTGCGCGCACGAGGAGCCGGACGCGCTCCGTTTCCTGGAGCGGCACATCATGCTCAGCGCGATCGACAAGCTCTGGCAGGAGCACCTGTACGGGATGGATTCGCTGCGCGAGGCGGTCTATCTGCGCGCCTACGGTCAGAAGGATCCGCTGATCGAGTTCAAGACCGAGGCGTACGAGATGTTCACCGAGCTGATGGCGAACATGAAGAACGAGATCCTGCATAATCTCTTCCGTTCGACCTCGAACATCATGGCGTTTGAGCAGTTCCTCTCGTCGCTCCCGCACTTCCTCACCGCGCCGCAGCTCGACGGCGACCACAGCGCCGAGCCGCCGCCGCAGGCTCCCCCGCCGCGGCGCCCCAGCGCGCCGCCGCCCGATGCGAACGGCATGGGCAGCCTGGACGAAGCCTTCGAAGCCCGCCGCGCCCCCGAGCCGAGCCCGCTCAAGGTCGGCCGCAACGACCCCTGCCCCTGCGGCAGCGGAAAGAAGTTCAAGAACTGCTGCGGGAAGGCGGGGTAGGCCTGCCAGGTTCGCTTGCCGTGCCGGCCGCTCCGTGATGATGAGACTTTCCACGCTCTTCTTCCCGTGGTTGACGCTCGCGTGCTCCGCCGCCTGGGCCGCGCCCGTCTATTTCACCGACCCGATCACCAATGTTATCTACTCCTATGATTCGGTAACGCTGCAAGGTGGTTTGTTCGCCTCCATCGAACTGGTGAACCCCGTGAATGGAATAGCGTGCGACAAGTTTGGGAACGTTTACGCGAGCGCCCGCAATTTCATCTACCGCTTTACCCCGGACGGCGTCCGGACCACCTACTTCACCGGCACCACCCAGTACTTCGAGGACCTCGTCGTGGATCTCAGCGGTAATATCTATGCCTACTCTGGCAAGGTGTACAAGATTACGCCTGCCGGCGCGATTTCCGTCATTGCGACGGGATTCATGGATGGCCAGGCTCCACTGGCGTGCGACTCGGCAGGCAACGTCTTCGTCGGAGACGGGGTCGCGGGGAATGTCACCAGGATTACGCCCGGCGGTGCAAAAAGCTCCTTCAGTACCGGCTTGCAAGCGGGCGGTCTGGCGGTCGATGCCGCAGGGAATGTGTATGTCGCCGATCGGGGCAACGGCGATCTCAAGGAGTACTCCCAAACGGGAACTCTCATCAATAGTTCGACTTTCCCAGCCAACCCTTTCAGCAACCCGACCGGAATTGCCTTCGATGTCCAAGGCCAGCTCTACGGGCACGCTCCGGGAGCGGAGATCGACCGACTGGACGCGGCTTTCCACCGCTCGCTCTTCATCAAGGTCCCGAATGCGTCGGACCCCGTCGGCGATATTGCCATCGCCCCGATTCCGGAGCCGGCCGCCGCGCTGTTGCTCTGCAGCGGCCTGGCCGCGCTCGCCCTCCGCCGCGGCCGCTCCCGCCCCCGATGGCCCCACAACTTCCCTGTGCCGCCCCTTCCCGCCTCTCCCCAATCACAACCATGAAAATCCCCCGCGTCACCCAATGGCTTCCGATCGCCCTCACGCTCTTCGCCGGGTGTGCCGCCCCGGCGCCGGAGAATCCAACCCTGCGGCCTTGCGGCGCCACGAACTCCGCCGGCTCCGGGAATTCGTTCCATTACCAAGACCCGGCGCGCGGCTTCAGCCTCTGCCTGCCCGCCGGCCTGAAGAAGACCGCCGGCACGGGTCCGGACCAACCGGTCACCTTCTCCGGCCTGGCGGTTCCGAAAGGGACGAACCTGGAAACCAAGACGCTGGTCATCGCCTCCGGAAAGAATGATTTGGTGACCGGTGCGTCCGCGGCGACTTCGTTCAAGGGGGGCGGGTTGAACTTCCAGCGCTTCATCGTCGAGGACGGGAGCGCCGGCCACTCGACGATGCACGTCATTTACGCCGGCCATGAACGAGGCAAGGATTTCTATCTCGATTTCACCCACCGGGCGGTGAACGTTTTGAATTTCGACCCGCCGAATCGGCCCAAGGAATACAATCGGGCTGCTCAGATCAAATTGACCGAAGAGATCATGAGTACGTTTCGGAAGGCGGGGTTGCCGCCTCCGAAGTGAACTCTAATCGTCCGGGCAACCGAGCCGGCGTCCCGAACGGGCACGAATCCCTGTGCCTATGTGTTCCTTGCCAAACCAATTCCACCTCCCGCGGCTCCTGCTTTGGGCGGCCCTGATCTGCGCCACGCCGGCCTGCGCCGGCACTCCGTTCGACGTGGTCAAGGACGGCCGGCCGCTCTTCAAGCCGGAGTCATACTTCGCGGGCCGCACGCACTCGTGGGGCCTCTTTGAAAATCGCTCCGGCAATCCCACAAAACTCATCCATACGCAAACGACGGGTCGCTGGGAAGGGAGCGTCTTCAAGTTCGAACAGGACCTGCAAATCCAGGGGAGCAAGCCGTCGCATCGCTCGTGGTCGATTCGCAAACTCGATGAGCACCGTTACACCGCGACCGGCACCGGCATTGTCGGCACCGCGCGCGGCGAGGCCCGCGGCAATGCGTTGCACTTGGACTTCACCATCGACGCCGTCCCCGGCAACCCGCTGGCCCACCTGCACATGTCGCAATGGATGTATCTTCAGCCCGATGGAATCACGATGATCAACCGGGCGATCGCCAGCAAGGGCGGCGTCATCCTGGCGGAAGTGACCGAGCAGTTTCACAAGGACCGCTGAGGCTTGACTATCAGTTATCTTCTCCAAGCGCGGCGGAGCCGCATCCGGTTGTCGCCACGGCCCTTGGGCCGTTTGGACGCATCGAACACGCGGCGGGCAGAGCGTAGTTCCGACCCATCCCGTTGAGCGCGTCCAAACGGCCCACAGGGCGTGGCTACAACCGGAGCTTCATATTCGCGCGCCACGAAGCTGGAAGAGAATCTTCGCGAACGACATGAAAGCGCTCATTGCGGCGCCAAACTCACCGGGCCGGTGTGCCGGGGCCCGACGACCAGTCCTTCGCCGAGGTTCTGCTTTTGAAAGAGCACGCCGGAGAATGCGGCGCTCACGTTTTTCGTGGCGACCGTCCCCGCGGGATACACGCCGAGGAACGTCCCGCTGAACAGGCCGGTGGAGGGAACAATCCTCAGCATTAGGCGATCGGCCCCCGTGGACGTTTTCCTGACAATGTTCGTATTGCTGACGGAGAGCGTGTCATTGACCGCACTCACGAGATCGCCGTCGTCGGCGGTAAAAGTCGCCACTCCGGCGGGGGCATTCGTGAAGACCAGCGCCTGTTCGCGAGCGGCCGGGCGGAGGTAGTGGGAGCCGAGGAGAGGGGTGGTGGTTTCGAATCCGGCGCGATAGAGCGCGGCTCCTCTTTGAGGAGGTTTGCTCCAGGCCAGGTCGCCGCGGAGATCGCTGACATCCGGCACCTCATCGAACATGACCGTTCCGCTCAAAGTGCCGGCGGGACCCGGACGATAAGGGACGACACTATACAGCGCCAGGCTGTGGTCTTCCTTGAGCCAGCCGCTCCCGGAAAGCATGGTCCCATCGCCCACCTTTCCGGACCAGGTGACCGTGCCGCTTTGGCTGACTTTCATCGTCGCATAGCCGCTGGCCGCGGTTAGACCCTCGCTCGGGTGATCGATGAGCACCGCCACGCCGGTCTTCGGATAGCGCGCTCCGGGATTGGTCAGGGTGAGGCCGGTCACGGCGCCGTTCGTCACCGTCGCGGTGCCCGTCGCGCCGCTCCCGAGGGGCGAGAGGATCGTCACCGTGGGCGGCAGGAGATAGCCCAAGCCGCCGGAGGTTAACTGGAGGGCCGCCACTTGGTGCGTGGCTTC
>DASYIS010000381.1:0-17282 GCA_035997375.1 Chthoniobacteraceae bacterium
GCCGCCGTTGAGCCCCACGCCGATAATCGCGGTCGTGATCTTGCCGACCGCCGCCACGCTGCCGCTCACTTTGCCGCCGTCACCGAAGATTCCCTGCTGCACTTCGATATCACCGAGCGCCCCGCCACTGCCGACGGAGCCGCTGTTGTCGCCCAGCCCGCCGGTGAGCTTGCCATGAATGATGACCTTCGTCGTGGAGCCCACCGACGAGATGCCGCCGGACACCGTGCCCACTCCTCCCTTCACGTCGCCATTCACCTCGATGAAGCCAAGCGACAGTCCGTGGACCGAGCCGCTGAGGTGTCCGTCGCCGCCCTGGATCTTCACCCCGCTGCCGCCGCTCGCGCCGATGACCGCATTCGCCAGCGTCGTCTGGACCCGGATCGCGCCGCTTTCAATCCCATGGCCGCCGACCACGCTCCCGACGTTGATCGTCCCGATCGAGTACGCGGTGACCGAGCCCGAGAAATCGAGATAACCGCCGTCGATCGCCCCGCCGATCGTCGCGGTCGTAATCTTATGGGCCTGGACCCGACCGTTCTCCCCGTGCGAGGCGGCATCGTCCTCGCCCGACACATTGCCCCCGATGTTGAGCAGGAGAATGTCGCCCGTTGTCGTGAGAAAACCAGACCCGTCGCCGTCGCAACCGGTGATATTGCCGGTGATCGTCGCGGAGCGAATGAGCCCGCGGGCGATGATACCTCCCGAATACTGCCCCTCGCCGCCCGCCAGGTCATGGTCGACCGTCAGCGTATCGATCCCGCCTTGCACCTGCAGCGAACCGGACTGGTCCGTCACGCCGCCCGCGAGCGAGCCGTGGATGAGCGCCGTCCCGATCTTGCTCGACGCATTCCCCTGCACCACGAGCGAACCCGCGAGGTCATGATCGATCTCGAGCCGCGTAAGCGGTCCCTTGAGGATGCTCTGGTAATCCGTCAAGAGCCCCGTCATGTTGGTCTGCACGCCGAGCGAGCCGAGATGCAGCATCTTCACCGAAGGCGTGGCGAGATTCGTGTCGCCGGCGAGGATGCAGCCGACATCGCCGGGGACCGTCACCTGGCCGAGATCGAGCCCGTGCGCATCGAGGAGCGTGACATCCGCCGTACCCGCGCCCGTCACCTCGAACACGAGGTCCGTCCCGCGAAAGATGGGATGCGACGCCAAGTCGAGCTTGCCGAGATACATCCCGCCTCCGGAACCGTTGAAGCTCATCGCGTCCGTGAGCTCATCGTACGTCCCTTTCGACGTGGTGATCTTCACCGTCCCACCTTCGGGGTTCGTGTAAGTGTAAACGGCGGCGGGCGCGATGCGCTGCTCGAGAATCTCGAGCGAGGGGAGGAAAGATTTCATGCGAGGGGGTGGAGATCGAAGCAGCGGCTGCGACCCGTCGAGAGTACCCTCGACCGCGCGCTGAATCCAGTCTAATAGGCCGTCCCCCGTGAAGCATCTGCCGCGACATCTCCTCTACGCCACCTCGGCGCGCCTCGGCGGCTCGGGGCTCGACGCCGTGGCGCTGGAATCCGTCCGCGCCGCGCAGCAGGGCGGCTTCCTCGGCCGCGCGATCGCCTTCGACACGCGCCGCAGCGCCTTGCCGGAGAGCCGGGTGAGATCGCTCCGCTGGCACCCCGTGCGGCTCCTCTCGTGGCTGGAAAGCGAGTACTACTACGGCGCGAAAAAGCACGCCGTCGACGCCGTCTCCGCGCGCGAGCTGGAGCGCGGCGAGCCGCCGTACGATCTCTTCCACGGCTGGTCGGGCGATTGCGTCGCCACCCTCCGCGCCGCGCGCCGGCTCGGCATCCCGAGCGTCCTGGAGATTCCCACCTGGCACCGGCACAAGGGCAAAGACAAACCCGCGCGCCTCACCAAGAGCGAGCGCGAGCGCGCCGCGGCACGCGGCTGGCAGCGCTGGAAAAACAACCGGCTCATCACGCGCCAGCAGATGCTCGAGGAATACGACCTCGCCGACCTCATCCTCGTCCTTTCGCAGAAAGCCGAGGAGACCTTCCTCGCCGCCGGCGTCCCCGCGGAGAAGCTCTTCCGCCACCAGCGCGGTGTGGATACCGCGCGCTTCTCCCCCGCCCCACAGCGGCCGGAGATCTTCCGCGCCGTCTTCGTCGGCGCCCTCATCCGGCGCAAAGGCGTCCATCATTTGCTCGAAGTCTGGAAGCGCCTCGCCCTGCCGGACTCCGAGCTTGTCCTCGCCGGCACCGCGCATCCGGAAATCGAGCGGTGGCTGCGCGACGCCGGCCCGAGCGTGAAGGTCCTGGGCTTCGTCCCGCGCGTTGAGGAAATCTACCGCTCCGCCGCCGTCCACATCTTCCCCTCGACCTGCGAAGGGAGCGCCAAGTCCACCTACGAAGCCGCCGCCTGCGGCCTCCCGCAAATCACCACGCGCGAGAGCGGCGACGTCGTCCTCGATCAAATCAACGGCCTCCTCATCCCGCCCGACGCCCCCGACGCGCTGGCCGAAGCCATCCTGCGCCTCCACCGCGACCGCCCCCTCGGTGAGCGCCTCGGCGCCGCCGGCCGCGAGCGCGCCGTCGCGAACTTCACCTGGGACCACTTCCGCGAGCGGTTGCTGGAGGCGTACGAGCAGGTGCTCAGCGGACGGGCGAAATGAAGACCATGCGCCCCGCCCTCGCGCCGGGGTCGTTCATCCGCGAGACGGCGCGGGTGCTTAACTCCATCGCCCCGCTTAGCGTTCCGGCGGAGCCTTGAACGGATTGAATACCTTCAGCCCCGGACCGCGGAAATCTTTGTCGTTCCCGGTGACGATGGTCAGGTTGTGGCGGCGAGCGGTGGCTGCAATAAAGCTATCTTCCAAGGGCATCCGCTTCCCCGCAGCCAGAAGCGCCGCTTGTTGCTCCGCCCAGACATGGGCGATCGCGACATTGTAACCGATGATCTTTCCTTCCAGCGAGTCGATCAGCCTGCGCAGCCACTTCTGCAAGACCGCGCGTTGTTCGCCTTTTTTGGTGCGAACCCAAAGTGCCAGTTGGCCAATGACGACGGCACTGGTGTAGCAATCCGGCTCCTCCTCCGCGAGCCAGTCGATCACCCGGGCATCGCCGTGGCGCTTGGCCGGCTGGCTGAGCACGTCCGCATCCAGCAGCCATTTCACAACTTCAGCTTTTTGGGGAGCTCACGGCTGCGGGGCGGCAGATCGTCCATCGGCACCGGACATTGTTCCAGAACCTCCAGCCAACTCTCACGCTTCCGCTTGACCCGGCGCAGGAGAATCTCGTCCTCGTCTTCATCGTAAATCGCCTCGAACGCGTCACCGGGCGAGGTGCGCGCCAACGCCACTGGAACCGTCAGTCGCCGCTTCGCGTCCAGAGTCAGGATCATGGTGGGATACTCCCACTTCGGGTCGCGGAAGTCAATGTCTGCCGATGCTCGCTTGTCGTCTCCCGGCATTCCCGGCACCTTACACGCCGAGACCCCATGCCCCACCTCGACCCCGTCCAACAAGCCGCCCAGGCGCAGTTTGCGGCGCGCAGCCGGAGTTATGGCGCTTCGCATATTCTCGCGGATGTGTCGGATGTCGCGGCGGCGCTGGGGCGCATCGAGCTGCCGGCGCGGGCGCGGGTGCTCGATGTGGCGACCGGGGCAGGGCACACGGGGTTGCACCTGGCTTCGCTCGGACATGAGGTGACGGCGAGCGATCTCGCCGCGCCGATGCTCGAGCGGGTGCGCGAGGCGGCGGCGGGGCGCGGCTTGCAGGTGGAGACGCGACAGCATGCGGCGGAGGAGTTGCCGTATCCGGACGCGACGTTCGACCTGGTGACGAGCCGGGTGGCGCCGCATCACTTTTCGTCCCCGGAGTCATTCATCCGCGAGACGGCGCGGGTGCTGCGCGCGGGCGGCCGGTTTTTGCTGATCGACGGCAGCGTACCGGACGACGCGCCGGAGGCGGAGGAGTGGCTGCACCAGGTGGAGAAGCTGCGCGACCCGAGCCATCACCGGCTGCTCTCGCCGAAGACGTGGCGCGGGCTGTGCGAGGCGAACGGGCTGGCGGTGCAATCGGCGGAACTGCAGCCCTTCAAGCAGCCGGATCTGCAGTGGTACTTCGACACGGCGGCGACCCCGCCGGAGAACCAGCGTCTGGTCCGCGAGCTGGTGGAGCACGCGCCGGCCGCCGCGCGCGAGCAGTACCGGATCGCAAACGAGGACGGGAAGATCGTCTGGTGGTGGCCGCGGCTGACGCTGATCGCGAGGAAGGTGGCGTGAGCGCGCGGCGCGTTCCTCGTCCCCAAGTTGCACTTGGGGACGCACTGGCCCGCGCAGTTGTACTGCCCAACGGTCGCCCTCGCAGTGCGCGCGAGCCCACCCGCAGACACCCCCTCCATGGGAAGTGCAACTTCCCCCGATAGGGCATGCCCAAGTGCTTGGGAGCTGCGGCTTTGGCGGCGGCTTTGTCCTTCTCAACCACACCGGCCCATTCCGATGAAATCATCACCGAGCGGGTGGCTCCGGCGCCACCGGTCGTGGTCACGCCGGCCCCTGCGCCGGCGGTTGAGGAACACAGAACCACGACCACTACGACGACCACCGAGCCGCGCAGGATGACGCACGAAGAAAAGGAGCGGCTCGAAAAGGAGCACAAGTACCACAAGAAGGTCCGGGAGGCTGAAAAAGACCTCCGCGAATCTGAGCGCAACCTGGACGACGAGTAGCCGAGCCGACGAGGAAGCGGTTCGGTCTGCGTCCCGAGCCGGGGAGGTCGAGGCAGGGTGCATTCGCTCGACCGCTCCGGCTCTTTTGTTTACCTGTAGCCCGCCGCCTGCTCCACTCGCTCACGTTTTGCCGATGCTCTCAGATTCTTCGCCGCCTCCCCCCGTTTCCGAACCCGTTTTCGAGGCAAGCGGATTGAAGAAGAACTACGATGACGGCCAGGTGCAGGCTCTGCGCGGGGTCGATTTCCGGATCGGTGCCGGCGAGTTTGTCGCCATCGTCGGTCCGAGCGGCTGCGGGAAGACGACGCTCCTGCAGTTGCTCGGCGCGCTCGATAAACCGAGCGCCGGCAGCCTCGCCTACCGCGGCTCTTCGCTGCCGGATCGGCCCGACCTGGCCGCCTATCGGGCGCGCGAAATCGGCTTCGTCTTTCAATCGTTTCATCTTCTGCCGACCTTCACCGCGGCGGAAAACGTGCAGCTTCCGATGTTCGAGACGGGCCGGCCGCGCACCGACCGGCGGGAACGCGCGACCGAGCTGCTGAAAGCCGTCGGGCTCGAGCGGCGGTACGATCATTTTCCATCCAAGCTCTCGGGCGGCGAACGCCAGCGCGTGGCCATCGCCCGCAGCTTGGCGAACGGACCCGGCGTGCTGCTGGCGGACGAGCCGACCGGCAACCTCGACAGCGAGAACGCGCACGCGATTCTCGATCTGCTTAGCGGCCTCCAGCGCGAGCGGGCCATGACCCTGGTGCTCGTAACGCACGACCTCACCGTGGCGCGCCGCGCCTCTCGCGCCATCCGCATGAAGGACGGCCACATCGTGTTCGACGGAAGCCCGGCGGATGTTTCGCTGGAGGACTGAGCCGAGCGCGACGTCATAATCCTGCTCCTGCTCCGCACCGTCCGAAATGAGCAGGAGCAAGAGCAAGAGCAGGATTATGAGGAACATATTGCCCGCCGAACCCGCCTCGCCAAACGAACTCCTCCCGTGAAACTTTCACCCGTCCTCTTTCTCGCCGCGTCTCTCGGACTTCTCCTCATGCCGACGGTGCGAGCCGCCGATACGGAGCCCGGCACCCTGTCCGCCGCGCAGCTCGCGAGCCGCCTCAGCGAAAAGGAGCAGAGCGCAACCTCCTACGTGCGGCTGCGGATGGAGATGGCCGGCCCGAAGAAGAGCGCGATCCAAGTGCAGATCAAGTCGCGCGCCGCACGCGGCTCCGCGGAGGTCGTTTACCAGATCCTCTGGCCGAAAGAGCGCAAGGGCGAGAGCGTCCTCCTGCGTCGATCCGGGGGCCAGGTGACGGGGACTCTCTTCACGCCGCCGGACCAAACGCGAACGCTGGGAGCCGCGCAACTGCGGGACTCGCTGTTCGGCACCGATCTCTCCTACGAGGACGTAATCGAGAACTTCTTCGCCTGGGAACAACAGGCGATTACCGGCACGGAGACCGTGGACCGCGTTCCCTGCCAGATCCTCGAATCCAAGCCCGGCAAAGGCGGCCCCTCAGTCTATGGCAGTGTGAAGAGTTGGATCGACGCCAAGCGCCTCGTGCCGCTGCGCGTGGAAAAATACAGTCCTGCCGGCAAGCTCGTCCGCCGCATCGAGACCACGCGGGTGATGAATGACGACGAGGGAAAACCGGTCCCGTCGAATCTCACCGTGCGCGGCGCCGGCGGCGATTCCACGACCGAGCTCAACGGGGGAAAGATCAGCCATCACATCACCTTCACCGACGCGGATTTCACGCCGGAAGGGATCAAGCAAACGGTGATCCCGCGCGGGTCGGCGGAGTAATCAGTAATCAGTTGGCAGTAATCAGTTCCTGAAGGTCCAGAGATACGACCGCGGACACTGATTACTGGCTTTCTGATTACTGATTACTTCACACCTTTGGCCGCACGATCGCCGTCAACGGGTGCTGGTGCAGGAAATACTGGTTCGCCACGCGCTTGATGTCGGCGAGGGTCACCGCTTCCACCTCGGCGCGGGTCTTCTTGTAGTGGTCGAAACCGAGGCCGTAGAGCTCGTCGAGCGCCGCCGCGAAGGCGAAGCTGTCGTTGCTCTGGTTGCGGATCTCCATCTGGCCGAGGAGCTTCTCCTTGGCGCGCGCCAGTTCGGCGGCGGTGAGGCCGTCTTTGGCCAGGGACCGGATCTCGTCCATCAGCTCCGCCTGCACGGCCGTCAACTTCATCGGATCGGTGCCGAGATAGAAGACGAACGGCCCCGGGACGAGCCCGAGCATGTTGGAGGAGCCGACGAAGTACGCCAGGCCGAGCTGCTCGCGGATGCGGAGGAAGAAGCGCGAGCCGAGGTCGCTCGAAGCCTCGTCGATCAAGTCGAGCGCGGCGCGGTCCTTCGAGTAGATGTCCGCGCCGAGGAAACCGACCATGAGGATGGCCTGCTGCTTGTCGCGATTTCGCTCGACGGTGACCGCCTCCGCCAACGGCGCCGGCTGCGGCAGTTTCGCAAAGGCGCGCTCGCCAGCCGGCAGCTTGCCGAGCACCTGCTCCACGAGGTCGCGCACTTCCGCGGCCTTCACGTCGCCGAACACGGAGATGACGCCATTCCGCGCCGAGATCGCCCGGTCCCGGAAGGCCGCCAGGTCGTCCTGCGTGAGCCGCGCCACCGACTCCGGCGTGCCGCTCCCGCGCAGGCCGTAGGGGTGATCCTTCAGCAACTCCGAGCGCAGCAGCGTACGGGCGACGACGGTCACCTCCTCGTCCTCCGCCTTGATCCCCGCGAGCTGCACTTCCTTCTCCCGCGCGATCGCTTTTTCCGGCAGTGAAGCGTGGCAGAGGACGTCGGCCAGGATGTCGAGGCCAGCCTTGAGATCGGGCCGCAGCACGCGGATGAAGGCGCTGAGGCTGTTGTTCCCGGCATCGGTTGAAATGCCGCCGCCCAACGACTCGATCTCATCGGAAATCTGCTCGGCCGTGCGCTTCGCCGTCCCCTTGAGCATGACCTTCGCGAGGAGGCGCGTGATGCCGTTGTTCTCCGCCGTCTCGGCGAGCAGCCCTGCCTGAAAGGCCGTCGCGACCGAGACGAGCGGCAGGCGCGCGTCCTCTCGCACGAGCAGGCGGAGGCCGTTGCTCAGCTCGAAGCGCTGAATCTCGCCCGCGCGTGCGACCGCGATGGCCGCCGCCGGCGCATGCGCGGCCCCGGCGGGATTGAGCGAGACGATCGTGAGGTTCGCGTCCTTGAGATACCGGGCGACCACGCGCCGGATGGCGGAGTCGTCGACCAGCTCGACCGCGCGGAGGTAGTCGCGCGAGAAGTCGAGGCTGTGCGCGAGGAGCCAGTTCGAACCGAGATCGCTCGCCTTGCCGCGCATGGTCGTCACCGCCTGGAGTTGCGTCGAGAGGCTCTGGCGCTTCGCCTTTTGCAGCTCCGCGTCCGTCACGCCCGAGTGCTCGATTTCCTGGAAAATGCGGAGCACCTCGGCCTCGATCGGCACCCGCTGCTGCGGATCGCTGATCGCATCGACCCCGAACAGCCCGCCCTGCGCCGGCGCGTAGCACCAGGCGTCGACCGAGTGCGCCAGCCCCTTCTCTTCGCGGATGGAGCGGTACAAACGCGCCGACCGCCCGTGCCCGACGATCATCGCGAGGACATCGAGCGCCGGGACGTCCGTGTGCGCGGTGCCGGGGACGTGCCACGCCATGTGGAGGCGGGTCAGCTCCGTGGGAAACTCCGCGTGGAGCTCCCGCCGGCCGAGCTGGCGCGGCTCCTCGGGCAGATAGACGGGCGGCAGCGCGGCCCGCGGCACGCTGGCAAAGAGCGACTCCAGCCGGCGATGCACCGCGGCCGCGTCCACGTCGCCGGTCACCACGAAGAACATGTTGTTCGGCACGTAGCGCGCCTTGTAGTAGGCCATCACGTCGTCGCGGGTGACGGTGTTGAACACGTCGAGGTGCCCAATGATCGGGTAGCGATACGGATGCTCGCGATAGGCATTCGCGAAGAGCGCGGTGCTGCTCACGCGATCGGGGTCGTCGTTCCCCATCGCAAATTCGCGACGGATGACCTCCTGCTCCTTGATGAATTCCTCCGGCGGCAGCGTGGAGTGGAGCGCCGCATCGGTCAAAAGATCGAGCGCCACCTCGGCGCCCTTGGCCGGGATATCGATCCAATAGACGGTGCGATCGAACGACGTGTAGGCGTTGATGTAGCCGCCCTGGTCCTGCACCTTCTGGGCGAACTCGCACGCCGAGAGCGTGGCGGTCCCCTTGAACAGCATGTGCTCGAGCATGTGCGAGATCCCCGCCCCCATCGCGGTCCCTTCGTGAATCGACCCGGTCTGCACCCAGAGTTGCACGCTCACCACCGGCGCGCTGTGATCTTCCTGCACGATGATCTCCAGCCCATTCGGCAGCGTGCGCCGCACCACTTCCAGCGGCGGCAGGTGAAGACGGGCGCCCTGGGGCGACGCAGCGAGTAACTCGGGATCCATGTGCATAGGACCAGCAGCCTAGCACACCTGCCCACAGGGCGCCATGGGGTGTTCGCGTGCACGGCAGGGGCGGGCCGGAAGGCGCTTCGCGGTCCACGAAATACACGAAAGACACGAAAAGGGGAGAAGAGGCTGGCCGTGTTCCACGAATGACGACCGGGATCAGGCCAACGAATTCAGCGAATTGAAACGAATGCCGGAAGGCTCGCCGATTCGTTTCAATTCGCCGCCATTCGTTGGCACTTCAGGCATCCGAGTTCCGCTGCCCCCTTTTCGTGTCTTTCGTGTCTTTCGTGGACCCGCGAAGCGCCTCGGGGTTGGACCTGAACGCGGAAGATTCACCCCTCATGCGAGCGGAGCGAAATCGTTCCTCATCGACCCCATGGAGGTTCCACGAAGATAATTATAGTATTTTTCTTGCAGACCCATCAGTTGCACGTATGCTGCTACAGGTACAAATCAGTGAAACTAATTAATCTAGTCAAAAGCGCGCTGCTGGGTCTGGCCGTTCTTGGGTCAGATCTGGCGAGTTCCACCCACGCAGAAGTTCCCGCGGGCTACCGCATGGTGTTCTCCGATGAGTTCGGTGCTCCGCAGCTGGACGCCCACAAATGGATCACCACCATGCACTTCGCCGGCGTCCTCGGTGAAAGGTTCCACAACTTCTCGTACCTCAACTACAATCTCGACGAAAACGTCCTCTTCGACAACGGCGTGCTCCAGTTGCGCGCCGAGCGCAAGACGACGCAGGGCACCAACCCCGCCGGTGTTTACCAGTACACCGGTGGTCTGGTGAGCACTGAAAAGAGCTTCGCCTTCAAGTACGGCTACATCGAGATGCGCGCGAAGTACCCCGGCGGGCGCGGCGTCTGGCCGGTCTTCTGGCTGATGCCCAACGACGCCAAGGCCTGGCCGCCGGAATTCGACATTGCCGAGTACTACGCCGGCGCGGGCATCATGCACAACGGGCTCTGCCACGGCGACGTGCGCGCCCCGAAATGGGACAGCACCGGCATCACCGACTCGAAGGCCGAGCTGGCCTTCCACACCTATGCCCTGGAGTGGAGCCCCGGCCGCGCCGTGTGGTACCAGGACGGCGTGATGCGGAAAACCGTCGAGGCCGCGTATGTGCCCGATGCCCCGATGTACATCATCCTGAACAACGGGGTCAGCTCGCAGTTCGGGCCGTCGGGACTGCCGAACGACCAGACCGTCTTCCCCAACTTCTTCGAGATCGACTACGTGCGGGTGTACCAACTCGGCACGCCGGTCGTGGTTCCGGAGAACGCGCTGGCCATGATCGACCCGACGAGCACGGCGCCCGCCGCCCCGAAGACCGTGGCCGCGGCCCCCTCACCCGCCACGCCGGCCCCGGTGCCGCCGGTCGCCCCGGCCCCGGTCCCGACAGCGCCGATCTCGCTCCCGGTCGCCGGCGCGGTCATTCCCTGACACCCGGCACCGGCGGATCATTCCTACGCCGTAACTATTCAATTGGCGCACAAGCGCCGGCGTGGCACGGCGCGTCCCGCCCGTGGGGCCAGCGGGCACCTGCCCGCTGACTGTGGTGTTCACCGAACGGTGAGTCTGCGTTTTCGACGGGCGGGACGCCCGCCGGCCCCACGGGCAGGATGCCCGTGCCACGTTGCGCTCCGCGCCAGAACTGAATAGTACGGCTACGGCCGGTTGCGCGTCTCCGGCAGCTCGATCAGATAGAACCCGGCGAGGTCGAAGCCGTCCGCTCCGCCGCGGATCGCGGGCTCGAGGAAGGCCGTCCCTTCCGGGAAGGAAACGTATCCGCCGCCGGGCGGGTTCTGAGTCCAAGTGAGACGAAGCCAATGATAGCTCCAGTAGCGCGGGTCCGAGTCGACGTCGGAAGCCTGGCTGTTGGCGAGCTCCCGCCCGTCCTTGTCCAGGAAGCGCCAGCTCAGGCGGAGCGCACGGTCACCGAAGACCGAGCGCAGCCAGCCGGCGAGCGCGTAATCGTGCCCGGGCTCCACGGCAACCCGCCGCGCCGCCAGCGCCACGCCGCCGGCGAACGAGGAATTCGCGTCGCGATAGACAATCGCGGAGCCGCCGGGCGACGGGCCGCCGCGGGCCGGCAGCGGCACGCCGGGCGGGAAGCGGTTGCCCTGCGCGGCATCGCCTTTCAGCAGATTGGGGCCGGCGCAGACCGGGAGGATGGGACCGCGGAGAACCTGCTCGCCACGGGTGAAAACCGCCTGCGCAAAGCCAAACGATGCCGGCAACGCGCCCTTCCACTCGCCGCGGACGGCCGCCTTCGGGAAGCGCGCGAGCGAGACCAGCGCGTCCGGCTCTTCTCCGAAAAAGAGCTCCACGTCGTACTTTCCCGCGAGCCCGGGAACCTCCTGGTCCGTGACGGAGAAACGCCCCTGCTTGTCATCCGCACGGTGCAGCGCGAGGTCCCAGACGAGCGTCGCCGTCTTCTCCGTCGTCCGGTCCGCATCGAGCCAGACCATCGGCGCGTGATTGGTGAGATCGCCGGCGCGCGCACGCACTTCGTCGAGATACCGCGCCAGGCTCTCCTCGAGGTACTGGTCGGGCTTGGCGCCGGCCTGCTTGCGGGCGGCGGCGATGATCTTCTCCGCGCTCGCGGTGTCGTTCCCATCGAGGTAGAGCGAGAGCACGCGTGTCGCCTCGGAGCGCTCGTACATGTTCGAGACCTCCAGCGAGGCGAGCCAGGTGACAAAAGCGTCGGCGCATTCCGCCAGCAGCGACGCGTCGCCGGCCTCGCGCGCGAGCACCACCACGGGCGTCAGCAGGCGCACATCCCGCGTCACGCGGCTTTCGGCCAGCGCGGCTTCCTTCGCCTGGCGGGCCAGCTTCAGCGCGAGCGGCCGCGCCTCGCAGCGAAAGGCCAGCCGCGCCAGCGCGAGGCGCGCCGTGCCGGCGCGATCGTCCCGCGGCAGGAGCGGCTCCAGCTTGGCGACGATTTGCCGGCATGGCGCCGCGGCTTCCGGCCACCCGGCGAGCGCCTCCGCGAGCGCCGTGAGCCAGGGCTGCTCGTCGGGGCGGAACGCGCCGCCGGCCAGCGTTTCCAGCTCCGGTAGCACGGCGGCCTCGTGCTCCAGCGCGCCCAGGAGCAGCCGGCTCCGGCGGGCGGCGGGAGAACCGGCGGCCGCCTTCTCGAGACGCGCCCGCGCTTCGTCCAGGACGCCGGCCTTCCGCGCGAGCGCGAGGATCGCGGGATCGAAACCGGGCGCGGGCCGGCTCACCTCGGTGCGTCCGCGGCGTTCCTCCTGCAAATGGAAGGGCGTCGTGGAAGGCACCGCCTGCGGAGCCAGCATCGTGAGCAGCTCGCGGCCGAGCTCCTCGTGGCGGCCCGCCCGGTCCAGCTCCTGCACGAGCAGCCGCTGGAGTGCGCCGGGCGGCGCATCGGTCAGCGCCAAGGCCTTGCGCAGAACGGCAATCGCCGCGTCGTGCTCACCCGCTTGCGCCAGCCCGGTCGCGATCCGCCGCCACTGGTCGTCGCTCGCCTCGCCCCGGCGCGCCACCGGCCCGTAGAAGCGCGTGGCCGCCACGCGGGCCAGCAGCTTCGGCACCTGGCCTCCGTCCAGGTAGGCCTGCGCGATCTCGCCGCTCCGGCTTTGCATCAGGGATTCGGCATCTCCGCCGAGGATGGCGTCGAAGATCCGCCAGCGCTCCGGATCTTTGGTCTGGAGGTACGTCTGGTGCTCCGCCGCCATCACGTTTGCAGGATCCATCTCCAGCAAACGCGCCCAGGCCGGAAGGCTCTCCTCCCCGGGCGACGCCTCCGCGATTCGCCACTGCCGCTCCACGGGGTCGCCGCCGGTGCCGGCTTTGAGCTCCGCCAGATAAGACTGGGCGCCGGCGGCGCGCAGGACGTTCCAGGCAGTACTCCGGAAACGCTGGAACATCAGATCCGTCGGGGTGCACCGCGGGGAAACCGCGAGCACGCGGCGGGCGAGGGCGACGGCACGCTCGGGAGGCATGGGGTGGCTGAATTCACGCAGCCCATCGTTGAGGCGCCGCCAATCCTCCTCCTTCTCCAGCGCCGCCAGCAGGGGCGCGTGCAAGCGCTCGGCTTCCTCCGGAAAGCCGGCGGCCTGCACCGCCTTGGCCAGCTCGCGCCTCGTCTCGGGCTCCAGCGGCGAGTCCGCCACTTCGCCGATGAGCGCCGCCACCTCCGCCGCGTCGTGCGCTTCCGCCGCCATCCGCAGCGCCCAGCTCTTGTGCACCCGCGCATAGGCCGGGTACGGCGGCTTGATTTCCGCGAGCAGCGCCGTCGCCCCCGGCCGGTCCCCTTCCCGCAGCAGCATGCCCGCGAGGCCGAGCCGGACGCCGTCGTCGCCACTCTCCTGGAGCAACTGCCGCATGCGGCCGATGGCGTCCTGGTATTCGCCATGCCACCAGGCGAGATAGCTGCGCGCGACGCGCCAATGCAACTCCTGCGCGGGCGGCGCACCGGCGGGCGGAGTCTCGAGCCGCGGCTGGAGCGCGGCCCAGACCGCCGGCTCGCGCGTCTCGCCGAAGATCGTCCAGAGCACGCCGGTCTCCGCCCAGCTCAGCAGCGACTTCGGCGGGTAAACGAGCTTCGGCTGCACCTCCTTGGGCAGCCTCTCCACGCCGATGGGCCCGCCGGTCCCCGGTCGCCCGTAGCTCATGGAATAGGAGCGGGCGGGCTGAGTCGGTGCCCAAAGATCGGCGCTCTCGAACGGACGATCGAGCTTCGGCGCCTGGTACGTCGGCGGGAAGAGCAGGGCAAACGCCGTCGCGCCGGCCTCGGCCGTTTGCGCGGGCGATCCGCGATGCTGCGCGATCGTCACCGCGTAATCCATCGTGTACGAGGAGAGTGAGTCGCCGGTCTCGCGTGTGGCGCGCAGCACGCCGTAGTACAGCTCGAGCGCCTGCGCGAACCGGCCCTTCACGAACTCGTCGTACGGCTCCTTGTACGGCTGCGGCTTGAGCGGCCGGACCGCGACCGGCGGCCCGACGGGCGCCTTCGCCGGCGGCATCTTCATCGGGAGCGGTTTCGGCGCGGTCGCGGCGAGGCGCGCCGGCAGCGCGCGCACTTTGGAAAGCAGCGCCGGATCCGTCTCCGGCGAGGTCTCCACCCTCTTTAGTTGCGCGATGCACTCGCGATCGGTGGCGGGCATGCGTTGCTTGCCCTCCGCGTAGGCTTCGATCGCCGTCACCATCGCCGGCGTCGTCCCCGCCACCAGCGCCGCGACCAGGCGGTCCTCTTCCGACCACGCCGCGATCCGCGCCGTCAGCTCCGCCTGGAAGGCCGCTTCGCTCTTCGTCTCGAGCGCGATCATCCCGAGCAGGCACAGTGCAAAATCGCGCGCATCCTGCGAGGAGATCAGCACGTCGAACGGCGACTCGATGCGGTGTTCGGGCTGCCGGAACAGCTCGGCCATCGTGCCGTAAAGATACCGGACGTGGGTGTAGCGATCCCCCGCCGTGAGGTGTGAGTAGACGTTGTACATGTAGTAGCCGGGGAAGCGGTTGAAGCGGTCCGGCGCCTGTGAGGAGAAGGGCTGCCGCTCGAAGCGCGGCTCAAAGAGCGACCACAGGATCTTCTGCGCCGCGGGATAGCGCGCCTCGATCATGGCCAGCTCGCCGCGGGTGAAGACCGCCTCCCACAGGTCCGGCGCCGACGCCAGCGCGGCGTCAACGCGCGCGCCCAGGCCGAGCTGCACCGCCTCGGGCAGCACGACACGCCAGCGCGCCGCCTGCGTGGCCAGCTCCGACGGATGCGCGTCGAGCAGCCGGCCCGCCTCCTCGGCCACGCCGTTCCGGAGCAGCTCGGTCAGCAGCTCGCCCCACGTCGCGGCGGAGCCATGCTCCCACGCCGCCTCCCGCACCAGCCGCAGCGCCTCGGACGAATCGCCCGCCGCGCGCTCCACCGCCAGAGCACGCTCACGCAGCCGAATATCGGCGGGCCATGTGGCGCGCGCCTGGTCGAGCACGGCCGCCGCCATCGAGTAATCCTTGATCGAGGCGTAGAGTCCCGCGACCACGCCGGCGGCGTCCGGATCCCGCCGGCCTTCGAACGGCTCGAGCGCCTGCGCAAACCGGCCCTCCGCCAACGCCGTCTTGCCCCAGCTCTCCAGCAGCCTCGTCATGAGCGCCGTGTTGCGCACCTCCGGCCAGCGCTGACCCAGCACGGCCAACGCTTCCGCCTTGCGTCCGCGGTCCAGGTGATCCTTGACCATCATCACGATCGCGCGGCTGGGATCGGCCGCGAGGTCCCGTGCCTGCTCCAGCGCGGGCTGCGCTTCCGGGGTCCCCTGCCACATCTCGAACTTCCCGAGCGCGAGCCAAGCCTCCGCGCTCTTTGGCGCCAGCCGGGTGACCCTTTGCAACTCCACCCGCGTCGCGGGGAGATCGACCGCCAGCACCGCGCACTGCGCGATCAGCAGCCGGTAGCGCCATTCATCCGGGCCGGTCGCCAGCGCTTCCCAGCGTTGCTTCAGCTCCGCGAGCCGGCCGCTCTCCCGCGCATAGTTGCGCAACTGATAGAGCGGCTCATCCGCATTCGGATCGAGCAGCGCCGCCTTTTCGTACTGCTCCACGGCGGCGGGCCAAGCCGCGGTCGCGGGCGGCTCAGCTCCCCGCGCAACGCCGAAGACCCCGAGCAACCCCAACCCAACCAGAAGCCGCGAATAAGACATCGACCCAAGTAGCAGACAGCGACGGAACCGGGCGATGCTTATTTGGCTTGGATCCGGGCGTGTAGCAGATTTGACCGCTTCAGTGGCGTGTTTGCTACAAGCGTGGGGAATTCATTCGGACGACCCGAAGGGTCGAAAGCTGGTAGCCGGTGGTGGAGCGAGTGTAACGAGCGCAACCACCGGATCTCTTGCACAACGCGAGTCCGCCCCGGAGGGGCGGGAGCGCTTCCGCCGGCACCGGCGTTCTCGCGCCCCTGTCGGGGCGCATGCGCGTTGCGTGGGGGGAATCCGGTGGTTGCGCTCGTTACACTCGCTCCACCACCGGCTACCTGCTTTAGACCCTTCGGGTCGCCGACCAAACCGCTCTCCCAAAAACGGTAGTTGCCCGAGAGTCCCAACTGAACAAATGCCGCCTCATTTTTCTGAGCCGTCGGTCCCACTGGATCGCCACGCGTGCCTTGGCGGGGATGGCTGCGCGCCGGGCTGGAGCGTGGAGAGCGCGGCGGCGGTGTTGGCGCAAAGGATGGCGGCGGCGAGCGGTTCACCGCGCGCGAGGGCGGCGGTGAAGGTGCCGGCAAAGCAGTCGCCGGCGCCGACGGTGTCCACGGGTTTCACGCGCGGCACCGGCACGGCCAAGACCGAGTCGGCGGTGAGGCAGCGGGTCGGCGCGCCGCCGCGGGTCACCACGAGCGTGCCGATGCCGAGCGCGCGCATCTTTCGGCGCCACTTCGCGGGCGCTGAGTCAAGCGTCGCCGGCGCGAGGCGGAAGACCGCGAGCGCTTCGCTCTCGTTCACGATGACGTAATCCACCTGCACCTCTCCCCATGGAAACGCCGGGTCGAGCGGCGAGGGATTGAGCACCACGGGAACCTGGGCGGCGTTGGCCAACCGAATCGCGGCCAGGACGCCGGGCAAAGGAACCTCGCACTGCAGGAGGAGGGCCTGCGCGGACTCGATGTGCCGTCGCTGCCGGCGCACCCAGGCGGGCGTGAGGCGCGCGTTCGCTTCCGGGGCGACCATGATGAGGTTTTCGGCCGAGGCCGCGACGCCGATAAGCGCGGCGCCGGTGAGCGATTTCGCAGCCGTGGCGATCCCGGTCGTATCGATGCCGAACCGTTCCAGGCGGGCGCGATAGAGCGCACCGTCCGCATCGCCGCCGAGACAGCCGATCATGCGTACGCCGGCTCCGCCGCGCGCGGCGGCGATGGCTTGGTTCGCGCCCTTGCCGCCAAAGAACTTGCGCAAGCGCGTGGCGGCGACCGTTTCCCCCGGCCCCGGCAGCCGAGGCACCGAGGCGACGAGATCGAGATTGAGCGAGCCGACCACGGCGACGCCCGGCCGGCTCTCGGCCGAGGAATGCGGCGGCTGCACGAGTGAGGCGCGAGTCTTGACGACAACTCTAATCGCAGCCGGCGCGGTTTTTGCGTGCATGATTTGAATTCATCGCGTGACAATTGCCAAAAGTGCTATAGCTTCCGGCGCAATCCCTTACGGCCCCT
>DASYIS010000382.1:0-13252 GCA_035997375.1 Chthoniobacteraceae bacterium
TTCAATTGACGCGCCCGCCAACCTTGCAGCACGGGCTTCCCAGCCGGCGTACGGGTCACGTTCGGTGACTCGGCTTGGCAGGCTGGAAGCCCGCGCTACGGCAGGCTGGGAAGCTTGCGAAGCTTGCGCTACGAGCGCGAGTAATAAAATTGGGAAAGAACATCTCGCTCCCCTGGAGGAAGTCGAGAGCCCCGGCCTGAACCGGAGCGGAACCGCGCCCGCGATCAGCCCGCCATCGCCTCCACTCTTCGCATCGGGTAGCGGTAAAGCCCCGGAATTTCGGGACGAATTGTTACGTTTTTCGCCGCGCCCGCCGCCGCCGGGGGCGTGTGGACTCCGTGCGAATCGTGGGAACCCTGCGCCTCCCGAAAAGCAAATGCCGCGTTCGCACCTGCGCCTTCTTCGCGTCTTTCGCTTCCTTCTGTAAAACCAGCCCCCACGGCGGCCGCCTTTTCCGCCTCCTCCTTCTCCTGCCACTCCCGGTAAACAATCGCCCGCCGCTGCTGCAGCAGCGCCAGGATCGCCGGCGTGATGACGATGCCAGGATGCAACCCCTTAAAATCCCGCACCTCCTGCTCCATCGCCGTCCGGCCCGCCGCCTCCTCCTGCGCCCGCTGTTCCTCCGGCGTCAGCGGCGCCTCCACTTCCACGTCGCGCAACTTGCGCCGGCGCGAGGGCGCGCCATACACCTCCGGGTTCGCGAACTTGACCAGCCACGCCTGCGCGCGCCAGTCGTGTTGTCCGTCCTTCATCCGCGTCTCGTCGATCTTCGCCAGCCGCGGCGCCTGATACTGGAACCGCGCCTGGTCGAGCTCCATTTCCACGTCTTCGTCCTCCTTCTTCCAGCGGGCCAGCGTCGAGCGCTTCACGCCCGCCATCGCCGCCGCCGCCGTATCCGAGAGACCCGTCAGGCGGATGAACGAGCAGATCGCCTGCAGCTTCGCCGGCGTGCACGTCGACGGCCGCCCGCGCCCCGCCCCCGGCGCCTCCGCGCCCTCGGGATTGGCGTCTGCCGGCTCTGGATGGGCGTGGCCCGCCGCCGTACGGGGAGGAGCGCCCGCGGGCCAATCGGAGTCCTGGTCATGAAGAGAAACATCGTGTGTACATGAGGTAGTCATGGCGCCCAGAATAACATGCCACCCCCCGGAAACCGGGGGTTGGCCGCACAAAATATTTACGCCGCGGGAACGAGGTGGGTATGAGGTTTGCTCTCGCGCCGCCGTACGGCTCGGGTCGCGCGGGAACCGCCTGTCTCCGCCGCGCGAAAACCCAACTCGCCCAACGAAAAGTCCAGACACCGTCTGGACAATTGGCCGCCTCAACTTCGAAGGCGCCGCGTCCCCTTTCACTACCGCCGACGGGGAAAACGCCGGGCCTTACTGGCTGAATTGACCAAGGCGTTCCACTCCCACCCCTACAGCGCCCAATTCTCGCACTTCAAACCATGGACGCGTTTGAACTCTGGTCCGTTGTTGGTCACCAGCGTCGCCGACAAGGCGAGCGCATGAGCGGCAATCAAAAGATCGTTCGGACCGATCCCTTGTCCCTCGGCTTCCAGTTTGCTTCTCACCTCGCCGTACTGGCGGGCCGGCTCATTCGCCCCAAAGTCGAAGCGCGCAAAGGGCGCCAGCACGCGCTCCATCCTCGCTCGCTCGGCTTCGGGATCATCCGCTCCGCACGCTCCAAATTCCAACTCGGCAATGGTAATGGCCGACAGCCCGATGACCGCACTGGTATATACCAGATGGCGGCGCCAAGCGAACGAAAAAGCACTCGAGCGCCGGCTCGCGGCGGGAACCCGCGGGGCTTGCTTCCAAGGGGCGCATGGGGTCAATGCTGGGTCGAAGCGACCGGCCCCGACTCAACTTGGAGCGCGCGCCTGAGGACCCGGACGCGCAGCGCCGGCGAGAGGCCTTTCAGCTTGCGAAACCTTACAGCCCGAGTTCCTTGATCGGGAACCCAAGCTGGGACCATGCAGTTGCGCGCGCAGCGCGAACGGCCCGGGGAGCGCACGCGCCCCCGCGTGCTGGATTCGGCGCCCTCGCCGAATCCGTGGCGCGCGGCACACCGTTTGATGAGTTTGCACCCGCCGCGTGTTGAACGCTGCCCGGCGAGGGCGCCGGGCAGAACACGCGGGGCGCGTGTGCTCCCCGGACCGTTCGCGCTGCGCGCGCAACTGCGTGATTAATCACTGACCGCCGGCCCCTCCCGCCCGCCGAGCGTCTCGCGGATGATCGCCAGGAATTCCGAGATGCGAAACGGCTTGATCAGGTAGGTCAGCGCCCCGCCAGCGAGCAGGCGCTCGACGCGGTCGCCCATGACATCGGCCGTGACCATGATGACGGGGATGTCCTGCAGGCTCACGTCTTCCTTCAACTGCGCGAGCACGATCTCGCCGGAGAGGTCCGGGAGGTTGAGATCGAGCAGGATGAGATCGGGCCGATGCTCGCGCGCGAGCTCGATCGCCTGGCCGCCTTGCATCGTGCAGACCAGCTCGTACTCCGGATGGCTCGCCATCACGCGCTCGACGAGTTGGAGGTTCAGCTCCTCGTCCTCGACGTAAAGAATCTTGTAACGCGCGCCCTCCGGCAGCGGGGCCGGCGCGCGCCGCGTGGGCGGCGTGAGCGTGGGCGCCGGCGCGCCGGGAGCGACGGGCAGCTCGATCCAGAAGGCGCTCCCCTGCCCCAGCGTGCTCTCGCCGCCCATCTCGCCCTTGAGCGCATGGACGATGCCGCGGCTGAGCGCGAAGCCGATGCCCGAGCCGCCGGGAATCTCGGCGCCCGCATGCGTGGCATCGTACGGCGCGAGCAGCGCCTGCAGTTTCTCCGGCGACAGCCCGAGGCCGCTGTCGCGCACGCTGAGGCGGATGCGCCCGGCCGTGCCGAGCCGGCACTCGACCCGCACGTGCCCGTGCGGCCGGTTGTATTTGATCGCGTTGTTCAACAGGCTCAGCAGCACCTGGCGCAGCCGGAGCGGATCGCCGATGAGATGCGTCGGCAGCTCGGGCGGAAACTCCGCGAGCACGAGCTCGATCTGCGACCGCTCGGCCTGGGGGCGCGCCAGCTCGACGGAGGCACGCAGGAAGTCCGCGATCGGCACCGACTCCGCGCACACGGGCAGCCGGCCGGATTCGAGGCGCGCGAGGTCGAGCACTTCGTTGATCAGCTGCAGCAGATGGTTTCCCGCACGCGAGATGTGCTCGATGCTCTCGGCCTGGCGCGGAGTCGGCGTTTCCAGCTCGAGCAGTTGCGTGAAGCCGAGGATCGCGTTGAGCGGAGTCCGCAGCTCGTGGCTCATGCGGGAAAGGAACTCGCTCTTGGAACGCCGCGCCTGCTCGGCCTCGGCGCGCGCCTCCTGGAGGCGCGATTGCAGCCGGCCCTCGAGTTTTTCCCGCGCCAGCGCGAGCTGCTCCTGCGTTTGCCAAAGGACGGTCACGTCCGAGAGCAGGCCGCTGAGCTGCGCCATGCGCCCGGTGCGATCGAGGAAAAACGCCCCCCGCAATTGCAGGATGACATAGTTCCCCTCGGGGCGCTGGAGCCGGAACTCCACATTTAGCGGGGCGCGCGCCGCCGCGCTCCGCTGCAGATCGCGGTCGAACCGCGCGAGATCGTCCGGGTGCAGCAGCCGGCGCAGCCGATCGAGCCCGCCCTCCAGCTCCGCGGCCGTGTAGCCGGTCAGCGGCTCGACGTGGCCGACATAGGCGAGCTGACCCGTGGCGACCTCCCAGCGGACGAGCACCTGGCCGCTCGCGCGGATCGCGGCCTCATAGCCGTTCGCCGCTTCGAAGCGCTCGAGCTCCACGCGCTTGCGATGTGAGATGTCGCGCATGATCGCCGCGATCATCGGCGCCTCCGGCGTGCCCACGGAGAGCAGGGTCTGGTGCACCGGCAGCTCGCTCCCGTCCGCGCGCAGCACCGCGGTCTCGCCGCTCCAGGAGCCGCTGCTCAACGCCGCCGGGAGGGCCTCTTCGCGCAACAACTCACAGACCCACGGCGGTTGCAATTGCGCCAGCAGAAAGGCCGGCGGGAGCGGCTCCGTCTGGCCGGTCAGCTCGCGCGCCGCCTGGTTCAGGTAGTGGACGACGCCGTGGGGGTCGCTGAGCGCGACGAACTCGTGGAAGGCGTCGGCCGTTCTCGTCAGCGTCTCCTGGACATCCCGCGGTATTCCGGTTTTCGTCAGCTCTTCCGGCGTCAACGTCATGATGAATGGCTACTCGGGCAAGGGGCGTCCGCGCGTTTCCGGTGCGAACCAGATGAGCACCATTCCGATAAGGTAGATGAAAACCATCGCCGCGCCGGCCTTCGCGTAGCTCCCCTCGAATCTCCCCAGGAACCACCCCAGATTCAAAACGCCGACCGCCGCCAGGATGCGGCCGAAGTTGAAGGCGAGACCCTGGCCGGTCGCCCGGATGCGGGTCGGGAAAAGCTCCGGCAAATACTGGGGCAGCCAGCCGTAGAACGCGGCGCCGAAGCCGGCCGCGATGAAGATCATGAACAGCAGCCCGTTCGTGTAGGCGTCGAAGCACCGGTAAAGGATCGAGCCGGTGATGAGGGAGCACAGACAGAGGCCGAAGTAGACGGGCCGCCGCCCGAAGCGCGCCGCGACCAGCGGCGCGATCAGGCAGCCGACGATGGCGCCGATGGACGACCAGAGCTGGCCGACGGATTTGGCCTGCGCATTCCCGTGCGCGAGGTCGCGGTCGATCCAGAGCGGGATATTCTGGAGGCTGCCCCAAGTGACGATGAGGGCCACCGAGGCGAAGAGGATCGCCAGGATGGTCGTGCGCCGCAGCTCCGGGGCGAAGATCTCCTGGAGCGGATTGCGGACCACGCCCGTCTTGCTGACCGACTCCTGCCAGCGCTCCGACTCGGGAACGAACTTCGCGATGAGCAGCGTGAGCACGGCCGGCGCCGCGCCGACGAGCATGACCCAGCGCCACGAATCCTGGGTGATCTTAAAACGAATGCCGATGACCGCGACGATCGCGTACCCGAAATTCGCCGCCGCACCGATGAGTCCCGCCATGAGCGGGCGCTTGTCGCGCGGCCAGGCCTCCATGACCAGCGCCACGCCGAGCGACCATTCGCCGCCCATCCCAATCGCCGCGAGGAACCGGCAGAGCCCGAGTTGCCAGGGCGACTGCGCGAAATACATGACCCCGGTGAAGAGCGAATAGGCCAGCATGCTCATGATCATCGCGCGCACCCGGCCCAGCCGGTCGCCGAGCCAGCCGAAGATCAGTCCCCCGAGCGCCGCTCCGAGCAGGAAGCACGCGATGATGATCCCATTCCAATGGTCGACGTATGCCTTTTCCGCCACCACCCCGGCATTCTTCGCGAACTCCTTGAGCGCGGGATTGGCGACGAGCGGGAAAATCCCCATCTCCAAGCCATCGAACATCCAGCCGAGAAAAGCGGCCAGAAGGGTGAATCCGAGCGCCCGCCGCGTGGCCGGGGACGGGGTGGAAGTCGGGGGGGCTTGCATCGGGAAAGTGGGACTACCGAGCGAAGTCCATAAGCCTAACTGATTCAAGCCAGAAGATGAGAATGGGCGGGGCGAGGCCGCATCGAGGTTGGCCACAGACACTCCGAATCCAGCCGCCGCTCTTCCTTTACTTGCGCCGCAGACACATGTATGATCTGGGAAGCATGAACGCAGAAACCGCGGATACAGCCAAAACGCTCAGTCTTGACGAAAGGCGCGCGCGTCTCGCCGCATTGGTCGAGAGCGGTGCCATCACTGCCGAAAGCGCAGCGATGATCGAATTTCGGGATCCACCCGCGGCGGTCCGGGAATATGCCAGGCAGTTGGGCATCCGATTGAAGGCGCGCGAGCAAGAGCGTTCTCGTGCCGTCACCTCATAGCCGAAGCATCGTCCGTGAGGAAGGATTCGAGTCGTCTCTGCTATACCTCTTTTCAGATTGGCGGGACGCCGAGGCTTATTTGGCTCCGGCAGAAGAGGTCCTCGCGATGGATGCCACGCTTGGGACTGAATTCGAAGATGGTGTATGGACGCTCCCCATGGCCCCAGTGCGAGGCGCCGACATTTGGCTTTTCTACACATTCTACGACACCGTCGTCGTGCTTCAGGAGGTGAAGGCTTTCCTGACCTGATCGAAGTCCGCCTCCGAATCGAAGTGACCTTCGCTTGCTGTGCGGTAGGCTCAACGAAATCGCCCTGACATGATCGCCACCCGAACCCGCCGCGCCCTCTAAATGAGGATCGGCCTTTTGCGACATTTTCCAGTGGCGGAGCCGTTGCCGAGCGGCTGGATGACGGCGGCGCAATTGCACGCGTGGAGGGAACGCTACGAGGCTTCCCCCGCCCGGCCCACGGGCGCGAAACTGGAGGCGAGTCAGTGGCCGCGCTGCTACGCCAGCGATCTCCTGCGCGCCTACACCACGGCGCGCGCGCTCTACCCCGGCGAGATCGTGCAAACGCCGCTTTTGCGTGAGGTGGAAGTGGCGGAGTTTCGCACCGGGAACCTGGAGCTTCCCGTCCGGCTCTGGAAGTGGATCATACAAGGGGCGTTCCTAACCGGGCACCGCTCCCAGCGCACCTCGCGCGACCAGTTCGTCTCCCGCGTGCGCGCGGCGGCCGATCTCGCGGAGTCGGCCGAGAGTGATGCCCTAATGGTTTCACACGCCGGCACGATGCTCTATTTGCGCAAGGAACTCATCCGGCGCGGGTTCCGTGGGCCGAGATTCACCGTCGCGGAACACGCGCGATTGTACGTGTTCGAAAGGAACTCGTCCTGAACGCGACCAAGGTGTTATTAGCTCGCACGACCATGCTCCTTCGTCATTGCCTCGCGTGTTTGTTTGCCTTCACGGTCAGCGCCGCGCCGGCTTCGGCGATCGAGGAAGCCGAGGAGATGACGACTGCGATGGCAGACTTTGTGACGACGCTCGACGGCCTCAAGAAGCAGGTGACGGCCGACCTGGATGCCGCGAAGACCGCCGATGCGATCAGCCGCTGGGCGGCCGGCGCCGAGGCGCTGACCAGGGCGATGAGCTCCTTTGCCCGGAAAAACCCGGACATCGTCGCCGGAACCCGGGAGCCGACGCCGGCTCTGGTGGAAGGGATGGCGCGGCTCGACAAAGCCCAGATGGAATACGTGGCCACGGCGCAGACGCTGGGCGGCCTCCTGCTCAAGCACCGGGAAGCCCCGGAGGTACAGAAAGCACTGGAGAAGCTGAAGAACTCCCTCGCCGCCATGAAGGCCGTGCGGCCGGACAATTTGAAACGAAAGGCGCCCGGCGAATAGAGTTCAGAGCGGCGGCCGCTCGCGGTGCCACTCCGTCGCCTGCTCGTAGGCATGCGCGATCCGCAGGAGCTGCGCTTCCTGGAACGGTTTTCCGAGGAGCTGCAGGCCGATCGGCAAACGCTTCCCCTCCAGCTCCGCGAAGCCGCACGGGAGCGAGATGCCGCAGTTGCCGGCGAGATTCGCCGCGATGGTGAAGATGTCGGCGAGGTACATCCGCATCGGGTCGTCGCTGCGCTCGCCAATCTTGAACGCCGCCTCCGGTGACGTCGGGCAAATGATGGCGTCGACGTGCACGAACGCTTGCGTGAAATCGCGGCGGATGAGCGTCCGCACCTTTTGCGCGCGCAGATAGTAGGCGTCGTAGTAGCCGCTCGAGAGGACGTACGTTCCGAGGATGATGCGGCGCTTCACCTCGGGTCCGAAGCCCTCTTCGCGCGAGCGCGCGTATTGGTCGATCAGGCCGCTGGCATTCTCCGTGCGATGCCCGTAGCGGACGCCGTCGAAGCGCGCGAGATTCGCCGAGGCCTCCGCCGTCGCGATGATGTAATAGACGCCGACCGCGTGCTCGGTGTGCGGCAGCGAGACCTCGACGATCTCCGCGCCGAGATCCTCGTACTGCCGGATGGCCGCGCGCACCGCCGCGTCGACCTGCGGGTCGATCCCCGCGATGAAGTACTCCTTCGGCATGCCGAGCCGCACGCCCTTGAGATCCTGCCCGAGCAGCGACACGTGGTCGGGGACCATCTCGTCGAGGCTGGTGGAATCCTGCCGATCGAAGCCGCTGATCGCATTCAGCAGCAGCGCGCAATCCTCGACCGTCCGCGTGAACGGTCCGATCTGGTCGAGCGACGAAGCGAACGCCACGAGGCCGAAGCGCGAGACGCGGCCGTAACTCGGCTTGAACCCGACGCAGCCGCTTAGCGCCGCCGGCTGGCGAATGGAGCCGCCGGTATCCGAGCCGAGCGCGCCGAACGCCTCGCACGCCGCCACCACCGCCGCCGAGCCGCCCGACGAGCCGCCGGGAATGCGCGAGAGGTCCCACGGATTGCGCGTCAACTGATACGCCGAATTCTCGGTCGAGGAGCCCATGGCAAACTCGTCCATGTTCGTGCGCCCGAATGGAATCGCCCCCGCCTCGCGCAGTCGCGCGATGACGGTGGCATCGTACGGCGAGATGTAGCCCTTGAGGATCTTCGAGGCGCACGTGCAGGGCTGCCCGCGCACGTTGATCACGTCCTTGATCGCGATCGGAATGCCGCCGAGCGGCCGCTCCAAGTCCACTGTTTCAGCGGCTTTGCGCGCGACCTCAAAATCGCGAGTCAAGTAGCCGCCGACTTGGCCGTCAATCGAGTCAATGCGGTCGTTGAGCGCGGTCAGCACCTCGACGGCGGAGACCTCGCCGTTGCGCAGCATGCGTTGCGTCTGCGCGATGGAGTAGGAAGGGAGGTCCATGGTTATTCGAGGACTTTGGGCACCATGAAGAGCTGGTTGACCGCACGCGGCGCATTGGCGAGCGCCTCGGCGGTCGACATTCCCGGCCGCGCCTCGTCGATCCGGAAGACATTGAAGACCGCGTTCGCATGGGCCGTCGGCTCCACGCCCGAGACATCGACCTGCCGGAGTTTCTCGACGTGCGCGAGCACCTGCGAGAGTTGCGCCTGGAACTTGGCGACCTCGTCTTCGCTGAGTTGCACCCGTGCCAGCAGGGCGGTTTTACGGACATCGAGATCGGCGCTCATAGGAAGAAAGGGAGAGCCATTCAAAAGGCGCAGCGGCCGTAGCGCAAGCCTCCGGCTTGCGATACGGCAAGCCGGAGGCCTGCGCTACGGCAGATTCCACAGCTTGCGCAGCACCCAGTCGCCGGCGAGCAAGCCCACCAGCACCGCGAGTAACACCGGGTTGTTCCAGAGATCCGAGAGCTCCATGCGCGAGAATTGCTGTTGCTTGAAATGCAGGTCGGCGGTCCAGGGCGCCGCGGTGTCGGTCAGCTTGTAATACTTGCCGCCGGACGCGTCCGCGATCCGCCTGAGCAGATCGCGATCGATCGGCTTGCTCGTGAGCTCGGTCACCGGCTTGGTGACGACGAAACGCACTTCGCCTTCGAGTTTCCCGCCATTGAATTCGACGCTGGAGGTCGCGGCGAAGACGCCCGGCACGTTTGGCTCCACATCGGCGCGGTAGCCGTCGATCTGGCCGCCGCCGCTGGTCGGGAGGCGTGCGGGTTTCAGCATGTATTTGAAGACCTTGCCGTCCGGCGTCTTGATGTCGATCGGCAGGCTCGTCGGGGGCGCGCCTCCGCCGACGAGGCGGACGATCGCGCGGATCTCGGGCCGCTCGCCGAGCAGGTAGTTCGAGCGCTCGGTGAAGAGCTCGAGCTTGTTGCTGTTCCCCTTGTCGGCCTCCTTCGGGATCAGCCAATCCATCAGCTGCGTCCAGAACGTGTCGTACGGCGACTTCTCCAAGCTCCACGATTTGGCCGCGAGCCGCCAGCGCCAGATGGTGTCGGTCATGATGTCGACCACGCGCCCCTGGCCGAAGCGTTGCGCGGCCACGAGCGGATAGCGGCGCCCGCCGGCTTCGGCCTCGACCAGCACCTCGGCGAGGCCGGTCGGCTGGCCGCCGGTGTTGACCGTGAGGAGCGGCGGGAAGTCCTTCACGTTCTCGAACAGCGGGCCAAAAACCGGGTGCCGCAAACCGGCGTCGGTGATGAAGACCGGCGCCGGCGTTTCCAGGTACGCCGCCGGCAACCCGACCGGTGACAGCTCGCCGAGCGCGGTCTGCGCGAGATCCGGCGAAGAGAGCAGATTCGGCCCGCCGATGAGCACGAGCCCGCCGCCGCGATTCACGAATTCCTTCAACTGCGCGTAGTCCTCCGGCTTGAGCGCGTCGGGCGTGATGTCGCCGAGAATGACAACGGAATATTTCGCGAGGCCCGCCTGGCTGAAGTCGAGGTTGGCCTCGCCGCGCTGCCCGCGGTCGCCCATGCTGACGATCCGCCCGTCGCCCCAGCGGACGAAGGCGCTGAGCTGTAAATTGCGGTCGCTCTGGATCGCCCGGCGGAGGAACTTGAAGTCGAACCCGAGCGAGTTTTGCAGATAGAGGAGCCGCTTCCCCGGCGGCAGCGCCTCGACGATGAAGGGGTGCGCCTGCGCATCCTTGTCGGCGGCGGGATCGGTCACGCGCAGTTCGTACTGCTGGATGCCGGGTGCGACCGGCGCGAGCGGAAACGCCACGGGCCGCGTCTGCTGCTCTTCGTTGAACGAGACGTTGGCTTCCTTCTCCTTCTTCCCCTCGCGCCAGAGCTCGACGGTGATCGTGCGCCCGCTCATGCCGAAGCCGACGATGGCGGCCTTGATCTCCGAGTCCCAGCCGACGACGACGCGCGCGGGATAATCGAGCGAGCCGAGCGACACGCGGCGCTCCGCTTCCTTGCGCGTGAATTCCTTCTCCAGCTCGAACGTGAAGATCGGCGTGGCGCTCGTGAACGACGCCGCCGGCGCCTGGCCCGTCGTGTCGAGCCCATCGGTCAACAGCGCAATCCCCGCGAGCGGCTGACCGGTGAAACGCTGCTGCACTTCCGTGAGCGCGCCGACGATGTTCGAGACGCCGCCGAGGTGCTTCAGCTCTTTGCTCGCAGTCGGCAGCTCGGTGATTTTCGAGTCGAAGCTGAAGAGCCGCAGATCGAAGCTCGCGCGCGCCTTCTCGATGACCGGCGAGGCGAGCCATTCCTTCACGCGCGCGGCGCGGTTCGGCTGCGCGTCATCGACGGGGTCGCTCATGCTCTCCGAGGCGTCGATCAGCACCGCGAGCTGCGGCTTGAGGATCGTGACCTCGTCGTAGCGCTTCTGCGGCTGCAACATCATGAGGACGATGACCGCGAGGGCGAAGAGCCGGAACGCCGCGAGGAGGAGCGCGCGGCCATGGGACTTCAGGCCGCGCCAAAGCGTCCACGCGATGCCGGCGAGCGCGGCGACCGCGCCGAGCGCGATCAACGGCCAGGGGATGACCGGTGTCCAGAGGAAGTCCTTCATGGGGCGAGTATGCAGAACTTCGCGTTCTCCTCGTGACGAAACCCTGAGAGAGTGTGAAAGCGTTCCCCGCCGCAGGCGATGCCGGCGGCCCCGGGTAGGGCGGGCGTCCCGCCCGCCGCGGAGGGCGTCTTCGCCCGACGCGAATAGCAGCCCTTGGAGCGGCACGCGATTCCCTGAGATAATCGAGGCGGGCAAGATGCGCGCCGGGGCGGGCGGGACGCCCACCCTACCCGGGGCCGGGAGGCGCTACGCGCCACGTTTTCACACCGTTCCTCCATTTCGTCATGTGGGTCGGGTCTTTCGTGCGCACTCGGGGGCGAGCCGCCCCCGCTCTTAGGCGAGCGTGCCTTCATACCCCCGCCTCCTCCGTCTGCGGCTCCGGCTCAGCCGCGGCGCGGTGCACCTGGCCGAGGCGGTGTTTGTTCAAACGCCCCGTCGCGATGTGGCTCTCGTCGCCTTGCGACCTGCGGCGCGCGAGGATGTTCGAGTAGATTCCCTCGCCGGCGAAGACAAGGAGCGCGAGGACGAGCAGCGTCGGCCAGAGCGGGACGAGGCCGCGGGTTTGCGCGAGCCAGAGACGGAGCGGCTCGGTCCCGGCGATGAGCTCGTGCGGCACCATCTTCGTCAGCTCGGCGTCGTCCATCGGGCGCAGCTCGGATTCGCGCGGATCGACGTTGACCGCGAACTGATGGAGCACGCCCTCGGCCGTGGAGCTGACTTCGTAGAAGCCCGCCTGCTCCGCGCGCTCGAGCAGCGGGCCGCCGGCCTGCACGGGGACGATCTCGCCGTGCGGCGTCTTGACGGAAAGCGCCTGGTCGCGCGGCAGGCTGAGCGGCGCGGGGATCGGCTCGCCGACGAGGTGGGCGCTCTCGCGGCCCGTGCGCGCGATCGAGAGGCGGCCGATCTGCTGGACGAGCGGCAGAAACGCGGCGGTCAGCGGAAAATCGCCCCACGCGCGATCGGGTGAGGCATTGACGATGATGACGCGCCCGGTGCCGCGCTCGCCGTAAATGATGAACGGCAACTCGCCGAGCAGGAGCAGCACGCGGCCCTCGGAGCGAATGTCCATTTCCAGGAGCTTGCGCTGGGGTAGTGCGGGGAACGGCGTGTTGGCGTCCCACGAATTCGTGAAGAGCGGATGCTGCGGCTCGAGCGGGCGTGCGACCAGGCGGCCCGCTGGCAGCTCGTGGATTTTCGTCGGTTTCGCGGGCAGCCACTCCAGCCGGCTGAGCGCGGCGAGATCGCTCTGGTCGCTCGGAAAAAAGACGACGGTGCCGCCGGCTTCCAGGTAGCGATCGATGCGGACCGAGGCGCGGTCGCTGACATCCGGCACGCCGGCGAGGAAGACGGCGGAGAACGGCTCCAGCGGCAGGTCGTCGAGCTCGCCGGTCGCCACGGTCTTGATCGGCGCGCCGCTCGCGCCCGCCTCCAGCGCCTTGCGCAAAAAGAAGCCCGGCCGCGACCGCTCGGGGCCGTTCGCGCTTTCCACGATGAGCACGCGCGGCGTCTGGTAGACGGGCTGCACGAAATAGAACGTGTCGTCGCCGGGCAGTCGGTCGCCGGCGAGGTTCACGCTCCCGAGCATCCAGCGGCCCTTGAGCAGCGGCGTCTGGAATTCCAACGGCACCTCGACGCTGCTCCCCGCCGCGGGCTCCGCGGCGCGCGAGATGATCTTTTCGCCGTCGACCTTGAGCTCGAGCAGGTCGCGCAGCGGTGCGGCGGAGTGGTTGTCGACGGTGGCCGACGCGCGCGCGACGAGACCGTTCGCCGCGAAGGGCGACTCGAATTTCATCTTCGTGATCGTGGCATTGACCGACGGCAGATCGTCGGAGCGCACGACGATGAGCCGCGCGGCGGTTTTCTCCCACGCCTCATCGAACACGGCGGCTTTGTCGAATTGCCAGCCGCTCTCCTGGTCGTCGGTGAAGAGGAAGATTTGCTTTGTCCCGTGCA
>DASYIS010000383.1:0-4992 GCA_035997375.1 Chthoniobacteraceae bacterium
AGGTGGAGAACGCGAATTATCCGCTGCCGCCATTGAAGCTCGATCACTTATTCAAGATGAGCGATCATACGGGCATCTTTCAGCACGCCATCTATAACGTGCCGAACTACCATGAGGGGTACTGCACCGACGACAACGCGCGGGCGTTCATCTTCACCGTGCTGCTGCGCGAACTGGGCGAGCAGCCGCCGGAAGTCGACCGCCTCGCGAGCAGCTACCTCGCCTTTCTCTGGTACGCCTTCGACGCGAATACCTGCCGCTTCCGCAACTTCATGAACCACCACCGCGAGTGGATCGAGCGCGCGGGCTCCGAGGACAGCCACGCGCGCGCCTTGTGGGCCGTCGGCACGGCGCTCGGCCGTTCGCCGGATGAGGGCCATCGCCACCTCTGCGCGCTCCTGTTTCAGCGCGGCCTGCCGCCGCTCGCGCGCTTCAGCTCGCCGCGCGCCTGGGCCTTTGCGCTGCTCGCCATTCACGAGTATCTCCGGGCCTTCTCCGGGGACCGCGCGGTGAGCCAGATGCGCACCGTCCTCGCCGGCCGGCTCGTCGCGCTCCACCGCGCAAATTCCTCCCCGGACTGGCAGTGGTTCGAGCGCATCGCGACCTACGACAATGCCAAGCTCTCCCACGCCCTGATCCTGAGCGGCCACTGGACGTCGCAAGGAGAGATGCTCGAGATCGGCCTCACCTCCCTGCGCTGGCTCCTCGACGCGCAGACCACGGAGAGCGGGCAGTTCGCGCCGATCGGCTGCCACGGCTTTTGGGCGGAGGGCGGCGAAAAGGCGCGCTTCGACCAGCAGCCGCTGGAGGCGCATGCCATGGTCTCCGCCTGCCTGGAGGCGTATGCCGTGACGAAGGACGAGTTCTGGGAGAAGGCCGCGCGCCGCTGTTTCGAGTGGTTCCTGGGACGCAACGATCTCGGCCAGCCGTTGTACGACACGCGGACGGGCGGTTGCCGCGACGCCCTCCTGCAAGATCACCTGAACCAGAACCAGGGGGCCGAATCGAGCCTCGCCTTCTACCTCTCGCTCACCGAGCTCACCCGGGCGCTCGCCCCCGCCCAACGCCGGCTCGAAGTATGCGCAGCCTGACCCTTCAGCCGACCGGGGTCGACCTGCGTCCCAACGCCGCGCGGGTCCTCGTCCGCCCCTTCATTCCGGGCGACCCCGCCCGCATCGTCCACATCCTGGGGCGCGCCCTGGCGCTCTCCGATGCGGAAGTCGAGGAAGAGCTCGCCCGCTTGACGAACGAGTTCGCGAGCCGCCACCTGGACCTCCACAAGTTCTGGCGCCGCCACTTCGAGCGCGTGCAACAGCACGTCTTCAGCGGACGTCCGCTCCCGGAAGCCCGCCGGCTCTACATCGGCGCGCTTTTCTCCGGCGAATACGCATTGGAGGCGGCCGCGCTTTTCAATCCCTCCATCGTCGCGCATCCCGATCAGTCCGGCGTGGCCGCCGGCGCGTTGCGCTTCATCATGAGTCTGCGGGCCACGGGGGAAGGCCACATCTCCTCCATCGAGTTCCGCACCGGGACCGTCGGCGCGGACGGCGCCGTCGCGCTGGAGGAGCCCTCCCGCTTCGTCACCGCGCCGACGCTCAATCCCAACCCGACCTACCTCAAGGCGGTCTTCCTCGACAAACTGGCGGAGATGGGCTTCGAGAACGACTGGTCGGCCGCCGTCATGGAATCGCTGCGGGAGCGGTTCAACTTGAGCGAACTCGAGGAAGCGATGCGCCTCGCCCCCCGCGGCTCCGGCCCGCTGCCGCGGGCCGTGCAGCGCACCACCGAATGCGTGCGCTGGCTCGCCCAGTCCAACTACGAGGTCCACTTCGACCCGTCCGTGGCGGTCTCCGAGCGCACCATTTTCCCCGTCTCGTCCAATGAGAGCAACGGGATGGAGGATGCGCGCTTCGTCCGCTTCGTCGAAGACGACGGGCGCGTGATCTACTACGCGACGTATACCGCCTATAACGGCCGCGCCATTCTCCCCCAACTGCTGGAGACGAGCGATTTTCTCAGCTTCCGTGCCTGCACGCTCAACGGGCAGGCCGTGCAGAACAAGGGGATGGCCCTCTTTCCGCGGCGCATCCGCGGCCGGCTCGCCATGATCTCCCGCCAGGACGACGAAAACCTCTACCTGATGTTTTCCGACAACCCGCACTTCTGGAGCGATCCGCAAATCCTCCGCCGGCCTGTCCATCACTGGGAAGCGGTGAAGATCGGCAACTGCGGCTCCCCCATCGAAACCCCGGCGGGCTGGCTCGTGCTGACCCACGGCGTCGGACCCATGCGCAAGTACTGCATCGGCGCGCTCCTCCTCGACCTGGACGACCCCTTCAAAGTTCTCGGCGAACTCAAGCAACCGCTGCTCGAGGCCGTCGGCAGCCAGCGGGAAGGGTATGTGCCGAACGTCGTCTACACGTGCGGCGCCCTGCTCCACGCCGGCCGGCTCGTCCTGCCGTACGGCGTCAGCGACACCGCCACGACCATCGTCAGCATCGAGCTCCAAGCGCTCCTCGACGAGATGCTTGCCACGTAAACTCCAAATGCCCACCTACGATTATCAGTGCGAGAAATGCCAAAAGTCCTTCGAGGCGTTTCAATCCATGAGCGAAGCGGTCTTGAAGACATGCCCCAAGCTGCTCTGCCGGCAAAAGGCCTGGGGTAAAGGAAAGGTCCGGCGGTTGATTGGAAAGGGCGCGGGACTCATCTTCAAAGGCTCGGGCTTTCATGCGACCGACAATCGGAGTGCGGGCTACAAGGCGGCGTATAAGAAAGAATGGGGTGGCGAAACCAGAGCCGAGGCCCCGCCGAGAGGCGACGCGGCCGGCTAGGCGGTGGCGGCTCGAGATGCGGCGGCGGGGCGGCCGGTCACTTCCCCGCCGCTTCCAGTTTCAACAGCGCCGCCGCGAAGCGCCGGCCGACCTCGAGGGTGCCGGCGGCGGTGAAGTGCGTGTTCGGCGGCAGGGTTTCCGCGCCCTCGGTGTCGACGTAGACGCCGCGGTGGTCCTTTTCCGCGGCGGCCTTTTGCGCGGCGACGATGGCCGGCATGTTGGGGTTCTTCCCGTCGCCGAAGCGGGTGTTGACGCCGAGCAGCGCGCTCATTTCCGGGGCCGCGAGATCGGCGCGCAGGCGGGTGAGCAGATGGGCGAGGTTCTTCTCGTACTCACGCGCGGCTCCGGCATTCGCGTCGTTCTCACCCTGGACCCAGACGAGCGCGCGCAGGCGCAAGGTGATACCCTGCGCGGCGGCGGCGGCGAGCGCGGCCTTTGTCTCGTCGATGAGGGCGCGGTAGCAGGCGCCGGCCGCGCCGGGGTCGTCGGGGTTCCAGTCGGTGGTGATGCCCGTGCCGCTGAAGGCCACTTTCACGATCGCGAGCGGTTTGCCTCCTTTCGCGCGCAGTTCGCGGGCGAGTCCGATCTCCGGGCCGAAGCCGCCTTCCGGCTTCTTGAAGTTGCCGTATTGCCGGCCGAGCTTTGCGCGCGGATCGTCGGCCGGGAGCGACTTCACCTCCAGCGGCGTGCCGCGCGGCTGCGGCTGCAGCGTCGTCCATTTTTCCCCGCTCGTGACGTCGAACTCATCCGGCGGCGGATCGCCCACGCGCCACCAGAACATCGTCTCCTTGTCGGAGGCATCGGGCGGCAACTCGGACGCGTACGCGTCGTAGCCGACCGCATTCGACTGGCCGGCGACGAGGATGAGATCGCGGGTCTCCGCGGCGCGCAGGTGGGTGAGGAGGAGCAGCGCCGCGAGGTAGAGGAGGGTGGTTTTCATGTTCGGGGAAGGGGATCGGACAAAGTGAAGCGCCGCGCGCCGCCGGCGCAATTGGATTCATCAGGGCGAGATGCGCGGCAGCCGCCGTCTCTTCCAAATCACGAAGATCACCGGGTAAATCAGCAGCTCGAGGACTGCGCTGGTGACCACGCCGCCGATCATGGGGGCGGCGATGCGCTTCATGACATCCGCGCCGGCCTGGGTGGTCGGCGACCACATGATCGGCAACAGCCCGAAGAGGATGGCGCAGACCGTCATGATCTTCGGGCGGATGCGCTGGACGGCGCCTTCCTTCACGGCGGCGTAGAGGTCGTCCATGTTTTGCAGGCGGCCGGCGGCGCGGTATTTTTCCCAAGCGTGGTCCAGGTAGAGAAGCATGACGACGCCGGTCTCGGCATCGAGGCCGGCGAGTGCAATCAGGCCGACCCAGACGGCGACACTCATGTGGTAGTCGAGCAGGTAGAGCGTCCAGAATGCACCGACGAGTGAGAAGGGGACGGCGAGCAGCACGATGATCGTTTTCACTGTCGACTGCGTATTCATATAGATGAGCACGAAGATAATGAGCAGCGTGAATGGGACGACGACCTTCAGCCGCGCCTCGGCGGCTTTCAGGTATTCAAACTGTCCGGCCCACTGGATGTAATAGCCGGGCGGAAACTTCACGCGCTCGTTAATGCGCTGCGTGGCCGCTTTCACATAACCCTCGATGTCGGTTCCCGTCAGGTCGACAAACACGAAGCCGACCAGTTGGCCGTTTTCATTGCGAATGGAAGGCGGGCCGGTCTTGAAGCGGATATCGGCCAGCAACGAGAGGGGAATTTGCGGGATGACGTTATTTTGCGCGGCGGCCGGCGCGGCAACCAGCACCCGCTTGATCGAGTCGAGATCCTCCCGGAAATCGCGCGCGTAGCGGACGCTGATGGGATAACGTTCCCGCCCTTCCACCGTGGTCGCGATCGTCTTTCCGCCGATCGCGGTTTCGATGATGTCGTTCACGTCGCCGACGCGCAGGCCGTAGCGCGCGGCGGCTTCACGATTTACCTCGAAGTCGAGGAAGTATCCGCCCGTGGTGCGCTCGGCGAAGACGCTGCGGGTATTGGGAAAGTCGCTGAGGGCTTTTTCGATATCGACGGCGACGTTTTCGATTTGCTTGAGGTCGGGGCCGAAAACTTTGATGCCGAGGATGGTCCGAAATCCGGTGGTGAGCATCTCGGT
>DASYIS010000384.1:0-37679 GCA_035997375.1 Chthoniobacteraceae bacterium
GAGCTTTCGCTTGCCCAAGGGGAGCGCGACAAGGGCGCCGTCCTGCAATTCCTCCTGCACCACCCACGGCGCGAGGATGCTGATGCCGAGGCCGAGCTTCACCAGTTCCTTGATCGCCTCGACGTTGCCGAGCTCGATCGACGTGGGGAGCACGAGTTTCTCCGCGTCGAAATAGGCGCCGACCATCTCGAACATGAGGCTCGTCTTCGTGTAGAGGATGTAGTTTTGCCGCACGATCTCGGCGCGCTCCACGCGGCCGGCGCGCGCCCAGGGATGCATGGGGCTGACGATGAATTTCAGCTCGTCGGTGAAGAGCGGCTCGAAGTCGAACTGCGGCTCGGCGTGCGGCTCGAGCGCGATCGCGAGATCGATCCGGTGCTGGCGCAGGAGATCGAGCGCGACCGCGGTGTCGCCCGGCTCGATGGTGATCGTGCAATGCGGGAAGCTTTCGATGAATTCGCGCAGCACCGGCGGCACGATGTATTGGCACGCGGTGAGACTGGCACCGAGCCGCAGGCGGCCATGGCCCCAGCGGCCGAGCGCGTCGAGCCGCTCGCGCGCGATTTCCATCTCCTGGAGGATCTTTTGGGCGTGGACGAGGAGCTGCTCGCCGGCCTGCGTCAAAGTCACTTTTTTGCCAATCCTGTCTAAAAGGCGGCAGCGCACCTCCTCTTCCAGCGCCTTCATCGAGTGGCTGATCGCCGATTGCGTGAGGTTTAATTCGCGCGCGGCGAGGGTGAAGCTTCCGGTCTGGGCCAGCGTGGCGAACGCGCGCAACTGCCTCGTATCAAGCGGAGATGCCATGTATGAATGCTATTCATCTTTGCGATGAAAACAATGAGGAACGCGATTTTGCGTTCCGGCGATGCGCGGCACGGGCTTGGCTAATGGGCGGGCTGCATGTCATTCGCCTTTGCCAGACGCCAGCCGCCCGCGCTGCGCCACGGCCGCCCGCTCTGGGTCGGCTTCGTGGCGCTGAGCGATTGCGCGCCGCTCGTCATGGCGCACGAGCTGGGGCTGTTCGAGGCTTTCGGACTCAAGGTGAAACTGCGGCGCGAGCCGGGTTGGGCCACCATTCGCGACAAGGTCCTCCAGGGTGAGCTCGACGCCGCGCAGGCGCCGGCCGGCGTGGTCTTCGCGGCGACGCTCGGGCTCGGCTGCGTGCCGGCCCCCTGCGTCACTGGCCTCGTCCTGAATCTCCATGGCAACGCGATCACGCTCTCGGAACGGCTTTGGACGTTGGGCGTGCGCGATGGCGCGACGCTCCGCCAGCACCTGCAACAATACGGCCCGGTGACGCTAGGCGTGGCGTTTCAATACTCCTCGCACAACTTCCTGCTGCGCGAATGGCTGCGCACACACGAGATCGATCCCGATCGCGATGTGCGGCTCGTCGCCGTCCCGCCGCCGCAGATGTTCCCGAATCTCCAGGCGGGCCATCTCGATGGCTACTGCGTCGGCGAGCCGTGGAATTCGATCGCCGTCCTGGCGCGTAAAGGCTGGACGGTCGCCGTGAGCCCGGAGATTGCGCCGCGGCACCCGGAGAAGGTGCTGATGGTCCGGGAAGATTTTGCCAGGGAACGCGCGCCCGAGCACACCGCCCTGTTGGCGGCGCTGCTCGAGGCGTGCCGTTTCTGCCAGCAGCCGGAGAATCGCGAGCGGATGCTCGAAACCCTCGCGCTGCCGCAGTACGTCAATGCGCCGATCCACGCGCTGCGCGCCGGCATGTGCGGCACCTTCGATTTCGGTCATGGGCGCATCGAGAAGATCGCCGACTTCAACGTCTTCAGCGGTGACGACGCCAACCAGCCGGATGCCGCGAAAGCGGCGTGGGTGACCAACCAGTTGGCTGCCTGCGACATGCTCAACGACGCCAAGCTGCTGCCCGCGGACTCCGCCACCACCATCTTCCGCCCCGACCTCTTTGCGCAAGCCGCGCAACTCGCCCGCTCCGCCAATCCACTATGAACCTACGCGCCATCAAAACCTCCGGCCACTGGCCCACGCTGCTCACGTCGTTTCTCTATTTCGATGTCAGCTTCATGGTCTGGACGCTGCTCGGTCCGCTCGGCGTGCAGATCGGCGAGACGCTCCACCTCACGTCGCAGCAGAAGGGGATGATGGTCGCAATCCCGATCCTCTCGGGCGCGATCTTGCGCATCGTGCTCGGCGTCACGGTGGACCGCATTGGGGCGAAGAACACGGGCATCCTCGCGCAACTCATCGTGATCAGCGGGCTGCTCTACGCGTGGATGTCGGGGCTCGGCTCGTACCAGGCGACACTCTTCATGGGCGGCATACTGGGTTTCGCCGGCGCGAGTTTCGCGGTCGCGCTGCCGCAGGCCGGCCGCTGGTATCCGCCGAACATGCAGGGGATGGTGATGGGCCTCGCGGGCGCCGGCAACATCGGCACCGTGCTCGACGCGCTCTTCGCCCCGCGCATCGCGGCGGCGGTCGGCTGGCAGAATGTCTTCGGCCTTGCGATGATCCCGGCGGTGCTCGTGCTGGCGGTCTACGTCATCTTTTCGCGCGAGGCGCCGGTTGAGGTGCAGAAGAAGAAGTTCTCCGACTATCTCGCGCTGCTCAAGACACGCGATGCGCACTGGTTCTGTTTCTATTACTTGGTGAGCTTCGGCGGCTTCGTCGGCCTCGCCAGCTCGTATGTGCTGTATTTTAAGAGCGAGTTCGCGCTCACCCCCGTCGGCGCGGGTGACTTCGCGGCCATCTGCACCGCGAGCGGCGCGTTGCTGCGGCCGGTCGGCGGCACGGTGGCCGATCGCGTCGGAGGGATTCGCGCGCTTTATTTCTTCTACATTGCCGCGGGACTGGCCCTCGCCGGCGCGGCCTTTGGGCACAACCTTTTCGGGAACCTCGTGCTGCTCGTCATCGCCTCCGGCGCGCTCGGCATGGCCAACGGATCGGTGTTCCAACTGCTGCCACAGCGCTTCGGGAAGGACATCGGTGTGATGACCGGCCTCGTCGGCGCGGGCGGTGGCCTTGGCGGTTTCTACCTCGCCAGCTCGCTCGGCTATTTCAAACAACACACCGGCTCGTATCTAACCGGCTTCCTGCTCTTCGCGGGGCTCTGCTTCCTTGCGACGCTCGCGCTTGGCCTTGTGAAAACCCGCTGGCGCACGACCTGGGGCGCCCTCGCCAACGCCCGCATCTGACGACGATGATTCGCCCCGCTTCAATTGGCGCGTGGAAACGGATGGGTAGCACAGGCCTCCCGCCTGTTCGGCTCGGCGTCCCGCCGAGTCGTCGACGCGGCGGTTCGCAATCACCCAGAGGTGTGATCACGCGCCCCGTGGGCCGTCGGGCGGGACGCCCGGCGGAACAGGCGGGACGCCTGTGCTACCCAGGCCGCCTGCGGCGGCAACGCACATGAAAGTCCACCTCACCAGTTTCGGCGCGGCGCGGCGCGACGACGCGCTCTCCCAGGATGCCTTCGAAACGAAGGCCTGGGACGAGACGGTGATCGCCGTGATGGCCGACGGCGCGGGCGGCGCGCGCGCCGGCGGTGAGGCCTCGCGGCAGGCGGTGCACGACATGGTGCGCAACTACGCGGAGCGCCCGCGGAGCTGGAGCCCGCCGAAGTCGCTCGCGGAATTCACGCGCCTCATCAATCACCGGCTCTACCACGATTCGCTCGCCCGCTTCGGCGCGCCGGAGCTGGTCTCCACCTTCTCCGTCGCGGTCATCGAGGGCGACACGCTGTACGGGCTGAACGTCGGCGATTCGCGCATCTACCTGGCACGCGAAGGCCGGCTGGAGCAGCTCTCGCACGATCACGTCGTGGGCGGCGAGGCGTATGCCCACGTGCTGAGCCGCGCCCTCGGCATCGCGGCGGAAGTCGAGCCGCACTGCTTCGAGCGCAAACTCTCCGCCGGCGACGTGGCGTTCCTCTGTACCGACGGCGTTTCCAACGTGCTCGACGCCGGCGCCTTGACCGCGAAGCTCCGGCACCGCGCCGCGGCCCGCACCATCGTCTCGGCCGCGCGCGAGATCGCGCCGCCAGAGGCGCGCGACGACATGAGTGCGATCGTGCTCGAGATCGCCGAGCCGGGTAGAGTGCGCGCCGTGAGCGAGCTTCCCCTGGAAATTCCCGAGACGCTGCAGCGCGGCGCCGTCATCGAAGGCTACACCCTGATCAAAGCCTTTCAGCAAAGCGACCGCGTCTGGCTCGCGACGCGCGACGGTGTCCGCTACACGCTGAAGTTTGCGCCGGTCGAGGCGCGGCAACATCCCGAGGTGCTCGACGCCTTCAGCCGCGAAATGTGGCACGCCACGCGCATCGCCTCTGATTTCTTCCCGCGCGCCTTCATTCCGCCGAACGCGACCACGCGCTGTTACGCGATGGAATTCATCGAGGCGCCGAGCCTCAAGGCGCTCCTGCGCTCCCGCCCGCTCGCGGTCGACGAGGCGATCGCGCTCGGCCGCTTCCTGCTCGGCGCGGCGGAGCAACTGCTCCGGCTCGATCTCGTCCACGGGGACCTCAAGCCAGAGAACATCCTCGTCCAGAGCGGCTACGATTCCCTCGACTTCAAGCTCGTCGACTTCGGCAGCGTCACGGAAATCTTCTCCATCACCTCGCGCGCCGGCACCGCGAGCTACCTGGCGCCCGAGCGTTTTCACGAGCACCCGATCTCCGAGCGCACGGAGGTCTTCGCGATCGGCGTCACGCTCTACGAGGCGCTCACGCGGGCGTTTCCGTTTGGCGAGATCGAGCGCTTCCAGACGCCGCATTTTCATCCCGCCAAAGACCCGGCGCGGCTCAACCCGAACGTCCCGCCGTGGCTCGCCGCCGTCGTCCTCCGCGCCGCCGCGCCCGATCCCGCGCGGCGCTACCAGACGTACTCGGAATTGCGCTTCGACCTCGAGCATCCCGAGCGCGTAGAGCCGTTCCACCAGACCGGCGCCCCGCTCCTCGAGCGCGATCCGCTGCGCTTTTACAAGACGGGCTTCTACGTGCTGCTCGTGTTCGTCGTGGCGTTGCTCGTGAAGCTCCTCACCAAACTATGACTTTGGAAACACTTCCCACCGATCAGCCTTTCTCGCCCGAGCAGAAGGAGTATCTCGCCGGCTTCTTCGCGGGCGTCGCGCAGCGGATGCCGTTCGTCGGCCACCTGCCGGATGGGCGTCTCACCAGCCAGGTGGCGCCCGGCTTGCCAAATGCCGCCGAGCCGCCGCCGGAAGAAGAGCAGACCGTCTTCGGCACGCCGGTCTCCGATCTCTGCGAGCAGGAGGTCTGGAAGTTCGAGAAGAATGGCCTCGATACGTGGGACGAACTCATGGCGCACGCCGCGGCGGAAAAATTCCCGGACAAGAAGCACAACTTTTACTTCCGTTTCCACGGGCTCTTTCACGTCGCGCCGGCGCAGAATTCCTTCATGCTGCGCCTCCGGATTCCGGGCGGCGAGCTCACGCATCAGCAACTGCGGGGCATCGCGGAAATCGCGGACGACTGGGGCGGCGGCTACGCGCACGTCACCACGCGCGCGAACCTGCAAGTCCGCGAGATCATGCCGTCCAACATGGTGAAGGTGTTGACGAAGTTGCAGGACCTCGGCCTGACCGCGCGCGGCTCCGGCGTCGACAACGTCCGCAACATCACCGCCTCCGCCACGGCGGGCATCGATGCGGCGGAACTCATCGACACGCGCCCGATGGCGAAAGGGCTGCACTATTACATCCTGAACAACCGCGATCTCTACGGCCTGCCGCGCAAATTCAACGTCGCCTTCGACGGCGGCGGCGCCATCGGCAACGTCTCCGAAACGAACGACATCGCGTTCATGGCGGTGTGCGTGGGCGAAGGCCAGGCGGTCGAGCCGGGCGTCTATTTCCGCATCGAACTGGCGGGCATCACCGGGCACGAGCAGTTCGCGAGCGACACCGGTTTCGTCATCAAGCCGAACGATGCCGTCGCGGTCGCGGCGGCCATCATCCGCGTCTTCAACGAGCATGGCGACCGGACGAATCGCAAGAAGGCGCGGCTCAAGTATCTGATCGATGCGTGGGGCATCCCGAAGTTCATGGAAGAGGTCGAGAAGAGGCTCGCCTTCCCGCTCGTTGCGCTGCCGGCCGAGGCCTGCCAGAAACCGCAGCCGCCGATTCCGCACGGGCATATCGGCGTCTACAAACAGGCGCAGCCGGGTAAGAATTACGTCGGCGTCGTGGTGCCGGTCGGCCGCTTGACTACGAAGCAAATGGTCCGGCTCGCCGATGTCGCGCAGAACTACGGCTCGGGCACCGTGCGGCTCACCGTCTGGCAAAATCTCATCATCCCTGACGTGCCCGACGCGTTCGTCGGCGTGGTGAAAAAGAACCTCGTCGGGATGCGTCTGCACCATGAGGCGAACAGCATCATGGGCGGGCTCATCGCCTGCACGGGCAACGCCGGCTGCAAATGGGCCTCGACCGACACCAAGGCGCAGGGCCTCACGCTCGCGAAGTATCTGGAGAAAAAGGTGAAGCTGGATCAGCCGATCAACATCCACCTGACCGGCTGCCCGCACTCGTGCGCGCAGCATTACATCGGCGACATCGGCCTGCTCGGCGCGAAGGTTTCGCAGGGTGGCAATCCGGTCGAGGGGTACCACATTTTGCTCGGCGGACAGTGCGTCGGCGGACAGGCGCTGGCGCGCGAAGTCTTCCACGGCATCCCGTTCGAGGAGGTGCCGCCGCTGCTCGAAAAAGTGCTGCGCACCTACCTCGCGAAGCGGCAGGACAAGCTCGAAACCTTCGTGCAATTCACCGCGCGGCACAGCGTGAAGGTGCTGCAGGAAATGTTCTCCGAATGACTGAACTCACCATGACACCGATGCCGACCGCTCCCGCGAGCGTCCCGTTCATTCCCGACAACGCTCCGTTCACGCCGGCCCAGCGCGCGTGGCTGAATGGCTATCTCGCCGGGCTCTTCTCGAGCCAGGCCGGCGCGCCCTCGGCGCCTGCCGCCGCGCCGGTAAAGATCAAAGTCAGCGTCCTCTTCGGCTCCGAGACCGGCAACGCCGAGGCGCTCGCCAAGCGGGTGGCGAAGGCCGCCGGCCGGCGCGGCTTCGAGGCGAAGGCGCTCGGGCTCGACAAGATTTCCGCCAAGCATCTCGCGCAGGAAACGTACGTGCTGATCATCACCAGCACCTTTGGCGAAGGCGATCCGCCGGAGAACGCGAAGGCGTTTCACGAAGCGCTGCACGCCGATTACCAGCCGCGCCTCGAGGGGCTGCGCTATTCGGTCCTGGCGCTTGGCGACAAGAACTACGAGCAGTTTTGCAAATGCGGCATCGACTTCGACACCCGCCTCCAGGCGCTCGGCGCGGAGCGGTTGTACGAGCGCGTCGATTGCGACGTCGACTATGAGCAGCCGTTCGATGCGTGGCTGAAAGGCGTTTTCACCGTGCTCGACGCCTCGGCCAAATCAGCGCCGGCCGCGCCGGCGCAGCCCGCGCTCACCTCCGGCGGTCCCGTTGAAAGCGCACCCGCGCCGGGACCCGCCGGCGGGGTGGCGGTGGCCCTCGCGCCCGCGCCGGTGGCCTTCTCCAAGAAAAATCCCTTCCCCGCGAAACTGCTGACCAACCGCAAGCTCACCGCCGACCACTCCGCGAAAGAGACGCGCCATTTCGAAATCTCGCTCGCGGGCTCCGGTCTGGTCTACGAGGCCGGCGATGCGCTCGGCGTGATCCCGACGAATTGCGCCGGGGTGGTCGATGACCTCCTCCGCGCGCTTAACCGCGACGGCGAGGAAGCGGTGCCGACGCCCGAGGGCGGCGAGTCGTCGCTGCGCACCGCGCTGCTGCGGCATTACGACATCACGAAGATTCCGCCGCAGCTCTTGAAGTGGTTCGCGGAACACACGCCCGATGCGACGCTGCGCGACCTGCTCATTCCCGAAGCGAAAGAGGCGCTGAAGCACTACCTGTACGGCCGCGAGATCGTCGATCTGCTCGTCGATTTTCCGTCGGTCACCTTCACGCCGGCGGAGTTCGTCGCGCATCTGCGGAAGCTGAATCCGCGGCTTTATTCCATCTCCTCGAGCCTCAAGGCGTTTCCCGACCAGGTGCATCTCACGGTGGCGTCGGTGCGTTACGAGAGCTTCGGGCGCAAACGCAAGGGCGTCTGTTCCACCTTCCTCGCGGATCGCGTGAACAGCACGGTGCCCGTCTTCGTACAGACCTCGCACGGCTTCCGCCTGCCGGCGAGCGGCGACACGCCGATCATCATGGTTGGGCCCGGCACCGGCATCGCGCCCTTTCGCGCGTTTCTCCACGACCGCCGCGCGAGCGGGGCCACGGGCCGCAATTGGCTCTTCTTCGGCGACCAGCGAGCGGAGACGGATTTCCTCTATCGCGAAGAGCTGGAGCCGATGGTGAACGACGGCCACCTGTCGAAGCTCAGCACCGCCTTCTCGCGTGACCAGGCGGAGAAAGTCTACGTGCAAAACCGCATGGCCGAGCAAGGCGCGGAGCTCTGGGCCTGGCTGCAGGACGGCGCGCATTTCTACGTCTGCGGCGACGCGAGCCGCATGGCCAAGGACGTCGACGCCGCACTCCACGCAGTCGCCGCGACGCACGGCGGACTGGGCGCGGAAGGCGCCGCCGAGTTCGTGGGCAAACTCAAGAAAGAGAAGCGATATCAACGCGATGTTTATTGAGGTTCCAGTGACGAAGGCGCGCGTTCGCGAAACGCAGCGGCCCCGGGTAGGGCGGGCGTCTCGCCCGTCCGCGCCGGCGTCCCGCCGGCGCGACCGAGCGTCGTTGGCGGATCCTTCGCGAGAATACCCGTCTGCAAGGATCGCGGCCGGCGGGCGGGACGCCCGCCGGGGCGGGCAAGATGCCCGCCCTACCCGGGGCCGCTGCACGCTTCGCGCATTTGCGTGCGCTGCTACTCTCCGTCCCATGGAAACCAAAGAAACCACGGCCCTCCGCCGCTTCGACGAAGAGAACGCGCGCGATCCGAAGCAGTACGAGCTGCCGTATTCCATCTGGCTGAGCGACTGGGTGCGCTGGCTCGCGCCCGAGGCCTCCGAGGCGCTGCGGCTGGCGGCGCGCTGCCAGCATCTCTGCCGTTGGGAAATCCCGCGCGACTCCTATCCGATGGACCGCGTCGGTTACCTGAAATGGCGCGCCGATCTGAAAAAATTCCACGCGGAAAAGTCTGCCGAGATTCTCACCGAAGCCGGCTACGACGCGGAAATGATCGAGCGCGTGCAGGCGCTCAATCTCAAGAAGAACCTCGGCCGCGACCCGGAGATGCAGGTGCTCGAAGACGCGCTCTGCCTGGTCACGCTGCAGCATCAGCTCGCCGATCTCATGGCGAAACACGACGAGGAAAAGATGATTGGGATCCTTCGCAAGACTTGGAAAAAAATGTCGCCCGCGGGCCACGATGCGGCGCTGAGCCTGCCGTATTCGGATGCGCAAATCGCGCTCCTCCAGCGCGCGCTCAAGGAGGACGAACCGTGAGCGAAGCGATGCCCCGGCCCCGGGTAGGGCGGGCGTCCCGCCCGCCCGCGCCGGCGTCCCGCCGGCGCGACCGAGCGTCGTTGGCGCGCCTATCGCGAGAAGACCCGTCTGCAACGTTCGCGGCCGGCGGGCGGGACGCCCGCCGGGACGGGCAAGATGCCCGCCCTACCCGGGGCCGTCGGATCGCCTTCGGCGACTGTACTTCACCCGCATGAGCGCCCTTCCTCCACCGACCGAGCCGCGCACGCTGATCGACGATCTGCTCGAGGATCAGCAGCGCCTGACGGCGGTGGAGCGCTTTGCCCGCAGCCACGAGCGGCACGAGCTGCCGGCGCAGGCCCGCTATTATCGCGAGCTCATTCCGCTCGCGAAACCGCAGCCGGGCGAGCAGTACGCCTTCGGGGTCGACCTCGATAAATGCACCGGCTGCAAGGCGTGCGTGAGCGCCTGCCATTTGCTCAACGGGCTCGATGAAGACGAGATTTGGCGCAACGTCGGCTCGATCCACGGCGGCTCGCGCACGGAGCCGTACCAGCAGACCGTCACCACCGCGTGCCACCACTGCGTGGAGCCCGGCTGCCTGCAAGGCTGCCCCGTCATGGCGTATGAGAAGGACCCCGAGACCGGCATCGTGCGGCATCTCGACGACCAGTGCATCGGCTGCGAATACTGCCTGCTGAAGTGCCCGTACGACGTGCCGAAGTACTCAAAGAAGCGCGGCATCGTGCGCAAGTGCGACATGTGCTACCACCGCCTCGCGGCGAACGAAGCGCCGGCCTGCGTGCAAGCTTGCCCGAATGAGGCGATCACGATCCGCATCGCGGATGTGGCCGCCACGCGCGCGGCGGCGCAACCCGGCGCGCGGCTGCTGCCCGGCGCGTTCGATTCCAGCTACACGCTGCCGACGACGACCTACACCACGCGCAAGACGATCCCCGCCAACGCGCATCCCGGCGACGTCTACCGGCTGAGGCTGGAGCATCCGCACTGGCCGCTCATCTGGATGCTCCTCCTGTCGCAGCTCTCCGCGGGCTTGCAGTGCGCGGTGCCGTGGGTCATTCGGCCGCAATTCGCCGCCGTGCTCGCGGTGGCGGCGTTTCTCGTCCTGCAAGCCGGCCTCATCCTGAGCGTCTTTCATCTTGGGAAGCCGATGAAAGCCTGGCGCTTTTTTCTCGGCTTGCGGACCTCGTGGATGAGCCGGGAAATCCTCGTGTTCAGCCTGTTCGCCGGCGCTTCGGGCGGCGTCGCCGCGTGCTCCACGGCCGCCTTGTGGTTTCCGCAACTGCATCCGTACGTCCGCCCCGGCGCCATCGGCGCGGCGGTGCTCGCGCTCGGCGGCATCTTTTGCTCGTCGATGATTTACATCGATACCCACCGCCCTTTTTGGAGCGCGCGGCTCACTTTCGTGCGTTTCTTCGGCACTGCGCTCTCGCTCGGTGTCGGCGCCACCGCGGCGCTCGCCTCGTGGCTGCACATGCCGCGCGCTTTTCCGCTCTGCCTGGCCGCGATCGTGATCGGCATCCTGCATACCGCCATCGATTTAGGGGCGTTTCATCGCAGCCTCGAGAACGACGAAGCGCCGTCCCATCGGTCGGCGCGGACCGTGAAGCAACTGCTGCGGCCTGTCCTCGATCTCCGCGCGACTGCGTTCCTCGCTTTCGCCGGCGCCGGCCTGCTCGCGCCGTTCATGCAGGACACCCCGCGCGCGATCGCCGCCACGATTGCCTTCGCCGGGTTAGCGGTCGCCGCGATCGCCGAACGCTACTGCTTTTTCACCGCCGTCGACGCCCCCCGGATGCCTGGAGGAATCGCCGCATGAACATCGCACCACCGCCGCTTCGTGAATGGGATGGCCCGCAAACCAAGGACCTCGTCCTGCATCCCGGTGAATTCGGTCTGGGCAAAGTGCCGGCGCGGTTGAAACCCGACGAGGTGACGACGATGGTCTGCGGCTTCTGCGCGACCGGCTGCGGGCTGACCGTCCACCTGCGCGACGGCGAGGCCGTGAACCTCAGCGCCGACACGGAGTACCCGGTCAATCTCGGCATGGCGTGCCCGAAAGGCTGGGAGGCGCTGACGCCGTTGCGCGCGCCCGATCGCGCGACCACGCCCCTCTTGCGCAACCCGGAGACCGGCGCGATGGAGCCGTGCGATTGGGAGCGCGCGCTCACGGTTTTCTGCGAGCGCATGAAGGCGATCAAGGCCGAGCACGGACCGGAGTCGGTCGCGTTCTTGAGCACCGGGCAGATCCCGACCGAGGAGATGGCGCTGCTCGGCTCGCTCTTCAAATTCGGCATGGGGTTCATCCATTGCGACAGCAACACGCGGCAGTGCATGGCCACCTCGCACGTCGCGTACAAGCAGTCGTTCGGCTTCGACGCGCCGCCGTATACTTATGCCGATTTCGAGCAATCCGACGTGCTCGTGTTCATCGGCTCGAACCTCTGCATCGCCCATCCCATCATGTGGCAGCGCGTGCTGCGCAATCCGCACTCGCCGGAGATCATCGTCGTCGATCCGCGCAAAACGGAGACCGCGATGGCCGCGACGCAACACTACGCGCACCGTCCGAAAAGCGATCTCGTGCTGCTCTACGGCCTCGCGCATCTGCTCATCGAAAACGGCTGGATCGACCGCGACTACATCGCCGCGCACACGAACGGCTTCGCGGAGTTCGCGGAGTTCGTGCGCGGCTTTCCGATCGAGCGCGTCTCCGCCGAGAGCGGCCTGAGCAAGGCGCAGATCGAGAAATTCGCGCGCACGATCGGCGAGGGAAAGCGGGTCTCGTTTTGGTGGACGATGGGCGTCAACCAGAGCCACGAAGGGACGCGCACCGCGCAGGCGATCATCAACCTCGCGCTCATCACCGGCAACATCGGCCGGCCGGGCACGGGCGCGAATTCCGTCACCGGCCAGTGCAACGCGATGGGCTCACGGGTCTATGGAAACATCACCAGCCTGATCGGCGGACACGATGCGAACAAGGAGGCGCATCGGGCCAAAATCGCCGGCGTGTTCGGCATCGACGAGAGCGTCATCCCGCGGCAGCCGGCGATGGCGTACGACCAGATCGTCGACGCGATCAACTCGGGCACGATCAAAGGCCTCTGGGTCATCGCGACCAACTCCGCGCATTCCTGGGTGCGACAGGCGGAGTTCAGCGAAATCCTCGCCAAGCTCGACTTCCTCGTCGTGCAGGATCTGTACACGACGACCGAGACGGCGCAGCGCGCGGACCTCGTGCTGCCCGCCGCCGGCTGGGGCGAAAAGGAGGGGACGTTCATCAACTCCGAGCGCCGCATCGGCCTGCTAAAAAAGGTCGTCCGCGCGCCCGGCCAGGCGCTGTCGGATTTTCACATCTTCAAGCTCATCGCGCACTTCTGGGGCTGCGGCGACATGTTCGCGCGCTGGACCAATCCCGAGGCGGCGTTTCAACTGCTGACCCAAGTCTCGCGGGGCATGCCGTGCGATATGTCGGGCATCGCGGACTACGAGCAGATCGATCGCGCGGGCGGCATCCAGTGGCCGCTGCGGCCCGCCGAGGCGCTGGTTCAGGAGCGGCGGCTCTTCGAGGACGGCTTGTTCTATACCGACGATCAGCGCGCGAAGATCATCTTCGAAGAGCCGCGTCCCGTGCCGACGCCAACGAGCGCGGAGTATCCCTTCGTGCTCCTGACGGGGCGGGGGACTTCGTCGCAATGGCACACGCAGACGCGCACCGCGAAGTCCGATGTCCTGCGCCAGCTCTACCCCGCCGAGTGCCACGTGGAAATGAATCCCCAGGACGCGCGGCGGCTGCACGTCGCCGGTGGCGATCGCGTGCGAATCAGCTCGCCGCAGGGCGAGGCGACGGTCGTGGCGTTTGTCACGCCGACCGTGCAGGCCGGCCAGCTTTTCATGCCGATGCACTACCGCGAGACGAACCTGCTGACGTTCCCCGCCTTCGACAAGTACTCGCGCCAGCCGGCGTACAAGTCGTGCGCGGTGCAAGTGGAGCCGGCGTGATTGTAGCCATCACGCTCCGCGTGATGAGCTTGGCGTGTGGCCATGCGTGGTCGCGCGTCTTGTTCGACGCTCTTTGCCTTGGCGGAGCGCATCGCTCGTCACGCGGAGCGTGACGGCTACTATCTGGCGGCTCGCGCCGCGAACGGCCGCTCGACCTTCACAAAACAAAACCGCCGCGAACGGCAAAAGCCATCCGCGGCGGTCGTGAATTCAAAACGTTCTCGCGAGCGCCGCGCTTACCGCGAGTAAAGCTCGACGATCAGCTGCTCGTTGACGATCGGGGCGATCTCGTCGCGGGTCGGGATGCGGGCGACTTTGCCGGAGTATTGCTCCTTCTCCAGGGTCAGCCAATCCGGCACCGGGGTGATCTGCGTGAGGTCGAGATTGCGCGCGGCGAGGCTGCGCGATTTCGGGTTGTCGCGGATCGTGATCGTGTCGCCGGGCTTCACCGCGAAGGACGAAATGTTGACCTTGCGGCCGTTCACCTGCACATGGCCGTGCGAGACGATCTGGCGGGCGCCGGAGCGCGAGCTGGCGAAGCCGAGGCGGAAGATGACGTTGTCGAGGCGGGTCTCCAGCATCTGGAGCAGGAGGTCGCCGGTGACGCCGCGCTTCTTGGCCGAGAGCTCGAAGTACTTGCGGAACTGCCGCTCGAGCAGGCCGTACTGGAAGCGGAGCTTCTGCTTCTCGGCGAGCGCGACGGAGTACTCCGACTGCTTGCGGCGCGACCCCTTCGGGCCGTGCATGCCGGGCGGGTAATTCTTGTGCTCCAGCGCCTTGGTGGGGCCGAACAGCGGAACGCCGAACCGGCGGGAGAGCTTGTCTTTGGGACCTGTGTAACGAGCCATGTGTGGGAATTGAGTTTCGAAAGTGAGGGCTCTTAATCTTACTCTTGCTCGTACTCTTAATCGATTCAGGACTCAGCCGAGGAGATTAAGAGCAAGAGCAAGAGCAAGAGTAAGAAAGGGAATCAGACGCGGCGCTGTTTCGGCGGGCGGCAGCCGTTGTGCGGCACCGGGGTGACATCGCGGATGATCGTGATCTCCAGGCCGACGGCCTGGATGGCGCGGACGGCGGACTCGCGGCCGGCGCCGGGGCCCTTCACGCGGACTTCGACTTCCTTCAGGCCGTGGCCCATCGCCTGGCGGCAGGCATCCTGCGCCACCATCTGCGCGGCGTACGCGGTGCTCTTGCGCGACCCCTTGAAGCCGCACTTGCCGGCGCTCGACCAGCCGATGACCGAACCACGCTGGTCGGTGATCGTGACGATCGTGTTGTTAAAGCTGGCCTGCACGTGCGCGATGCCCGTGTGGACGTTCTTGGCGCCCTTGGCCTTGACGATCTTGATCTGCTCGACGACGGCGTTCGGGTCGAGCGAAAGGTTCTCCACCTTCTTCTCTTCCGCGGGAGCGGCCGCGGCCTTTTCCGCCTTGGTCTTCTTCTCTTTCTTCACCTTCGGCTCGGCCGTGGCGGTGGCGGTCGCCGCGCCTTCGGCGGCGGGAGCCGCGGCAGCAGCGGGGGCTTCAGGAGCAGCGGCGGCCGGCGTCTCGGCGGCGGCAACGGGAGCCGCTTCAGGAGCGGCGGCGGCGGGGTCCTTCGGCGCCTTCGCAGCCTTCGGTTTCTTCGGTTCGGCCATATAAAATTCGTGAGTTGGGTTACTTCTTCGCCTCTTTGGCGCGCTGCACACCCACCGTCTTGCGGGGGCCTTTGCGCGTCCGCGCATTCGTCTGCGTCCGCTGTCCGCGGACCGGCAGCCCGCGGCGATGCCGGATACCGCGATAGCAGTTGATCGCCTGGAGGCGCTTCAGGTTGCCCTGGAGCTCGCGGCGGAGATCGCCCTCGATCGCCAGCCCGCTCGCCGTGATGGCGTGGATGATGGCGTTGAGCTGCTCGGGGCTCAGGTCCTTGGCGCGGGCGTTCGGGTTGATGTTCGCGGTCTCGAGGATCTTGCGGCCGGAGCTGAGGCCGATGCCGTAAATGTACGGCAGGGAGGCTTCGATGCGCTTGTCACCGGGGATGTCTACGCCAAGGAGTCGGGGCATATAAAAGAGATGGGGTTGGGAAAAACTCAGCCCTGGCGCTGCTTGTGGCGGGCGTTGGCATTGCAGATCACGCGCAGGACGTTCTTGCGTTTGACGATGCGGCAGGACTCGCAGATGCGCTTGACGGAAGCTCTGACTTTCATTGGGTTTGTGTGGGTAAAATGGGCGACTGATCCGGGGGACAAAAAATCGCCCTGGAGCGCATAGTGTCTCCAGCGCGACTCTCTGAAAGCCTTGGGTCAACGGAGTAAATCCGCGATTGGGTCAGGTCGTAAGGGCAAGACAAGTAGCGAATCCTCCGCCGGTGGCAAGCGGGAAAGTGCGGAAAGCTCATTTTTTGCCAAGCGCCGGGTTTCCTGCCGCGGGCCGGGCGCATCGACAAACTCCCAAGAGGGCGCAGGAGTTTCCGGACTTTCCGAACGCATACGCAGGGTTTTTCGGCGGCAGTTGGTCAAATCGCGACACTTTTGGGAAGGATTGCACCAACGACTGCTACGAACGCGCGAGGCGGCAGCGACCGGGGAGCATTCCGGGAGCGAGTGCCGCCGGCGCACAACGCGGTGATTTTCGGAAGTTCGGGAATCGCTTTCAGAGTGAATGCTGGGATGGACGCATCGCCGCAGAGGCTGCCACTTACAAAAGTCCTCGTGACGAAACTCCCGTTTCGTCATGCACTGTGGAGCGAAACTCTGTTTCGCATGGAGGGGGTGTCCGCGGGTGCGGAACTGGACGCGTGCGCCACCCGCCACGTCTCCCACCCGCAGACACCCCGCTCCACCCGAAACGGAGTTTCGGCCAAAAGCGCGTGACGAAACAGGAGTTTCGTCACGAGGGATACGCCCGTGCGGCAACCGTGTCAGCGCGGGCATCCCCGCCTCCGGGCGCGCCCTCCGATGAACAATCAAGGCGTTCATTCTGATTCCGATTTCGCTGGCTCGGGTGCCGCAGCCCAATCCTCCGGATGCCGGATCCGTGAAACGACCCCAAGCAAAAGCACGATGACGATACTGCCCCAGACGACGCGCAAAGCCCGTGCTCCCACACCGCCGCCCGAGGCCTTGTGAAGAGCGCACGGCGACGACGGCAAAGATGTGGGCCAACAAGAAGGCCGGTCCGAGTCCGATGGGGGAGGACGCCAAGCAAGGCGCGAGAACGGAGTTTTCACCCCAGCATTGAATCACCGATTCTCGCAACCCCTATTGGAAAAGTGTTTCACATTTATTTTCCACAATTTTTCGCGAGCGGTGCTCGCGGAAGGCACGCATAGCGCTTCGCCGCGTGGTCGCGCGGCCATTTAGGTGTAGAACGCGGCGCTGTCGAGGAGCACATTGTCATTATACCGGGGAAGCGGCGGCTGCGGTCAACCGCCTGACGAACTTTTCCACCCCATCGCCGCGCGACGTGATTTTGCGAGTGCCGAAAAACTGTTTATAGCGATCAACCTCCTGCTCATAGCTGCGCTTGCTCGCTGCCTTATTGCTGTGATACAATACCACTTCGAGTTCAGCGTCGTCACGAACCATTCGCGCAAGGAGTTGCTTGAATTCGAAATCAGCGTGCGGAAGCGAGTAGCCGACAAATACGAGTTTATCCGCCTCCATTAATTCCACGCCTGCATTTTGCCAGATGAGTTTAATTTGAAAGTTGCTCAGATCCTTGAGGAAGGTCGGCATGACTAACGAACCCTGTAGTCGGGCCTTGATATGATGACGGAAGCAATGGCGGCACTCGCCCGGTTGGAGGAAATTCGGAATCGTTTTCTTTTCGTTGAAATCGACGAAAAGCCTCTGACAGTTCGAGCATTGGAGCCAATTCATTGACCCATGGATCTTAAGTAACTTCACGTTATAGCCCTGGGCGCCAAGCGTCCAGAGCCCCGACTGAATCCTCGGAGCATGCTTCTTTAATGAACTGATATAACAGCAATAATCGACCACCCCGATCGGTGCATAGTCCCTCTCCTCATACGCGTCGTTCACATTCAGGGCCTCGAAAAGCGCGTTATCGAGAGCCATGTCCCAGTTGAGGGAAATTATTGAAAACGGATCGTAGGCTTTTGCCGAGGCGAGGCTTTCTGTTTTGGCTTTAGTCGCTCGAATGGAGGCTAGCCTGGCTAAGTGACGCGCAAACTCTTCAATATAGGAGCCCGCCAAGGCGTCTTTTTTGTTCTTCGCATCGAATGATTTGTCGATTGCGAGCGACACCAAATACTCCATTTGAGAACGCAGGCGCTGAAGTTGCTCCACCGTTTGGCCCCGAAATGGGACGTTATCCGCCAGGCAACGGTCGATCGGCGTATAAATATCCTCAAGGCTGAAGGCGCTCATCGTCATCGGATCGAGCCTCATTACCTCTACTAAAAAACTGCGGAACGCTTTTTTGGCACTTTTGGTCTGAGGATTGAGCTCGGGCAGATCAAAAATGAGCTTCATCAGCCGAGACTGATCGGGTCCGCCTGCGGGATTGGAAAACCCCGCACCTAAGATGTATACGGTCTTTTTGAGTTTCGGCTTTTCGGTCATAGATTTACCAGAGCCATGTGGGGAAGGCTCTTGCAAGAATGGAACTTGGGGAGGCGGGTGGCGCGGTCGACGCTGGCGGTGACGAAGCCTTCCACTGGCTCGACCACTGATTGGCGGCGCTCCACCTCCGTCGCGATGCATCTTGTCACCTGCTTTGGCTGGGGATAAGCGGCTGGAAGCCGCTAATACTTTTGGTCCTCATGCGGCGAGAGTGAGGTGAAGTTCCTCCATAGCGGCGATAGGCGAGGCGCGATAGAGGGGGGCGGAGGAGGTCGTCCGATCGAGGTGGTCGAGGTCCACGCTGCCGCCGGCCTGATGGTGTCGCGCATTTTCTCGCGCCTGCGAGTTGATCAGGTGCCGCCCTCATTCGTGCGGCCCATTGCCGGATGCCAAATCCGGAGCGTCCTCCCGAACGACGCGTGATTCCCCAGCCGCCGCCCGACTCGGCCCGCGAATCGCCAGCGCTCTTTCCCGCAGGGCATCGAGCATTTGCAGCTTCTCCGCGATCGGGCGCGCGGCGAGGCGCCGGCGCAGGGCGCGTTTGCTTTCCAGGATGCGCTGGAGATCGAAGGTCATGAGTCCAGGAACTGTCGCTGAAACTGCTGCCAGCGATCAAGCAACGCGTGCCGGACGATGATTTGCTGAAACCGCTCCGCGTCGAGGGCGCCTTCCTCGATGAACTGCAGGAGCCGGGCCTTGTCCTTGGCGCGTCCCGTCTGCAAGGCGATGGCGGCGAGGTGCTCCGCGGTGAAAACCCAGGTGACGATTTCCTCTACGTCCCGCGGAACGGCTTCCGCCAATGCTTCCTCGACCAGCGGGCCAGTCGGAGGCAGAAACTGGACCGGCCAGCCGCCGATGACGATGTATTCGTCCTGCATGTGGCAGCCGAAGCCGCGGAGGTAATCGAAGATCGGGCTCGGGGAGACGAGGAGACTGCCCGGCTCCGGCTTGAAGGCAATGAACACGTCCACGTCGAGCGTATCGACCGGTTCCAAGTAGAAGGTGGCCCCGACGGCGCCGCCGATGGCGAAGCGCTCGATCACGCCGTCCGCCTGCATCTGATTCAGCATGACGAGCACGCTCCGGATATTCACGTGGCGAGGGTGAGGTTGAGTTCTTGCATGTGGGTTGGGGTTTTACGCGAATTTCACCGACCCGGATTTGGTGGGGAAACCGGTCAAAAAGGAGAGCTATAAGACGGCGACGCCGATGATCCTGAGCATCGGGGCGGGTTACCTGCTCAAGGTCACGATTTTTTGCGGCGACCTGACGAGTCGCGACTACACGGACGCCCTGGAGATGGTGAAGAGCATCAAGGTGGCCAAGCCGAGCGCCTGACGCTGCGCGCCTCCGGTCCGTTGCGCGCGCCACGGTGGCTCCGGGGGACAGGAGGCGACCGCTACGCCTTCGCCTGCCGCTGGCTCCGCCACGACGAGCGGTATTTCACGATCCAGTCGAGCAGCGCTTTCTCGAAGCCGATGTCGTGGCCGGCCTTCTCGCTCTCGATCCACTTATGGCGCAGGATCTCCTCCCGCTCGGCCAGGAACTCTTTGTACAAAAGGGATTCTTTCACAAGCTCGGTATTTTCGCCGGACATAGCGCTCATGAAGGCTGGTGGGCTGGACAGGACATTCGCATTGATGAGGTGGCGCTCCGGGAGGAAAATTCGGCTGCGCAAAGGTCACGCGATCGAATTGCAACGGTCACACATTCCGTATCAGATTTTACAGAGCTCCGCAAGTTTTCCCGCGATGTGGGCGAATTCCTGCGCCGCCGGGCTCGCCGGATCGGCCACCGTCACCGGCGTGCCGCGATCGCCCCACTCGCGGGTCGGGATGTCGATCGGAACCTGTCCAAGCAGCGGCACGCCAAGACGTTGCGACTCGCGCGCCCCGCCGCCGTGGCCGAAGATATCGTAGCGTTTCCCGTCGCTCGGGCAGAGGAAAAAACTCATGTTTTCTATAAGACCCAGCACCGTCACATTTACTTTGGAAAACATCGCGCTCGCCTTGCGAGCGTCGATCAGCGCCACCTCCTGCGGCGTCGTCACGATCACCGCGCCGGCCAGCGCCACCGTCTGGACGATCGTGAGTTGGATGTCGCCGGTGCCGGGCGGGAGATCGAGGATGAGGTAATCGAGCGCGCCCCACTCGACCTGCCGGAGAAACTGCTGCGTGTACTTCGTCACCATCGGCCCGCGCAGGATGGCGGGCGCTCCGTCGTCGAGCAGGAACCCCATCGACATCAGCTTGATGCCATGCCGTTCGATCGGCTGGATCTGCTGCTCTTCGTTCGCCGTCGGCCGCTCGTTGCTCCCGAACATCAGGCCCATGCTCGGACCGTACATGTCGCAGTCGCACAGCCCGACCGCCGCGCCGCGCGCGCGCAGGGCGACGGCGAGATTCGCCGCGACGGTCGACTTGCCGACCCCGCCCTTGCCGCTCGCCACCGCGATGACGTGGCGCACCCCCTCGATCTGCGTCGCCTGCGGCTGCCCGCCGGCGGAGCCGGGCGTCTGCACCGGCGCCTTGATGTCGATGAGGATCGTCGCCTTTTCCACGTGCGGCAGCGCCAGCACCGCGGCCTCCGCTTCCTCCTTGATCTGCTGCGGCACCTTCGGATCGTTCGTGGTGAGCGAAAGCTGCACCGTCACCGTCCCCTCGCTGATGCGCATCCCTTTGACCAGGCCAAAGGAAACGATGTCGCGGCTGAAGCCGGGATAGCGGACGGACTTCAGCGCTTCAGTGACGGCGGACTCGGTAGGTTCGGGCATGGGAGAACTTTTCGGCTGGAACGCGAAAGCGCAAACCTCAAACGCGATTCATCTTCGAACCTCGGTGACGACCGTTGCGGTTGCCTGGTGGCTTTGGGCGCGAGTCAGGGCTTCTTCTTTTTGCCTTTGGCTTTGGGCGGGGGTGGGGGCGATTGCTGCAACGCGCGCTCAAAGTCATCCGGCTGGGTGGCCGTATCGGCGAGGCGCTGCCGGTGGAAGGTGTCGTAATGCTGTTCCGCATGCGAGAGCGCCAGTTCGTGGGAAATGCGGCCCGCATGGGTGAGAATGTCGCGGTCGTTGATCGTGAGGAAGCTGTCCAGCTTGCCGATCCAGTCCGCCATTTTCATCGGGATCCGGCGCATGGCCTGGCCGGTGGCGAAGACGAGGTACTGCTCCACCAGGTTGTTCAGCGCGGCCAACTCGTCTTCCGTCAGGTAGTTCTTGGCGATCGTCACATCCTCCTTCCGCACCTTCGCCCCGCGCCAACTCGTCAGGCCCATGTGCGGTCTGCCACTGTCTGCCCGGCTGACGATGATCTCCGCCGCCGTCTGCCCGGTGATGGCCCAGTGCAGCTTGTTCTGCACCGTTTTGAAGAAGACAAGGCTGGCCTCGTGGGTCGGGTCGTAGTCGATGCTGGTGGCGTAAATGTCCGTGATCTTTTGGTAAAAGCGCCGCTCCGAAGTGCGGATGTCCTGGATGCGGCGCAGCAGCTCCTCGAAGTAGTCAAACGGGAGATCCGGGTTCTTCAGCCGCTCGTCATCCAGCACGAAGCCCTTCACGATGTATTCCCGCAACCGTTGCGTCGCCCAGATGCGGAACTGCGTGGCGATCCCGCTTTTTACGCGGTAGCCCACTGAGATGATGGCGTCGAGGTTGTAAAAGTTGGTCTGGTAGTTCTTGCCGTCGGCGGCAGTAGTAAAGGATTTCTTTACTACTGAACATTCAACCAGTTCGCCCTCCGCGAAGATGCTTTTCAAATGCTGGCCGATGTTCTGCTTGGTGCTGTCGAACAGGTCCGCCATGAGCTTCTGCGTCAGCCAGACCGTCTCGCCCTCAAACCGCACATCCAGTTTGATGCGGCCGTCTTCGCTCCGATAGATGAGGAGTTGAGAGTGGGGCGGCGGTTCGCTCATGGTTCCAAGGGGCCGGCGGTCCTGAGGCGCCCGCGGCTACTCTTCGATCCGCCCCGGCATTCCGGGGCAGACCTTGGACGCGGCGGCCGGCTTGGCCGGAGCGGTCTTGAGGAAGAAGCGCAGCACCCCGTCGCGCTCGCAAATCCAGACCTCTTGCGCGCCCGCCTCGAAATAGAGCCGGCGCTTGTCCTCGATCTCGTTGCGCGTATTGCCGGGCGAGAGCACTTCCACACAGATTTCCGGTGCGGCGGAGAGTGCCGTGCGCCCGGCAATCTTCGCGAGCCGCTTCGCGGAGGCCCACGTCACGTCGGCGACCTTCACTCCCGCGCTCGTGGAGATGGGGCTTTCGAAGGCGCCTTTGCCTCCGGGCGGTGCATGCTGCGCGAGCAGTATCCCGAGATCGGCCTGTATGCTCCCGTGAGAGTATTCCGCCGGGGGATGCACGATGACTTGTCCATAGCGGTCGGTTTCGATCTTCCCCTCCACGCCGAGCCAGAGCGGATCGGCGCACAGTTCATCCCAGCGATCGAGGTTGAACGCCGTTTGATCCGTGATCAGAGGAAGGTCGCGCAAGGCATTCATTGCTCGGAGTATCGTGCCACGCCAATCCCCACCCCGCAAGCCCTCGGCCAGGCAACCCTTCCTCGGCGCAGGCATTTCTTGACCGGGGCCAGGCGAAACGAGGACTCGCACAGGAAGCGGTCAGCGCGCCGTTCGGTGGTCCGAAATGGTCGGAAACATCGACGTTTTTCGTGCGCGGAATTTTGGGGTTTTGGGCGGTTTTTGACCGACCTCTCCTAGGGAAAAGCAGAAAAATGCAAATTCATGTAGGTGTTGTGAAAAGCGGTGCCACGCTCGAGGGATGGCACTTCCACAACACTCTCATTCGACCGAAACCGCGACCGAAACTTCTGCGCCACCGCCGCCTCTGAAGCTGCTGCCGAAACCGGGGCGGCCGAGCCTTTTCAACCCGGAACGGACGGCGGCGATTTGCGAGGTCATCGAGCAGGAGGGGATTTCCGATTCGGCGGCGGGGGCGCTGGCCGGGGTGCCGGCGAGCACGCTGGCGCGGTGGAAGGTGGAGCACGAAGGCTTCGCGCTGGAGCTCGAGGCGGCGCGGGCGCGCTTCGAGCTGGCGCTGGTACGCGCGATCCGCACGGCGCGCCGGCGGGATGGCTCGCCGGACTGGCGCGCGGCGGCGTGGCTGCTGAAACATTCGTCAGCGGAGGGATGCGGGCCAAACTCGCGGATGCGGAAAGTGAAAGCGCCGGAGCCAGAGCAAAGGCCGGAGCGCGCGGAGCAAAGTGAAAACTGCGCAATTCTTCCCGAAACTCACGGCGACGCTTCGGAGCCGTCGCCCGCGGGGCCACGCCTCAGCCGCCGCGAGCGCCGGGCGGAGGAGCGCCGGCTCGCCAAGGCCGGCCGGGTGAAACCGGAAGCGGGACTGAAGGCCAACGAATGACGCGAATCGAAACCAATGAAGGCACCTGCGCCTGCTGCCGGTCTTTCACCCGTCGGTGGGAGGAAGACGCGGATGTAAATTGCCGCATTCGCTTCAATTCGTTCAATTCGTTCAATTCGTTGGCCTCCCAATCCGGAATCTAGAATCACCGGTGCAGCAGACTCGTGAGTCGCGCGTCCTTCTTATGCGCAAATTTCGCCAATCTTGCCCGAAAAACCGTGTAAATCCGTTCGGAAATTCCGGTAAATCCGCCTTTCCGGCGGCCTTACGGTTTCGGCATGAAGGGCCGGACCCTCTCTGCCAGTTTCACATAGCCGGCGGGGCTGAAGTGGAGTTTGTCTTCGACAAACATCGCCGGGTCCGGCTGGCCGTCGGTGCCGAGCGGGACATCCCAGGTGTCGATATATTTGAGTTTCGTCCCCTCCTCGCAATATTTCTTGATCAGCGCGTTGGCGGCCTTGTTTTGCTCGATCTCCGAGAGGCGGGCGATCGAGGGGCTCATCGAGAGATAGAGAATTTCCGCGTCGGGCAGTTTGCCGCGGACTTTTTCGACGAAAGCCTTGAAGTCGGAGAAAACCTGCTCCGGCGATTTGCCGTTGTGGATGTCATTCCCGCCCGCGCGCAGAACAACCATCTTCGGCTCGTAGGGAAAAATGGTTTGCTCCGCGAAGTGGGTGCAATCCTCGATTTCATTGCCGCCGAAGCCGCGATTGATGAGGTTCAGCCCCGGGTAATCCTGCGCCAGCGTCTTCCAGCGGACGATGGTGGAGGAGCCGACGAAGACAATGCCGCCTTTCGCCGGCGGCGTTTTTTCGTCGCCCGCTTGAAACGCCGCGATCGCCTTGTCCCATTTCGCGAAGTCGTGCTCTTTCGCCAGGGCGAAGCTGGAGACAAAGGCGAGGGCGAGGAGGAGCGGGAGTCGGCGCAGGAAGTTCATGGGAGGATCGGGGGTAGGGAAGGCGAAAGCCGGCGCGCAAGCCAGCGGCATTTTCACGTCGGCGCCGGCATGCGCGCAACGCCGCACGCTTGCGATCGTTGCACGGTTGTTACGTCGTCCCCACAGGAACGTCGCGGAGGTGCGGTTGAGTTGCCGTCGATGACAACGACTCCCCTCGTCTCGATTCCCCCGAACGGCCCACAGGGCCGTGGCTACAACCCTGCTCTAGTGCGGGGCGAATCCGCCGACCTGGCGCGGCCGCGCGCCGGCAGCCGCATTCTCGCGCGCCAGGCGGCGCCGCTCTCGTACGCGGTGCGCCTCGCCGGCTCGCGGGAAGAAATGCGCGCGGCGCAGGCGTTGCGCTTCGCGGTCTTCAATCTCGAGCTCGGCGAAGGGCTCGAGTCTTCCTACGACACCTGCCTCGATGAAGACCCCTTTGACGCGATCTGCGATCACCTGATCGTGGAGAGCGACGGCGAGGTCGTCGGCACCTACCGCTTGCAGACGGGCCGGACGGCGGCGGCTCATCTCGGCTACTATTCGGAGGGCGAGTTCGACTTCGCGCCGTTCGAGGCGCGGCGCGACGAGATCGTCGAGCTCGGGCGCGCGTGTGTCGCCCGCGAGCACCGCAACCTGGCCGTGCTCGGCCTGCTCTGGCGCGGCATCTTCGACTACGCTCGGAGCGTCGGCGGCCGGTATCTCGTGGGCTGCGGGTCGCTCGCCTCGCAGGTGGAGGCCGAAGGCGCCGCGCTTTACCACACGCTCGTCCAGCGGTTTTCCGCGCCGGCCGGTTGGCGCACGCAGCCGCGTCCGCAGTGCGCCTGCTCGCTCGAGGAGCCGTCGGCGCGCGCGCCGCGTCCGCCCAAGCTGCTCTCCGCCTATCTCTCGCTCGGCGCGACGATCTGCGCGCCACCGGCGATCGACCGCGACTTCAAGACGATCGACTTCCTCACGCTGCTCGACGTGGAGGCGATCCCCGAGGACGCGCGCAAAATCCTGGCGCCCAGCCTATGAGCACGACGACCTTTCCGTTGCCCGCCGGCCACCATGCCGGCGGGGACGCCCTGCCGCGCGGCTGGCGCGCATGTTCCCGGCTGCTCGGGTTTTTCGCGCTCTGCCTGTTCGAGGTGGCTGAGTGGATCACGGTCGTCTGGGTCCCGGGCCACAGCCAATGCCATCAGGCGCGCGCCGCCTGGCTCTCGCGCTTCTGCCGGCGGCTCGTCGCCCTGTTCGGGATCGAGGCCGTGTACCGCGGGCGCCCGCCCGCGACGGGCCTGCTGGTTTGCAATCACCTCTCGTACCTCGACGTGATCGTCCTCGCCGCGCGCGCGCCGCTCACGTTTGTGGCGAAGAGCGACATCCGCGGCTGGCCGGGGCTCGGGCCGCTCTTTTGCTGCGCGGGGACGCTGTTCGTGAATCGCGAACGCCGCGGCGACGTCGCGCGCACGGGCGCGGAGATGAAGGCGGCGCTGGCGGGCGGCACGAGCCTCTGCGTTTTCGCCGAGGGGACGAGCAGCGACGGCACGCGCGTGCTGCCGTTTCGCTCGTCGCTGCTCGCGCCGGCCGTCGAGCACGGCTGCCCCGTCACGCCGGCGTGGATCGGCTACGAGCTGGAGGAGGGCTCGGCGGCGGAGGAGGTCTGCTACTGGGGCGACATGACCTTCGGCCCGCATCTGCTCAATCTGCTCGGGCATCGGCGCATCCGGGCGCGCGTCTGCTATGGCGCGCCGGAGGAGGCGGCCGGCGATCGCAAGGCGCTGGCGGCGCGGCTGCACGCGGAGGTTTGCCGGCTGGGCGAGGTCGATCCGACCTGGCCCTAGCTCGGCGACGCTCTCAATCTTGCTCCTGCTCCTGCTCCTGCTCTTGATCGAAGGCGGGAGAGCAGGAGCAGGAGCAGGAGCAAGAGCAGGAGCAGGAGCAAGAGCAGGAGCAGGAGCAGGAGCAGGAGCAGGAGCAAGATTACGGACTGGCGTCCGCCGGCGGGTTCTCCTTTGCAAACGGCGCGCGCTGCGCACAGTAGCCGCATCGACACGCGACGCATCGCTCTTCCGCACGGCCGCGCGCTCGGCCTCTCCGAGCTGGGATGCCGGGACGGCCCGCCGGTCTTCTATTTCCACGGCTTCCCGGGCTCCCGGCTCGAGGCCGCGCTGCTGGAGGAGACGGCGCGGCAGCTCGGCGCGCGGATCGTGGCGCTGGACCGGCCCGGTTACGGCGAGTCGGACTACCAGCCCGGGCGCTCCATCGCCGAGTGGCCGCGCGACGTGGCGGCGGTGGCCGATGCGCTGCGGATCGACCGCTTCAGCGTGCTCGGCGTCTCCGGCGGCGGGCCGTACGCGCTCGCCTGCGCCGCCGGCTTGCCCGGTCGGGTGCGCGCCGCGGCGACGGTCGGCGGGCTCGGCCCGATGCATCTGCCGAGCAGCAGCTACGGGATGTCGCGCCGCCGGCGGATCGGCTGCGCGCTGCTCCGGCAGATGCGGTGGCTGACGCGGCCGACCTACGCCCTGCTCGCGCGGCGCATGCGGCGGAACATCGACGCGGAGCTCGCGAACCTCATCGCCCTGACGTGTCCGCGAGACCAGCGCACGCTCGCGCGCGCGGACGTGCGGGAGATCCTGCGGCTCTCTTTTTCAGAAGCGCTGCGCGGGGAAGCGAAGGGCGGCGCGCGCGACCTGCGGCTCTACCTCAGCGAGTGGGACTTCGACGTGACGACGATCACGCAACCCGTCGCGCTCTGGCACGGCGCGGAGGACGCGATCGTCCCTTCGGCGATGAGCCGGCAAATGGGGACGGAGATTCGCACGGCGGAGACGTTCATCCTTCCCGAGGAAGGCCACTACTCGCTGCCGATCGATCACGCGCCGGGCATCCTGCGGCGGCTGCTGGAGACGGCCGCCCGGAACTAGCGCCCACGGCGCGGGGCGCGGATTTACGTTGGGCATTGTCCGCCGTGGGCTACGCCCATAGTTTGGCCGCCATGTTCCCCTTGTTCTCCCGCCAACCTGCCATGGACAAGCTCGCGATGATCGGGGCCAGGTTCTTTTGGATGGGAATGGTCTCCATTTGTAACGTCCAAGGGGCGTACGCGGTCGATGCGCCGATGGTTCTGCCGGCGAACGAGCAGGAGCTTCGCCGGGCGGCTGAGGCCGTGCCGCTCGCCATGAAATTTCAGGGCTCCACGCCGGCGGAGCTCCAGGAGTGGCAACAGCGTTTTTCGGCCAAGCTGAACGAGCTGATCGGCCCGCACGCGCCGCCGGCTCGCTGGGCGGTGCGGCCCTTGTCGCGCCGCGAGTTTCCGGATTTCGTCCGCGAAGAGCTGTTGCTGGAGGCGGAGGGATCGCCGAGTCTGCCGCTGTACGTGTTGCGTCCGCCGGCGACGTCCGACAAGGCGCGGCTGCCGGTGGTGCTCTGCCTGCATGGGCATGGCAATTTCGGACATGACGCGGTAGCCGGCGTGGACGACCAGCCCGGGGTGGCGGACGCGATTCGGCAGGCCAATTACGATTATGGCCGGCAATTGGCCCGGCTGGGATACCTCACGGTGGTGCCGTGCTTCGATCCCTTTGGGCGTCGGCTCGACCCGAAACTCCGGGGCGCGGGGAAAAACGATCCCTGCGCGACCGAGTTTTTGCGGCTGATGCTGCTGGGCCGGACGCTGATCGGCGAAAACGTGCGCGACGCGATGTGGGCGCTCGACTATGCCACGACGCGCGCCGACGTACGCGCGGACCGGATCGGATGCGTCGGCCTGAGCTATGGCGGACGGATGACGATGCTGGTCACGGCGCTCGATCCGAGGGTGAAAGTGGCGGTGATCTCCGGCGCGCTGAACATGTACCAGGAGCGCATCCAGGCGCCGGGCTATTCGTGCGGCGCCCAGGTCATCCCGCATCTTCTGGAGTATGGCGATACGCCGGAGATCGGCTCGCTCATCGCGCCGCGGCCGGCCATCTGGGAAGCGGGGTTGCGCGATTCACTGGCGCCGCAGAAGTGGCTCGAGATCGCGTCAGAACGCATGGCGCGCGCCTACCGGGCGGCGGGAGCGCTGGACCAATTCAGCGTCCATCGCTTCGACGGGGGGCACGTGTGGAACGGCGAGACGGCTCTTCCGCTCCTGGAGAAGGTGCTCAAGAAAGAGTAGCGACGGCCCCTCCGGTCCACTGGATTCAAGCTCGGGAGCGCGGGAGCTCGAACCAGAAGGTGCTGCCGTTGCCGACCTCGCTCTCGACGCCGATGCGGCCGCCGTGGATCTGGACGGCGAGCTTGCAAAAGGTGAGGCCGAGGCCGGTGCCGGTGCGCGTGGTGCCCGACTCGACCTGGCCGAATTTCTCGAAGATCCGCTGGTGGTTTTCGGCGGCGATGCCCGCGCCGTCGTCGCTGACGCCGACCCGCACGGCGCCGGGCGCGGGCGTGATGCGGATGTGAATGGCGCCGGTGGGCGCGGTGAACTTCAGGGCGTTGGCGATGAGGTTTTGCAGGACGCGCAGGATGAGGTCGCAATCGAAGGAAAGCAGCAGCGGCTCCTCGAAAGATTCCACGGTAATGGTGCGCCGGCCGTGCAAGCCGCTGAGCAGCGTCACCGCGTCGCGCGCGATCCCGACCAGATCCGTCTCGGCGAGGCGGGGGGTGAGCTGGCCTTCCTCGATTTTGCTGATGTCGAGCAGCGAGTTGATCATCTCGATCACTTGCCGGCCGGCGGAGTGTCCCACCGCGAGCATCTTTTTCGACATCGCGGTGAGGGTGTTCGGCTCGAGCGCCATCAGGTCGAACGCGCCGAGCACGCCGGTGAGCGGGGAGCGGAGGTCATGCACGATCATGTGGGTCAGGCTGTCGCGCTGGATTTGCAAGCGGCGGAGGTCTTCGTTGGTCTGGCGCAGTTCCTCGTTGCGCTGGGCGAGATCGGTTTGCAGCCGCCGCAGGTTGAGGTGGCAGGCGACGCGGGCGTCCACTTCCTCAAACTGGAAAGGCTTGGTGACGTAGTCGACGCCGCCGACCGCGAAGGCCATCACCTTGTCGAGCGTCTCCGTGAGGGCGCTGATGAAGATGACCGGGATGTCGCGGGTGCGCTCGGCGCGCTTGAGCTGGGCGCAGACTTCGTAGCCATTCATGTCCGGCATGTTGATGTCGAGGAGGATGAGGTCGGGCGGCGAAGTATGGGCGACCTGCAGCGCGAGCTTGCCATCCGGCACCGGGCGGACCTTGTGGCCGCGCTCTTTCAGCATGCCGCCGAGGAGCTGGAGATTGGCGGGGGTGTCGTCGACGATGAGAATATCGGCGGGCCGGGCTTCGCAGGGAGATGACATGGCAGCGACTTATTAAACTCAGATGCCGGAATGGAGGTCCACGAAATACACGAAAAACACGAAAGGAAGACGGGATTGAGGGCCAACGAATTGCGCGAATTGAAACGAATAGGGGCAGGTGCGCTCTGGTTGAACTTCACCTGGCTCGGGCCATTGCTTCATTCGTTTCAATTCGCGCAATTCGTTGGCCTCCTCTTCCTGTTTTCAGGCTTGCCTGTTGGTTCACGCGTTGAGGATTGATCCGGCGGACGCCGGCTTTACGCCGGGCTTTAGAAGCTCGATGATGCCCGTGTAGTCGAAGCTTTCCAGCCGGCTGCGGAGCGTGGCGGCCACGGCGGGTGCGTGCGCCGCCAATTCATCGAGCATGGCGGCGATGGCATAATAGTCGGCGGATAAGCTCGCCGTGCGCAAGTCGTTGCAGGTCTTCACGGAGAGGGCGCCGGCGATGTCCGCCGCGGTCGGAGCCGGGGCGGGGGGCTCCGTGCCGGCGCCCGGCGCCTCGTCTGAATACTCGTACTCGACCCCGGTGAATTGCTTCAATTTCGCAAAGAGCAGCGACTCCCGCAGCGGCTTGCCGAGGAAGTCATCGCCGCCGGCATCGAAGACCAACTGGCGGTCTTCCACGAACACGCTGGCGGAGATGGCGATGATCGCGGCCGCGCGGCCATTCTGCATCTGGCGAATCCGGCGGATCGTTTCGTGGCCGTCGAGGCCCGGCATGCGCAGGTCCATCAGCACGACGCGCGGATGCCAGTCGGCAAAGACGCGCAACGCCGCTTCGCCGTCGTAGACGACCCACGTTTCGAAACCCACCCCTTCCAGCATCTGTTGCAGGAGCTCGCAGTTTTCCAGCTTGTCGTCGGCGATCAGGATCTTGAGGGTCTCTGGCTCTCCAATCACGCGCAGCACGCGGCGGTCGTCGGTGGCCGGCTTGACCAGCGCCGGCTCGGACAGGCCGAGCAGCACGGTGAAGCGAAACGTCGTGCCGCGGCCGAGCTCGCTCGTCACCTGAATGCCGCCGCCCATCATGTGCACGAACTTGCGGCTGATCGCGAGCCCCAGCCCGGTGCCGCCGCCGGTGCGCCGGCCCGTGCTCGTCTGCTCGAATTGCTGAAAGAGGCGCGGCACTTCGTCGGCGGCGATGCCCGGGCCGGTGTCGAGGATCTCCGCGCGCACCTCCACGCCCTGGCCCAGCCATTCCTCGACCATCATCCGGACGGTGACGCTGCCGCGCTCGGTGTATTTTACCGCGTTGCCGACGAGGTTGATGAGCACCTGGCGGAGCTTGGCTTCATCGCCCCGCACGTAGCGCGGGAGATCGCCGGCGCGCTCGATGGCGAAGCGCAGCCTTTTCTCCTCGGCGCGCAGTTGGAACATGCGCTCGAGATCGCCCATCAGCGCGTGGAGGTCGAAGCTCCCTTCGCGCAGCAGGACGCGGCCGGCCTCGATCTTCGACATCTCGAGGATGTCGCTGATCAAGCCGAGCAGGTGCTCGCCGCTGCGATGGATCGTCTCGAGATTCCGGCGCGGGACGCCGGTGAAACCGCCATCGCGCAGCAGCAGATGCGAGAAGCCGAGGATGGCGTTCATCGGCGTGCGAATCTCGTGCGACATGTTGGCGAGGAAGGCGCTCTTCGCGCGATTGGCCGCCTCCGCCGCCGACTTGGCGACGGCGAGCTCCTCTTCCAGTTGCTTGCGCTCGGTGATGTCCATCATGTTGCCATTCCAGCGGATCGTCCCATCCGGGTCGCGCTCCGGCTCGGACTCGGCGCGGATCCACCAGCGCCGCCCATCGGGGTGGCGAAACCGCAGATCCTGCGAGTAGCGCGTCATGGTGGCGGCGGAGTGTTTGGCCCGCCGGTCGAGCTCCGCCAAGTCATCCGGATCGATGTTCGCCCAGACCGTCTGGATATCGCGGAGCGCCTCCTCGGGGGAGACGCCCGTCATCTCCTCGAACCCCTCGCTGCAGAAGCTGAAGGCATACGCGCCGTCGGGCTTCATGAGGAACTGGTAGACGGCGCCGGGGAGGCGGTTGGTCACCTCGCGCAGGCGCTGTTCGGCGAGTTGCCACTGGCTCGTCCGCTTGCGGATCGTCTCTTCCAGCTGCTCCTCGCTCGCGCGCAACGCCTCCGCGGTTTGCCGCTGCTGCACCACGAGGCGCCGGAGCCGGCGATTCACGATGACGAGGGTCAGCAGGACGGCCGCGATGAGCGCGGGAATCCCGATCACCAGGACGCGCCGCAGCGTGAGACCGCCGGCCTGCGCGCCCATCCAGCGGCGGCGGATCGCGGCCTGCTCGTCCTCGGTGATGCCGGCGATCGCCTTGTCCAGGATCGACACCGCCTCCGGCCAGTCCTTGCGCACCGCGATGCCGTACTGAAATTCGTACGGCAGCTCGCCGGCCACCTTGAGATTGCCAATGCCCAGCCGGCCGATCGCATGCGTGGCGCCCGCGAGGCCGCCGACGAATGCATCGGCATCGCCCAGGGCGACCGCGGAAACGGCGCTTTGCTCGTCGTCCCGCGGCAGCAGCACGATTTCCGGATGGTCGCGCGCCAGCGCCTCGTGCAGCGGGTAGCTGCGCGCCACGACCACCCGGCGGCCCGCGAGATCGGCGAGGCCATGAATCCGGCGGTCGTCGGAACGCGTGATGATCGCCGGCGGCAGATCGAGGAGCGGCGCGGTGAAGAGCAGGTATTCCTCGCGATCCGGCGTCCGCGCGGCGAGCAGCGCCAGGTCGAATTTTTTCTCGCGCAGCCCTTGCAGGCTGGCGGTCCACGACTCGACCGGGACGATCTGCAACTGCACGTTCAACCGCGACTTGAGGAGCTCGCAATAGTCCGCCGCGATCCCGTGGAGTTGCCCCTTCTCATCGAGCCACTGATACGGCGGGTAAGAGGCGCCGGTGACGCGCCAGACCGGGTGTTCCCGCAGAAACGCCGCCTCTTCCGGCGTGAGGTCGAGCGCCGGCCCGGCGCACGCCGCCTTCCCGCAAAGGAAAAGGCAGACCGTGGCCGCCGCCAGGAGCGAGTGGAGGGAGGATTTCATCTGCGTGACGGCTCGGGGCCGTCTTCCAAGGGAAAGGCGAAACGTAAAGCCGGTGCACCTTGAGGATAAAGGCAGGCGGGTGAGGAAGTCGAGGGATGGTGTGTGTCAACTGCGTCACGGTGGAGGCGGCCCCGCGGAAACATTCCCAAGGCAGGTTGACCGAAGTCGTGTCGTTTCGCGTTCTCTCCGGATGACAGCCGAGCGAGGTCGCTGCTTCTGCGCGAAAGGCAGAACTGATCACTGACCTACCGATGACTCCTCCGCCGGCAGGTACCACGTCGCGATCACCAAAAACGCGAACACGGCGGCGGAGCCGATCCACTCCCAGAAGCCGAGGTGCCAGACCACGGAGTGGCGCAGGGACGCCTTGACCGGCGCGCCCCAGACGGGGAAGAGGCGGACCGCGAAGAGCAGCGCCTCGCTGACCAGAATGCCGGCGATGGGGAGCAGACTCAGCGCGCACCAGGCCGGCAGCAGGCGCGGATCAAGGATGCGCGCGCGCTTCCGGTCGCACCACGCGCAGACGCAGCAGGCGAGCATGCCGAGCCCGAAGCAGATCGCCGACGTGCGGCTCAGCATCTCGTGCAGACGGGGCAGGCCGAGCACCGGGCGCACGTGCTGCGGGACCACGAGCGCGGCGAGGATGAGCAGCACGATCCCGCCGCTCAACAGCCCGCGGGCCAGGCGCGCCCAGCGCGGCGCCACCGGGCGCAGACGCGCCTCCAGGTACGCGGCGAGCGGCAGCATCAGCACGCCCGCGACCGCGATGCCGATCGATGGGATGCGATACCAGTGCGGATCGTCACGCGGCGAGAGGAGATTCGAAACGACGCGGTAGCGCCAGTCGTACGGCGCCGGAAAGAGCAGCGCCGCCAGGCCGAGCGTGCCGAAGTACGAAAGCAGAATCAGCGGCAGGAACCCGCGCAGGAGCGCCTGGCGGCTGGGGCGGAAGAGGGCCATGTGGGATGAGGAGTCGCCGGACCGGGACAGCTTTCCAACGATTCCTCCGCCGTGGCAAGCGCGGGCGGCCGGGATTGAGGTCGACAGGAGCACCCCCGCCTGGCGAAGATCGCCGGCTGTCCGCATCGGACTTCTTATGAGCTACCCACCTCCCATCTTGCGGGACCAGCGCAAGATCGATTCAGAACACTTGAAGCTGCTGGCCGTCTTTCATTTCGTCTGCGCGGGGCTCGCCCTCCTCGGCATCCTCTTCATTGTCCTCCACTACATGATGTTCCAGGCCGTGTTTTCGAACCCGAAAATGTGGCAGGACCAAAAGGTGGACCCGCCACCGGTGAAGGAGATTTTTGCCGTCCTCAAATGGTTCTATCTCGCTTTCGGAGCGTGGTGCCTTGTCTCAGGAATCTTGAACGTGATGTCGGCGATCCGGATCCGCGCCCGGAAGAGCCGGACCTTTTCCATGATCGTCGCCGGCGTGAATTGCCTGCACATTCCCCTCGGCACGGCGCTCGGCATTTTTACGATCATCATCCTGAACCGTGAGACCGTGCGGGAGTTGTATGATTCATGGGACCAGGGAGGCGGCCCCAAGGCATAGCGGCCGGAACTTTGCGCTTTCGACCCGTGACGGCTGCCCTCCGGTCGGCGCGGGTCGGGCTGCACTGTGGTCCGCACAGTCCCCTGTGCGGTCTGCCGTGAGCCGCTCAGGGACTGAGCGGACCACGGCGCAACCGAACCCGTGTGCCGGGGTTTCTTCCCCACCCCATATGAAATCCCTCGTTCTTCCCCTCCTCCTGCTCCTTTCCACGGCGGCCGCGCGCGCGGACGATGTCGGGATTCGCATGCGCTTCGGGCTGACGGACAAGGAGGCGACGGCTTGGGATGGGACGGTGACGGTCGCGCCGGGGAAGGTGGCGCTCATCGGCGGGTGGCGCTTTTTGCAGCAGGATGCGGTGGACGGGACGACGGGGTGGAAGGCGCGGACGCGGCCGATGGTGCTCGATCGCCGAACCAACAATCCGCTCAAGGCGAAGCAGGGGGCGGCGGAGGCGGCGACCGGCGTGGCGATGGGTGACAATGGCGTAGTGCTGACTTTCACCGGGGTGACGGAGGAGTCGCAGGTGACGATCAAGACGCCGCAGGGCGACGTGGTTTTCAAGCTGGCGGAGGTGCCGTTGGGCAAGACGGTGGAGCAACTCAAGGGAGCGGTGGAGTTGCAGCGCACGGCGGCGGCGTTCCCGATGACGAGCGAGGGGGGCGATGACGATTACCCGAGCGCGGCGACCGGCCCCGACGGCGCGGCGTGGGTGGCGTACACGCGCTACACGCCGGGAATCGATCGCAATGAGCGGGCGAAGAGTTACCAGGCGGAGCCCGCGGACCTGAAGTTCCTCGCCAAGCCGCCGGGCGCCGATCAGCTCTGGCTCCAGCCGGTGAACGGGCACGAGGCCGGCGCGCCGGTGGCGATCACCGCGGCGGGGCGCGACATTTACAAGAGCGCGGTCGCGGTGGCCGGCGACGGGACGGTGTGGGTGGCGTGGGCGGAGAATACGGCGTACAAACCGTTCCCCGACAACCCGGCGCCGAAATTCGAGATCTGGGCGCGGCCGGTGAAGGGCGGGAAACCCGGCGAGCCGGTGAAGCTTTCCACCTCGCCCGAGAGCAACGTCTGGCCCGTGGCGGCGACGGACAAGGAGGGGCGCGTCTGGATCGCCTGGCAGGGCGCTTTAGGCAAGGGCTTCCGCATTTTCGCGCGGCGCCAGGAGGGGGCCGGCTGGTCCGAGCCCGTGCAGGTGAGCACGCAGACGCGCAACTGCTGGGCGCCGGCGATCGCGGCGGCGGGCGACGGGCGGGTGGCCATCGCGTGGGACACGTATGAGAAGGGCGACTACGATGTCTGGGTGCGCGAGTTCACCGGCGGCAAGGCGGGCGAGGCGCGGCCGGTGGCGAACTCGGAAGACTACGAGGCGCGGCCGGCCATGGCGTACGATCACGAGGGGGCGCTCTGGATTTCGTGGGAAGAGAGCGGGCCGACATGGGGGAAGGAGTTCGGCGCCTATGCCCCCAACGGCAACGGGCTCTACAAGGACCGCCAGATCGGCGTCGCGGTGCTGAAGAACGGCCAGTGGATGCAACCCGTCGGCGACCTGGCCAAAGCGCTGCCCGGCGCGGTGAAAGGCCGCCGGCAGAACAACCTGCGCGTGCCGCCGATCGAGCCCGGCGCAGAGACCCGCAAGGCCGGCGAGGAGGCCGAGTCGAAGCGCGATAACACGCACAACAACATCGCCCGGGTCGTGTGCGACGCCGAGGGACGCGTCTGGCTTTTCGCGCGCGCGCGGCAGAACGATTTCCACGTGCCGCTCGGCTCGCTCTGGTTCAACTGGGCGACCTATTACGACGGCGGGAAGTGGGTCGGGCCGATCCTCGTGCCGCACTCCGACAACCTGCTCTACAACACGCCGGCCGTCGTCGCGACGAAGGATGGCGGCCTGCTCATCGCGCACTCAAGCGATCACCGGCAGGACCGGCATATCGTCGGGAAAGGGCCCGGGACGAATATCTCGCTCGAGTCGGGGAGCGATCCCTTTGACAACGACCTGTATCTCAGCCGGCTCGCGCTGGCGGGGGCGCCTGCGGCGGCGACGCTCGTCCCTTCCAAGAAAGCCCCGAAGAGTGACGTCGCCGCCACGCCGGCGACCACGGCCGAGCGCGAGGCGATCGCGCGCTGCCGCGAGTACCGCACGTCGGTCGACGGGAAGGAGCTACGCATTCTGCGCGGCGAGTTTCATCGGCATACGGAGATCAGCGGCGATGGCGCGAATGATGGGCCGGTCGAGGACATGTGGCGTTATGCGATCGACGTGGCGGCGATGGATTGGCTCGGTTGCGGCGATCACGACAACGGGGCCGGGCGCGAGTACCCGTGGTGGCTGACGCAAAAGACGACCGACGCGTTCTTCCTGCCCGGCGCGTTCGATCCCATGTTCACGTACGAGCGCAGCGTCAAGTACCCGGAGGGGCACCGGAACGTCGTCTTTGCGCGGCGCGGCATCCGCACCCTGCCGCGGCTGCCGATCACCACGCGGGACTTCGACGGGCACGCGCCGGACACGCTGATGCTCTACAAATACCTGCATCTTTTCGACGGCGTCTGCGCATCGCACACCAGCACCACCGGCATGGGGACGGACTGGCGCGACAACGATCCCGCGGTCGAGCCGATGGTGGAAATCTACCAGGGCTGCCGGCAAAACTACGAGCGCCCCGGCGCGCCGCGCTGCCCGACGGCGGAGGACGCCATCGGCGGCTGGGAGCCGAAGGGGTTCATCAATCTCGCGCTGCTCAAGGGTTACAAATTCAGCTTCGAGTCGAGCAGCGACCACACCTCCACGCACATCAGCTACGCGATGGTTTACGCCGAGGACAACTCGCGCGAGGCGATCGTGGCGGCGATGAAAAAGCGTCACACCTACGCCTCGACGACGAACATCCTCGCCGACAGCCGCTGTGTCGCCGGCGGAAAGCAGCACGTGATGGGTGATGAATTCACCACCGCCGAAGCGCCGAAGATCACGCTCCACCTTGTGGGCACCGCGCCGTTTACCAAAGTGGTCATGGTGAAGGACGACGTGGAAACGGAGCTTCCTAAGTACTTCGGCGACACCGACAAGTTCGACTTTACGTGGACCGATCCGAAGCCGGTGGCCGGCAAGGCGAGCTACTACTACTTCCGCGGCGAGCAGAAGGATGGGAATCTCGTGTGGGCCTCGCCGATGTGGATCACGTATCAGCCGAAGTGAGCGGGGCGGGGGGAAGCGGGTACGGCGCAAGAATAAGATGCGCCCCTCGTGACGAAACGAGACGGTGTGAAAGCCTGGCACAGCCGGTGCAGGGGCCTCGGGTAGGGCGTGGCGTCCCGCCCGCCGTGGAGGGCATCCTGCCCGACAGCGGGCGAAGGCGGGGCGGAGCAGTCGACCGAGGAGCCCCGCCAGCCCTCACCGACTGCGCGCTGACGCTTTGCCACCCGGCGGGCAAG
>DASYIS010000385.1:0-10978 GCA_035997375.1 Chthoniobacteraceae bacterium
ACGCTTGCGATACGGCAAGCCGGAGGCTTGCGCTACGGTTCCGCGGCAATAGTTCGCGATTGGCCGCACAGGAATTGTCGAAAACATGTTCGCCCTCAATTCAGAGAGGACCACGGATTTCGCGGATTGCACGGATGTTTCCGGAATCCGTGTCATCTGTGCCATCCGTGGTCATTCCCTCCCTGGCTTGCGGCTTTGGCCCGCGGCGGCTGCATCGGCCCGGCCAGCGGCGACTTTTGCACATTTTGCAACGGCCTCTCAGGGAAACGAAATCCCGCCCAATCGGCCCGGCGCGCCTCGTCCAGCGTCATCTCGACGGCCGGTTCGGCCCCAGCCGTCGCCCTCGCCCTGGCGGCGGGCTCCCACGCCGGCGACTTTTGCACATTTTGCAACACCTCGGCCCGGTGGAGCGCTTTCCCGCCCATCTCCCCCTCTCCTTGTCTCCCCGTCTCCCTCTCTTCCGCCGCCCCCGCCTCCGGCTGCCCCCCGCCCAGCCGCGCCGGCGCCTCCGTGGACTTTCGCACATTTTGCAACGCCTCTCCCCCGTCGCGCGCCGCTCCGCCCATCTCCCCCTCTCCTTGTCCCCCCGTCTCCCCCTCTTCCCCAACCTCCGCCGCGCACCGCGCCTCGTACCGCTCCTGAAACCGCGCCCGCTCCCGCGCCCGCGGCGCGTAATCCTCCGGGAAGACCCGCTCCAGGAACCACGCCGCCGCCCGCCAGCTCGTCGCCCGCCCGGCCTGCGCCTCGCGCTCGATGACCTCGAGCTGCACCTGGCGAAAATCCTCCCGCGCCGCCCGCAGCAGGATCGCGAGGTCCGGGCAATCCCGCTTCCACCGCGACACCGTCGACGGATGCACACTCGCCCGCGCCGCCGCCCCGCTGTCCGACACCCCCGTCTCGCGGATGAACGAGCACAACAGATCGACCATCCGCCCATCACAGAGACTCGGCCGCCCCATCCCCTTCGGCCGTTCCAGCCCGCCCGGCGCCGGCGCCGGCGCAGCCGCGGAAGACGACAAAACAGAGGGTGAAGCAGACGATGGAGATAGAGCTGATTTTTGCATGCCCCACCCCTACCACACCCTTTTTTCCGAAAAGGGACCTTAGCCGATCTCAGCCGATCTCAGCCGATCTCGACCCCTTTAACGCCGATCTTAACCGGTTGACAGGTTTCGGCGGAGGGGTGCGTGAAGGCCCCGAGGAAGTAGCTCTTACTTGCGATTAATCGGCAACCGCCGTCAACCAGGCTACCAGCTTTCGCTCCTCAGGAGCGCCGATGGAAGAGTCGGCGTTTCGGCATCGGCCGAACGAGAAGATGCGCGCAACGGGCGACGCACGGAACGCAAATGGTCCGGGGACCGCACGCGCCCCGCGTGCCGGATTCGGCGCCCCCGCCGAATCCCGTGGCGCGCAGCACACCGTTTGGCGAGTTTCCACCGCAGCGTGTTGGAGACGCGCTGCCCGGCGAGGGCGCCGGCCAGAACACGCGGGGCGCGTGTGCTCCCCGGACCAGCTGCCTGTGGCCAGCACGCAGCTGCATCGGTCCCGCGTCCTATCGCCTCACAGAGTCGGAATTGCGGGGAGTTGCCGCAGCGGTTCGGGCGAGATAAACTCCGACCACCAGTCGCCCTGATTCGCTCGCCCGCTGCTCGACCACGAGCCGAAGGCGCGGCATCCTACGCCCATGCCTCCGCTCACCGATGCCGCCGCCTTCGTCCGGGCGACCGCGCCTTTGCTGCGGATTCTGAGCCGCGACCAGGCGATGCAGATTGTGGACTTCCACGGAGATGAAGCGTTGCAGGAGCGAATCGAGGAACTGGCGGAGAAGGCGAACGAGGGCGAACTCACCGACGACGAGCGTGCGGAGTACGAGGGGTACATCCACGCGAATTACTTCATCGCCACGCTGCAGGAGAAAGCATGACGTTTGCTGGCCTCCTGACGGATCGGGCGACTCCGGGGTTGGTGCGGGAGCGGGAGGATTAGCAGATGCAAGCTGCGGTCGCGCATAGTCCCGCTGTCAAGATTTGTCGCCTGACCCCTTCTGCTCCTTCCGAGATAGAGAATCTGGCGCTTGCATGCATGGATTGCAATCTGCACAGGCACGAACCTGACCGGGCTCGATCCGCAATCGGCGAGGTGATGCGAGCTCTCCATCCCCCGCCGGCAACGATAGAGTGAGCACTTTGCTTGGGAAAGGGTGCTGCTGCGAGGGCGGGCCGCGGTCGGACGCACCACGATCCTGTTCTGGAAATGAATTTCACAGGAGCGGATTCGATATCGTTCTTCATCTCCTAAGGGTAGCACTTCGTCGGGTACTGCTTCGGAGGCTTGAGTTCTCGGCGGTACGTCGCTAGACGCAGCCCGCGCCTTGAGACTATTGTTAAGATATCTTGACTGAACCCTTCAACCCACCTTCCGCCAGGAGGAATGGCCCCTTCGCGTCACTAATTTCGTCGATACCGATCGAGGCCGCGGGCTCTTCTGTCCCCCGATTTGCCTGCGTCTCGCCCTACTGCCAAAGCGCTTTGCTAATTTGGGAGCGAGAGGGGGGAAGTGCAGTTCCCGGAAAATGCCGCCAAAAGCCGAGAAATGAGGAGCGTGGAAACGAAAAAAATGTCACTCCATGATACATCCTTGACACAATGGACCACAGTTCACGTCTGAATACAACGGACCACAGCAATTTTGAGCGAGACCAGCATAAACACAAGGTTTTCTGATCGTTGGTTACAACGGTTATTGCGAAGATTTGTCTGACAAGTCGGCTGGAAAGCGTTCTCGGTCTAGGCAGGAATGCCGTTTCCGTAGGGAAATCCGGCCTCGGCCGCTAAACAACCCTTCGACATAATCCATGGTTTGGGCAACAGTTCTCCTGTTTTCAATTCATGGCCAGCCCCTCCCCAACTCAATCCCGAAGCGCCAAGATGGCGGCTCAGCGCCTGCTCTTGCGCAGCCAGCTCTGGCCGGGGCTTTCCGAGTTGGATCTCTGGAACCGTAAAAAGGAGACGGGCTTCGTCATCATTCCGCGGACGCTGCCCATCATTATTCAGATCTTGGACCTCCTGACCAAGAACGCTCCGGTGGGCTCCACTTACTTGGATCTCTGGAGCCGGGTTTATGACGAGTGCTATGTGAAACTGGACAAGCCCGTGGAGCAGGCGCTCGCCTCGGGCTTCAGCACCCAGCGGGGACCCGGAATCTGGGCCACCCGACTGGATCGTTTGGAGAAAGAGGGATTCATCCGTCTGGCTCCCGGCCCTTGGGGTCCGCGTGGATACGCTCTCATCCTGAATCCCTACCTCGTGATTCATCGCCGGCGCAAAGACGTGGACGACCGCCTTTTTGTGACCCTCATGGCTCAGGCCATCGCTATCGGTTCCCAAGCGGGAATCCCCGTGCCTCCACCGAACCTCGGCGCACCCACTCCACCGCTTCCTCCTCCTGCGCCCCTCCCGCCGCCGCCCCCTCCCGGCCCAAGTGAGCCGCCCATGGCTCCTCCCGCGCCCGCGCCTCTCACCACCACGGTTCCCCTCCGCCGTAATCATCCCATCCCTGCACCCGGAGGAACCACAATATGAAAGGAACAGTCTTCATCCCGCCTATTCACGGGGCGCACCGCTGGTTCGTGATTTCAGATGCCGTGGGCGGCGAGGTCCTGACCGTGAACATCACCGATGCGGAAAACGAGGATTCCACGTGCATTCTCCTGGAGGGAGAGCATGTTTCCGTTACCAAGCCGAGTGCCGTCCGCTACCGGAGCGCAAAGCTGTGGAAGGTTCAGGACCTGCAAGCGAGCCTCGGGCAGTGTCATGTTTTCCAACAGCTTTGCCCGCCAGCGATCCTCCAGCGCATGGTCCAAGGCTTCCTGGAGTCCGAACACTTCGCTGAGGAGTACCTCAAGTTCCTCCAGTAGAGGACTCAGCGAGTCGCAAACAGCGCTTCCATCAACTTGAGTTCGTTCAGATCCTGCTGCTTCTGCCGAATCTCTTCGTCGCTCTTCCCCACCGCCTCCATGATCTTCTCGGTGGCAATCGGGCGAGAGCCCTTGCCAACTGTCTGGTCGTACTCCTCAAACTCGTGGCAGTAGTCCTTCATCTGCTTCCAGGTGAAGTCTTTGAACTCGGCGTAGATGTCCTCAAGGATTTTGATTTCCGCGCGTGAAAGCTTGTCCGTTCCCGGATTCTCCTTGAGCGAAACCTGGTGGGTTTCAGGGTCAGCGTCGGAGATGAACGGCTCCCAATTCGCTCTCAGGTGAGGGAGTTCTCCCTTTGTGAGATTGTAGATGGCGCTCAAAACTGGACCATGCTGCATTGAAACCGCGTGGTCTCCAGTGATCGGCTCTCCCCATCGGGCAAAAGCCTTGCGATCAGCCAGATACAGCATCTTGATGAAGCAGTACTTCTGCATGTCCCCGCCGTTCCTTGCGAGGAGAAGCGAAGCCGCTTGCGCGCTCTTTTTGGCTTTGAAAGCGAATTTGATCACGTGTCGGACAGTCTCACCGAAGGCGGTGAGTCTCAATGTTTATCTTGAGGGCCAGAGAACTCTGGCCCTCATCGTGCGGGAGAGTCAAGCGCCTCCTTCAAGCAGGACGCGGGCTCAGTGCTCAAGGGCTTTGTTCTTTTTGAGCTACGCACCGTAGTGCCTTTCAGTCGTGGTGACGCTCGAATGTCCCAGGAAATCCTTCGCTGCGTAGATCCCGCCGGCAGGGTCGCTTGCAATTTGTTGGAGGGTCTCCTTGGGGATCTCCCGGAGGAGGTGGAACTGGCTTGCTCCTTCATCTCCCTGCTTGAGGAGCAGAAAGATCAGGGAAGGTGATGGGCCCGGAAAAACCGGTAGTCGATGCGAGTGCCTTTGCGTCGCTTGCCCGGGCCATGTAGTAGTCGCCAGTGAATCCCCATGACCCTCACCACCCCCCTCCGCGAGCTCGCGCTCTCGCCGCAGCGCTTGCGCCAGGTGGAGCGGGCGGGGTTGCTGACGGTGGGGGATTTGCTGACGCATTACCCGAAGCGCTATGAGGACCGGTCGCATTTTGAGGCTTTCCCGACGCATGAGAGCGAGGAGGCGCGGTGTGTTTGCGGGGTGGTTAAGAAGACGACGCTCAAGCGGTTGCGCGGGCGGATGCGGCTGTTTGAGGTGCATCTGGAGGAGGCGGAGGGGCATGCGCTTTCGGGGCGGCTGGTTTGCAAGTGGTTCAATCAGCCGTGGGTGGAGAAGGCGATCTCGGTGGGGCATGAACTGGTGGTGTATGGGAGGCCGAAGCGGTGGGGGGCGCAGATTTCGTTCGATGCGCCGGAGTTCGAGGTGGCGGAGCCGGGGAGCGATGCGTCGATCCATATGCGGCGGATCGTGCCGGTGCATCGCGCGACGGAGGGTCTGCCGGCGCGGGCGCTGCGGGAGCTGGTGTACGCGACGCTGGCGCTGCTGACGCCGGCGGCGGCGCCGAATCTCATTCCTGCGTCGCTCGATGGCATGGCGCGCGCGGAGGCGTTGCGGCAGATTCATTTCCCCGACTCGTGGGAGGCGCTGGAGCAGGCGCGGCGGCATCTGGTGCTGACGGAGTTCTTTGGCATGCAGCTCGCGATCGCGGCGCAGCACGAGGCGCAGCGCGCGGAGCTGGGCGAAAAGCACGCGGCCTCGGGCGAGCTGATGCGCAAGCTGCATGCGCGGCTGCCGTTTCCGCTGACCAGGGCGCAGGAGCGCGTGATCGTGGAGATCCGCCACGACATGCTCTCGACGCATCGCATGAATCGCCTGCTCCACGGCGATGTCGGCTCGGGCAAGACGCTGGTCGCGCTCTCGGCGATGCTGCTCGCGGTGGAGGCGGGCTTCCAGGCCGCGCTGATGGCGCCGACGCAGATCCTGGCGGAGCAGCATTACCTCAACTTTCGCCGGCTGCTGGAGCCGCTCGGCATCTCGGTGGCGCTGCGGACCGGGTCGCGCAAGGAGGACTCGCTGTTGCCGCTCTTCGACACGAGCGGCGAAGGGGCGCCGCAGATTTTCGTCGGCACGCACGCGCTCTTGTATGAGGACGAGGCGACGCCGCTCGCGCGGCTGGGGCTGGTCGTGATCGACGAGCAGCACAAGTTTGGCGTGCTGCAGCGCGCGCGGTTGCGCGATCGCGCGGCGGGCGCGCCGGATGTGCTCGTGATGACCGCGACGCCGATCCCGCGCACGCTGACGATGACGGTCTACGGCGACCTCGACATCTCGGTGCTCGACGAGCTGCCGCGCAATCGCGGGAAGATCGTGACCGCCGCGCGCGAGCCGTCGAAGCTGCCCGAGGCGGCGAAGTTCATTCGCCAGCATCTCGAGGCGGGGCGGCAGGCGTACATCGTCTATCCGCTGATCGATGAGTCGGAAAAGCTGGAGGCGAAAGCGGCGGCGACCGAGTTCAAGAAATGGCAGGAGCTGCTGGCGCCGCTGCCGTGCGACCTGCTGCACGGGCGCATTCCGCCGGAGGAAAAGGAGGCGATCATGGAACGCTTCCGCCGCGGCGAAACGAAGGCGCTCATCGCGACCACCGTCATCGAGGTCGGGATCGATGTGCCCAACGCGAACCTGATGCTGATCGAAAACGCGGAGCGCTTCGGGCTCGCGCAGTTGCACCAGTTGCGCGGCCGCATCGGGCGCGGCGAGCACAAGAGCTACTGCATCCTGCTCAGCTCGGCGGACGATCCCGAGGCGTTGGAAAAGCTGCGCATCCTCGAGAGCACGTCGGACGGCTTCAAGATCGCGGAGGCCGACCTGCAAACGCGCGGCCCCGGCGACCTGCTCGGCACCGCGCAAAGCGGGCTCTCGGGCCTGAAGCTCGGCGACATGCGCAAGGACGCGGACCTGATGCACCAGGCGCGCGGCACCGCGTATGTGCTCATCGAGCGCGACCCGCGGCTGGAGCTGCCGGAGAACCGCGTGTACCGCGCGCACCTGGTGGCGGCGGGTAGGGCGGAGTTGGCGAAGGTGAGCTGAGCGGGAAGAGGGGGGAGACAAGGAGGGAGGGAGAGGGGGAGACGGAAAGGGCGGGCGGCGCACAGTCTCCCTCCCTCCCTCCCTCCTTGTCTCCCCCTCCTCCCGCTACACCGTGATCGTCCCGCGGCCTTCCTCCACCTCACTCACGCCGCCGATCCGCCAGACGCCTTTTTCCTTAATGAGGTGATACTGGTAGGTGACGCTCTTCTTGTCGCCGCTGATGACCTTGACGCTGACGACGGCCTCGTCGCCGCTGTCGATGGCGATCCCGAACTCCGCGGTCGTGGAGTGTGCGATGACGGGGTAGCCGGCCTTCACCATCTGCTCGAACTTCTCCTTGCTGAACATCCCCTTGATCTCGGTGGCGGCGAAGGTGTAGGCCTTGGCGTAGTCCTCGGCGCGGAACGCGGCGAGCTGGCCTTCGATGACGGCGGAGAGGGCTTTTTTCACTTCGTCGGAGCTGCGATGCGGCTGTGAAGGATCGACCGACGCCGGGGGAGCTTCGAGCGCGCCGCGCACCAGTGAAGTCGAAGCGATGAACAGGGCCAACAGCAAAAGCGTGACGCGGCGCATGGCAGGAGTGTGGCGCAAAGTCGGAAAGACCGCAATGGGAAAGGGAGCCGGGTGATGAGCGCGCGTGCTCCTTGAATTCCAGCGGGGAACGGGCATGTTCAAGGCTGCGGCCGGTCGACCGCCCCTCCCATGAAGAAGCAACACATCATTCGGATGGTCAGGTGGCTGCTGATCCTGGTCCTCTTCGCCGGCTGGTTCACGCTCCTTCCTCGCGTGTTATCCGGTCTCCTCATGGCGGCCGCCATCCTCCTGGGCTTGGTCCAGTTTGGCTTCCCGGTCTTGCGCCGCTGGGCGACCGGGTTTTTTGTCGCAGCTCTCGTCACCGTATTGCTGCCGATCGACATCACCTTTCACAACGCTCCGGGACCTCCGCACTTCGTGCCCTACGCGACCGGCCTTCCGAGTCGGGAAGGCAGAGAACGCCATCAGCGCGGTGAGATCTATCTCAGCGGGAGCTGCTTCGTCTTCGGGAACGAGCCCAGTTACGTGCTGGTTTGGTAACCGGCGGTCCGCTGTTTCGATCAACCGCAGCCTCAGGCTCTTCTCCATGACCCCCGCATCCCCGCCGCCCACTGATTCCATGATTTGCCCGCAGTGTGGTTCAACCAAAGGCTTTCGCTTGGTGGCGCGCCAGGACGGCAGTACGGGGCCCATGGCGGCGGGCTGCCTGGCGACGATGTTCGGCGGACTCCTCATTCCTTTTCTGGTTCGAAGCTCCGGGCTGCAGCTGATGACCAAGTGCAAGAGTTGCGGGCACGTGTTTTCGCCTCCGCAGCCACTTGGCCGATCGGGCTTCGTCGCGATCGGCGTTTTGCTCATCCTGTTCAGCGCCGCCGTGTACTATGTTTTCGTGGTCACTTGATCGCGAAGTGAACGTCAAACATTACTCCTCCTTTGTTCCTTCCTCTGGGCCTCCGCGCTCTTGGCTGCGGACCTGCGCCCGGAGACCGTGGTGCGATCGGTCGGGGGGCCGGAGATGCACTTCGTGGCACGTCGCGTGGGACTGCGCTTCGAGGAGCGCGGCATGGGGTCTTTTGGCTTGGGAAGCGGGCGCCGGCAGTTCGAGGCGATGGCATTTTCCGGTGGCTGCGAACCGCCGGCGGCGGCGCGGGGCCGAGTCGCGAAGACGGCAGAGCAGCCACTCACGCTGCGCTATGGCTGGTCGAATCAACGGGCCGGCCTTGCCGCGATGGATGCGTGGAACCGTGACGCGGCGCACATCAGCGCCGCCGGTTCCGACGGCCTGCGTGCGACCCTCTATCTCGAGCATGGCGTCACGTTGCGAACGGTCGAGGAACACCTCCGGCGCTTTGCGCGGGAGATCGAGGCTTTTGAAAATAATGCCCGAAAGTACGCGGAAATCCTGAAATCCAAACGAGGGCTTTGATATGCCAAATCCACGCGACTACGAAATCCGCATCCGCTGGTCGGGCGAGGCTGGCGATGAGTGCTACGTGGCGCACGTGGCGGAGTGGCCGACGATCATGGCCCATGGCGAGAGCCGGGAGGCGGCGGCTCACGAGATCCAACTCGCACTCGAAGGGGCGCTCGAGTTTGCCGGGGAAACCGGCGCGGCGGTTCCGGCGCCGGCGCGGCAGGAGTCGGTGGCGTAGTGGCGAGCTCGCGCCGCCCCTCAGAAATGCGCGAGCGTCGCCGCCTGCGAGCGGCTGCTTTGCGCGCGGCGGAAGACGCCGGCCCAGCTCGCGAGGAGCCAGGCGCCGACGGCGGCGTTCAGCCAGGGGAAGAGCAACTCCCAGAAGATCGCGAGCGAGGTGCCGTCTCCGACGCCGCGCTGGATGAGGAGGTTCAGCAGATTGATCGCGTAGAAATGGATGACGGCGATGATGATGAGCCAGAGGAGGGCCCATCCGTGTTTCGCCACGAAACGGAAATGATCCGCGAGCGCCGGCCGGAGCTTTTCGCTGTGAAAGGTGAGGGTGATCTGGACGGTGGCGAAGACGAGGAGGACGGCGGTGAGCAGGATGCGCACGAGCGTGAGGCGCTCCTCAAAGACGCCGCGACCGGCCGGGAGGAGCGCGGCGAATTGCGGGAAGTTGCGCAGGGTGAGCGGGAGGTCGATGAAGACGGTGCTCAGGAAGAGGACGACGAACGCCCAGCGCAGCACGCATGAGAAGCGGCGGATGGCGACATCGAGCAGGTGCTGCGGGCTGAAGGTGATGCCGCGAAACCAGCAGTACGCCAGCAGGATGAGGTAGATCTGCACGCCGACGCCGACGCTGTATTCGAAGAGAAAGGAGAGCCAGCCGACGACCGGGCGCCATTGCGCGACGAGGACCGGATCGAGCGGCGGCTGGAGGTAGAGGAGCACGGGCTTGGCGATGGCGGCGGTCGCGCAGAGGAGGACCGCGAGGTGGAGGAGCCAGCCGAGGAGGCCGAAGCGTTTGCGCAACGCGCGGAAGAGGACGCGCTGGTGCCCCTGCCAGTTGATCCAGAGCAGGACGGCGGCGAGGGCGCTGAGCGGGAAGGTGGAGACGAGGTTGTCGAAGATGCCGGCGGCGCTCTCGAGCGCGGGCAGCAGGGCGTCGCGGCCGGCCTGGCCGAGCGCATGCGGCGGCAGGTACCAGAGCGACTTCTCGGTGCCGTAGAACCACGACGGCTCCCAACGAAACGGCGCGCGAAACCAGGTGAAGACGGTGGTCTCCGGCTGCGCGATGGCCAGCCGGACGCGCGCCGCGAGGTAGAAGGCCGAGTAGCAGAATCCGCAAAGGCCGAGGATGATCCAGAGGGACGGGTAGCGTTTCACCGCGCGCCAACCGTCGCGCAAGCTCCGGCGCACGGGATTGGTCCACATGAGCAGGACGTAGCCGGCCAGGGTGCCGAGGAGGAGCCAGTCAAAGGTCGTCATCGGCGGGGAGCGGGGAACGGGGCGGCCGAATTTTTTGCCTACGAATCACACGAATCGCACGAATCGGAGAAACAGGATGAGAACGCACGTTTCGATGGGCGGCCGCTTCTGCGGGTCCGATTCGTGTGATTCGTGTGATTCGTAGGCAAAATCACTTCGGCGTTTGATTGGCCGGCACCTCTGCGTAGAGCCCGTCCCGTTGGGCGGTCGGCGCGGGGCCGTTACGAGTAGCGGACGTTCTTGCCCGGCTCCATCTCGTAGCAGAGGGCCAGCCGCTCGGAGGTGTTCGGCTGGATGACGTCCGCGATGTATTTCATGTAGATGGCGTCGTCCTCGGTGACGGCGAGTTTCTCCATCGACTCGAAGTCCATGGTGATGAAAAACGGCCAGTCCTGGTCGCGGTCGATCGCCTTCCCGCACTTCACGGTGAGGATCTCCGGGATCTTGAGGAGATGCATGCGCGTCGACACCATCATCTCCTCGAGCTTCTCGGGAGTGACCTCCGGCTTCAGCTTAAAGAGGGCGACTTGGTGTACCATGACGGCGGGGTATGTAAAGGGACGCGCCCGG
>DASYIS010000386.1:0-5640 GCA_035997375.1 Chthoniobacteraceae bacterium
CCGCCGGCAGGCCGCCCAAGCAAAGAGGGCCGCGTCTTTTCTTGGGCGTCGGTTGCACTTGAGACGCTCAAGGAAATGGAGGCGGCACCCCTTCGCCTAGGCTCAGGGAGAGCCGCACTCTACACATCAGGACGCTGCTCCGCCGCGAAGAACCAAGGACTCATATCACTCTTCCACTTTCTTGAGATGGCAATTCAGGCCGAGCAGCTTCCACTCGGGCAGCTCGTAAATGTAGCGTAACGTGAAATGCACTTCGTACGGCTTGGTCGGGTAATGGCCGGTGACCACGAGGTAGCCATCCGTGCCGATTTCCGGCGGTTGGTCGAGGATCGGCTGCATCTCGAGGATGCCGCTCATGTTCACCTTCCGTTCGATGAAGGAGTGAAACGCGTTGGAGAGCTTCTGCTCCGTCAGCTCCTTTTGCCAGGCGACCGAGGCGTATTCGTAGAACTCCCAGAACGACTCCGTCTGGACCGCGTCGCTGAAGAGGATCATCGAGTTGTGAACCAGGCGGCGCACCGTGGCATCGTCGGGCACCTTTTTGATCGCCCCGTAGCTGATCGCCGCCGGCCCGCCGACGTTGCTGAAACGGTTCTTGCCGACGCCGGTGTTCGGGTTGCGCGGTTCGCGCAGGGCATAGACGCGCCAGGCATTCTTCTCCTGCTGCATGGTCAGGTTCAGCGCGTATTTCTGCCCGTTCTTCATCGTCACCGCGACGTCGAACTTCGCCGTTTTCGCATCCGTCGCGTCACCCGGCAGCGGCGTCAGGGCGACGGTGGATTCCTGCAGTTCATACTCGCGCACGCGCTCCGTGAAGAACTTGAGATCCTGCTGCTCCTGGAAATTAAAGGCCGTGCTTTCGAACGCCGGCGCCAGTTTTCCCTGGTGGAGTTGATCGAAGAAAAGCTGCGCCGCCCCCTGCGCGGTCGCCGGCGGCGCGTCCTTTTTGGAGCACGCGGCGACGCAGCCCAGAAGGGTGCAGAGCAAAAGACGCAGAACCAACGCCGGCGAACGCATCACGTTTAGGCGCTCCACTCCAGCATCCGGCGCAGCGGCACCTCGGCCCGCGCGCGGATCGCCTCCGGCAGCACGATCTCGGGCTCCAGGTTCAGCAGCGCATCGTGCAGCTTTTCCAGCGTGTTCATCTTCATGAACCGGCAATCCGCACACGCGCAGTGGTCCGTCGGCCCGGGAATGAAGGTCTTCTCCGGCATCTCGCGGCGCAGCCGGTGCAGCATGCCGGATTCGGTCACGATGATGAAGCTGTCCGAGGGATGATCGCGGCAGTACGAGAGCATTTTTTCCGTCGAGCACACCTCATCCGCCAGCATCCGCACCGCTGCGGTACACTCGGGATGCGCCACCACCGGCGACGATGGATATTCCGCCTGGATGCGCTCGATCGATTTCCGCGTGTACTCGACGTGGACGTAGCAGTTGCCCTTCCAGAGCTCCATCGGCCGGCCCGTTTGGTCGATCACCCATTGGCCGAGATTCTGGTCGGGCACGAAGAGAATGTTCCGATCCTTCGGCGCGCGGTTGACGATCTTGACCGCATTCCCGCTGGTGCAAATGCAATCCGAGAGCGCCTTCACGCCGGCCGAACAGTTGATGTAGGCGATGACGTAGTATTGCCGGTCCGCGTGTGCCTTCAGGTACGCGTCGAGCTGCTCGGCCGGGCACGATTCCGAGAGCGAGCAGCCGGCGTCGAGATCGGGCAAAACGACGCGCTTCTTCGGGTTCACGATCTTCGCCGTCTCGGCCATGAAATGGACCCCGCAAAACGCGATCACCTCGGCGTCGGTCTTGGCCGCCTGGTACGAGAGGCCGAGCGAATCGCCGACGAAATCCGCGATCTCCTGGATCTCCTTCACCTGGTAATTGTGCGCGAGGATGACCGCGTTGCGCTCACGTTTCAGCTCCAGGATTTCTTCGGCAAGATCGACACCAAGACTCGGCATTGGGACAACATAACGCAACCGGCGGGGGACGCACGCAAAGAAGTGGCCTCGACGGCTGGATTCCTAATCCTGCTCTTGCTCCTGCTCGACGCTGGGCTGGGGATCAAGAGCACGAGCAGGAGCAGGATTAGGAACCGAATCCGCCACCTCCCCCACCCGCCCACTTCCCCCTCCGGCCCCGATTCAGTCAGCATAGAAAGGAGCTGAAACTATGTTATCCTGGGCCATCACCTTCCTCATCATCGCGATCATCGCGGGATTCCTCGGGATGGGAGTTGTCTCGGGCGTGGCTTCGAACATTGCGTGGATCCTCTTTGTGGTCTTCCTCGTGCTGTTCGCCGTCTCGCTCTTCATGGGTCGCCGCGGACCTCGTCCGATGGCCTGAACCCGTGTCATCACTCGGTTGGTCACGGCGCGGATGGGCTCCATCCGCGCCGTGTTCTCTTGGCGGGGGTTACCGCAAGAACCGCCCGCCGTTGATGTCGATCAGCGCGCCGTTGATGAACCGCGCGGCGTCGCTCGCGAGGAAGACGATGACCTCGGCGGCTTCCTCGGGTTTCCCGTTGCGTTCCAGCGGGGTTTCCTTGCGGTACTGCTCCATCCGCTCGGGCGTGGTGAACTGCTCGTGGTGCGCCGTCTCGATGACGCCGGGCATGACGGCGTTGGTGCGCACTTGCGGCGCCAACTCGCGGGCCAGCGTGCGGGTCATCACCTGGAGCCCGGCCTTCGCCGCGCCGTAGGGACCGGCGCCGTTCGCCCCGCCGGTCTGGATCGAAAGCGTGAGGTTGTTGACGATCGCGCCGTGCCCGCTTTGGCGGAGGTGTGGAATCGCGTGCTTCGTGACGAGGAACGGGCCGGTGAGGTTGAGCGCGATCACCTGGTTCCACAGCTCGAGCGGGCAATCCTCGATCTTCGCGCGCGCCACCGGTGTGCCCGCGTTGTTGACGAGCACGTCGAGCCGGGCGGCCGCGGCGACGAATTCCCCGACGAGCGCCTCCGCCTCGGACGGGACGGCCAGGTCCGCGCGCAGCAGGGTGCCCCGTCCGCCGCGCTCCTCGATGCCGGCGAGCGTCCGCGCCGCCTTCTCTTTGCTCTGGTTGTAATGGACGCCGACGAACGCGCCGCGCGCCGCAAACAACTCCACCGACGCCTTGCCGATCCCCGTGCCCGAGCCGGTGACCAGCACGGCGCGGCCTGCGAAATCCTGCGGAAGCGTGGTTGACATAGGGCCTGATCAATTAGGAGCCGCGGCGGCTGCGGGCAAGTTCGGAGTTTCGCCAGTCCTTTCAGGCGGCCAGGCGCGACCTTTGCGAGCGCGTCGAACCTCGGGTCAGCGCAAACCTCGCCGCCTGAAGGCGGAACTACGAACCCGGAGGACACGCCGCGTTATCCGACCAAACAAAAAACGGCCCCGGTGAAAAACACCGGGGCCGCCATCCAAATACTCGCGGAGCGCGTTCGCCGCCGCCCCTTACTTCTTCTCCACCACCACGTAGCGCGTCGCGTTTTTCGACTGCACGCGGAGGAGGACTTTGTCCTTCTTCTTCAGCTTCTCGCTCGCTTCGACCGCCTGCTTGGCGGAGGTGATTCGTTCACGGTCGATCTCGAGGACCACGTCGCCCTTCTGCAGGCCGGCGGCGGCGGAGAGCGAATCCGGGTCGATCGCGGTGATGACCACGCCCTTCACCGACTCCGGGATGTTGTATTCCTTGCGCGTCTCGGGCTCGATGTCCGCGACGGTGACGCCGTCGAGCACGTCGGGATCGGCGCTCGAGGCCGGCTTGTCATTCGCGGCGATGTTCTTGTTCGGGCGCTCGCCGAGGTCGATCGTCACTTTCTTCTCCTTGCCTTCGCGCAGGACCTTTAGCTCGACCTTCGCGCCGGGCGCCATCGCGCCGATGGTCAGTTGCAATTCGCGGGTGCTCTTCACCGGCTTGTTGTCGATCTCCACCACCACGTCGCCGGTCTGGACTCCCGCCTTCTCGGCCGGGCTCTTCGGCTGCACCTCGGAGATGAGCACGCCTTCGTCGCTCTTCAGGTTGAAGGCTTTCACAAGGTCGTCGGTCAGCGGTTGCAGGCCGACGCCGAGGAAGCCGCGCTGCACTTTGCCGGTCTTCAAGAGGCTTTCCATGACGCTGCGGGCCAGGTTCGACGGGACCGCGAAACCGATCCCCTGGTTGCCGCCGCTGCGCGAGAAGATCGCGGTATTGATGCCGACCAGGCGGCCCTGGAAATCGACCAGCGCGCCGCCGGAGTTGCCCATGTTGATCGAGGCGTCCGTCTGGATGAAGTTCTCGTAGTCGATGATCCCCATGCCGCCGCGCCCGGTGGCGCTGACGACGCCCATCGTCGCCGATTGCGTGAGGCCGAACGGATTGCCGACCGCAATCACGATGTCGCCGGCGCGCATCTTGTCACTGTCGGCGATCGTCACCGCCGGGAATTCCTTGCCGGTCGCGCCTTCGATCTTGATCACCGCGATGTCGGTGCTCGGGTCGGTGCCGATCTTCTTCGCCTTGTAGACATGCTGGGCGAGGCCGATCGTCACTTCGATCTCGTCGGCGCCTTCCACCACGTGGTTGTTGGTGAGAATGTACCCGTCCGGGCTGACAATGACGCCGGAGCCGAGGCCGAGCGGCTGGCGCTTGGAGCCTTTTTCATTCTTACCCGTGTCGCCGCCTTTCGGAGGGACTGGCTGAGTGCGCCGGCGCGGGTTCGGCGTGTCGCTGCCGTCCTCATCGGGCAGGCCGAAGAAACGTCGGAAGGTGGGATCGTTGAACAACGGGTTGTCCTTGCCCAGGCCGGGGTTGGCGGGCGCCTTGCCGCTGACCAGCTTCAAGGTCGAAATCGTGACCACGCTCGGGGCGACCTTTTCCACCACCGGCGCGTAGCTGGGCGTATTGGCGGGGAGCGGCGTCGGATCGTATTTGATCGTCGGCATCGGCTGCGGCGTCGCCGGCGCCTCAGCTTGGGCTTTTTCCTGCGAAAAGCCGGAGATTGGTAAAAGGGCGGACAGCAGGAGTGCCGCACCGAGTTTGGGGTAGCTCATTTTCTTCATGTGGTAGGAATCTGACAGGCGCACGCGCCGCGCGTTCAAAGCGACTTCGCGCGCCGGAGGAGCCACGCGCTTGTTTTACTGCACGGTCAGCGTTCCGCCGATGAGGATTTGAGCGCGCAACCCGCCCCGTCCCTTCAGAAACGCCTCCGCGCCGGGCCCATACGCGCGGTCCATCCAGTGGCACGGCGCACACTCCTGCGTGCCGGCAAAACGCAGCCCCTGAATCTCGAATTCCCGGCCGATCCACTCGTTCAAGTCGACGCCCTCGGTCACGATGTTACGCCGCAGCCCCGCCGGCGTGACGTCGCCCAGCCCGAGCGCCGCCCGCAACCCCTCGAACACTTCCCACGCGAAAAACGTGACCTGCCCTTTGTACTCGTCCTTGAAATCGAAAAAGCGGTCGCCCTCGATGCCTCTTCCCGCCACGCACTGCACCGACGGCACTTCCAGCATCGGGTGCGTCGACGGCTCGAGGCCGTGATGCCCGAAGTAATTGTGCCCGGGCGAGAGATAGAGGTGGCGAATGCGGTGCATCTGGCAAAGCTAACTAGACATGGCCGGCGCCTTACCGCAATCCCCGCGCTGCAGCGCGCTGCTCATGGCCGGCGGCGAATCGCGGCG